>NZ_JAEKEC010000001.1:1955000-2255000 GCF_016651305.1 Pseudomonas sp. TH06 | reverse complement strand
GAATCTGCTCGCAGCGCACCTCGATCCGAACCCGGCCAGCGCCGTGCCCAAGGGCTGGGTGCGCAAACCGTACTTTTCCCGGGAAGGCGCCAACATCGAGCTGCAAACCGCTGACGGGCTGATCGTCAAAGAAGACGGGCCTTACACCGATGCGCCGTTCATCCTGCAGGAGTTTGCGCCGCTGCCGAAGTTCGATGACAGCTACACGCTGATCGGCTCCTGGGTGATTGGCGATCAGGCGGCGGGGATTGGCGTACGCGAAGACAACAGTTTGATCACCAAGGATTCGAGCCGGTTTCTGCCGCATCTGATCCTCGACTGATCATCCAGGCGCAACAAATGCGCGCATGAAAAAGCCGTAGCGTTGAGGCGCTACGGCTTTTTTGTGTCTGCCTGGGCTACGACAGTTCAGTTGTACGCGTTGGCACCTGCGCCGGGACTTCTTGCCTGGCGGGTTCCGCTGAGGCGACCCCGGCCATTCGGCGACGGGAGATCTCCGCCCCCCGACGACGCAACGGTGTTTCGACAAACCGATAGTTCAATTCGCTGCACACCAGCATGATCAACAAAGACGTGAACACGAGTTCAAGGGTGTAGCCCGGGCCCAGCGTCGTACCACTGGAAGCCGCGACGCGCGTCCAGATTTCGGTGCTCAGGTGATACGCGAAGATGTGCACGACGTACAACGCGTAGGAACGTGAGCCCAGCCATTCGAACAGCCCACGCAACAGCGCCGGGCAATAGATGTAACCCTTCTGGTAACTGGCCAGCCACACCGTGATCGCCGTAGTCACCGCCACCAGACCAAATGCGATTGGCACATTGATCATTTGGCCCGAGATAGCGCCCAGCATGTACAGCAGAAACAGCGTAACCCCCAAGCGCTTGAGGAGGCTGCCGCCGAGGGCGACCGGTTCAATCTCCCTGTACAGCGAGGTGCGCGAGAACAGGCAGAGCACGATCCCCCACATCATGGCGTCCATACGGAACGAGAACAGCAGGGGCGCAGGCGGCGCGCCAAAGCCGTTACGGTCAAAGCCGAACTGCAAGGCAATCAGCGCCAGCAAGATGATCAGACGCCAGCGCGTCGACGTGACCAACAGCAGAAACAACGGAAAGATGAAGTAGAACTGCTCTTCCAGCGCCAGGCTCCAGTACACCGAGTTAGGCCCCAGAAGCGTGCCGTGCAGATTCGCCAGGTTGCCGGTGAAGGTGGCGACCGCGGTAAAACTGCGCAGATTGTCGAACCAGGACTGAAAGGCGTTGGACTGGTTGAAAAATATGGAAAACGCCAACGGTATCAGCACCCACAGCCAGGCTGTCGGCAGAAGACGATAGGCCCGTCTGATCCAGAAGGACGTGGCGGCAAGGCCGAACCGGTTCTGCTCACGGTTTTTGTCGAAGTAATCAAGGTAAGCCTTGCTGACGACATAACCCGAAATGCAGAAGAACAGATCCACCCCGGTCCATGGCGAATAGATGCTGAACACCTTCAGGATGTACATATCGTAGAACGGCAGCAGTTGCGGCAGATGGGTGAAAATCGTCATGACGATGGCCGCGCCACGCAGATACTCGATTTCCTTATTCTTGATACTGCTCATCGGATTCTCTTGTTGTTGTGAATGACCAGGCGCCTGATCGACAGGATCTGTTGCGGGTGAAATGAACACGCCTGCCCGTTGTCGGGACGGATCATGGAACGGCTTGCCCTCGCCTTCAAGGGCCTCATCGAAACTTTGATGCCAACGGTTTGCAGGGGACGTACGCATTCGCCGTGACGTGGCGTCGATGACAGAGGCATTTTCAGTCCGCCAAAACGACAAAACCCCCGCAATGCGGGGGTTTTGTACTCAAGCCAGACAACGGCTCAAGCGGGTATCAGAACGGGATATCGTCATCGAAGCTGTCGAAATCCGGAGCCGGTTGCGGTGCGGCCTGCTGTGGAGCCGGGGCCGAACGCTGTTGCGGAGCCGACTGCTGCGGACGCTGAGCCTGTTGGCGTGGAGCGGCCGGAGCGGACTGCTGGTAGTTATTGCCACCGCCTTGTTGGTCGCCCTGTTGTGGACGGCCGCCGAGCAGTTGCATGGTGCCTTGCATGTCGACCACGATTTCAGTTGTGTAACGCTTGATACCGTCTTTTTCCCACTCGCGGGTCTGCAGCTTGCCTTCGATGTAAACCTGCGAACCTTTACGCAAGTATTCACCGGCGATCTCGGCCACCTTGCCGAACATCGACACACGGTGCCATTCGGTCTTCTCGACCTTCTGACCGGTTTGCTTGTCGGTCCATTGTTCGCTGGTGGCCAGACTCAGGTTGGTCACGGCGTTACCGTTAGGCAGGTAGCGAACTTCGGGATCCTGGCCGCAAGTGCCGACCAATATGACTTTGTTAACCCCACGGGCCATAACGTTCTCCTAGGCTTCGCAAGCAGCCCCGGCCGGGTTGTTCACCAGGCGTTCGAGGGTGTCGCGATCCACTAATTCTTTGTCCAGTTTGATGTAAACAGCCGCTTCATCAGCAACTATCACTGCATCTGTTACCCCCACGAGGGCCTTGAGGCGCTCGACCAGACCCGCTTCGCGGATCGCCTCGGGCGACAACGGCAAGCGCAGGCTCGTCACGTAGGGAGGTTCGCGCATGGTAACAGCAAAGGCCAGCCAGATGGCAGCCAGACCGGCACATCCGAGGAACACAACCGACAGACCGCCATGCTGAAACAGCCAGCCGCCGAGAATCCCGCCGAGTGCCGAACCGAGGAACTGGCTGGTGGAATACACGCCCATGGCCGTGCCCTTCCCGCCCGCCGGTGAAACCTTGCTGATCAGCGACGGCAATGAGGCTTCCAGCAGATTGAACGCGGTGAAAAATACCACCGTGCCGATCACCAGCGCCCGCAAGCTGTCACCGAACTGCCAGAAGAATAGCTCAGTGAGCATCAGCGTCATGACGGCGCCGAGCAAAACTCGTTTCATTTTGCGTTTCTTCTCGCCATAGATGATGAACGGGATCATGGCGAAGAACGAAATCAGCAGCGCGGTGAGATAGACCCACCAGTGCTGCTCCTTGGGCAAACCGGCTTTTTCCACCAGCGCCAGAGGCAACGCGACGAAGCTCGACATCAACATGGCATGTAACACAAAGATGCCCAGATCAAGGCGCAGCAGGTCCGGATGCTTGAGTGTCGGCATCAAGGCCTGACGCGCGACACCGGACTCACGATGCTGCAACGGCCCGGTGGATTTGGGCACCATGAACATGATGATCAGGATACCCACCAGCGCCATGCCACCAGTGGCAAGGAACAGGCCGGACAAACCGAATGCACGGGTCAGCAACGGCCCGACGACCATGGCCACCGCGAACGACAGGCCAATGGTCATGCCGATCATCGCCATCGCTTTGGTGCGGTGCTGCTCACGGGTCAGGTCGGAGAGCAACGCCATGACCGCCGCGGAAATCGCCCCGGCGCCCTGCAGGATCCGGCCGGCGATCACGCCCCAGATCGAATCGGCCTGCGAGGCCAGCACACTGCCGAGGGCGAAGACGATCAGCCCCAGATAAATTACCGGGCGACGTCCGATGCGGTCGGAAATGATCCCGAACGGAATCTGAAAAATCGCCTGGGTCAGGCCGTAAGCACCAATGGCCAACCCGATCAGGGCCGGGGTCGCGCCCGCCAGATCCATCCCATAGGTCGCCAGTACCGGCAACACCATGAACATGCCCAGCATACGGAAGGCGAACACCAGGGCCAGACCGCTCGCCGCGCGGGTCTCGCTGCCACTCATGCGTTCGCTGTGGGGATCGTGCATGGAAAAACCTCGTGTGAACCGGCGGCGATTCTACCAGTCCCATCGAAAGACGGGGTATATCGCGACGCTTTGCCACGCATAGATGAAACTCTCTTCATGCAGCGCAAAAAACGCTGTGCTTGATAGTGTGCATCCATCCAGTATTTGCCCGTATACTCCTACGTTTTCGACGCCCGCCGAGCGAGGCCACTTTGGACAAGATCCTGATACGTGGGGCCCGTACCCACAACCTGAAGAACATCGACCTGACCCTGCCACGGGACAAACTGATCGTCATCACCGGCTTGTCCGGATCCGGCAAGTCGTCCCTGGCGTTCGACACGCTGTACGCCGAAGGCCAGCGCCGCTATGTCGAATCGCTGTCGGCCTATGCCCGGCAGTTCCTGTCGATGATGGAAAAACCCGATGTCGACACCATCGAAGGGCTGTCACCGGCAATCTCCATCGAACAGAAGTCGACCTCGCACAACCCGCGCTCCACGGTCGGCACCATCACCGAAATCTACGATTACCTGCGCTTGCTCTATGCACGCGTCGGTACGCCGCGCTGCCCGGATCACGACATTCCGCTGGAAGCACAGACTGTCAGCCAAATGGTCGATCTGGTGCTGGCGCAGCCTGAAGGCAGCAAACTGATGCTGCTCGCCCCGGTGATTCGCGAGCGTAAAGGCGAGCATCTGTCGGTGTTTGAAGAGCTGCGTGCGCAGGGCTTTGTTCGCGCCCGGGTCAACGGCCGGATCTGCGAGCTCGACGAATTGCCGAAACTGGATAAACAGAAGAAGCATTCGATTGATGTGATCGTCGACCGCTTCAAGGTTCGCGCCGATCTGCAGCAACGTCTGGCCGAGTCCTTCGAGACCGCACTGAAACTGGCCGACGGTATCGCCCTGGTGGCACCGATGGACGACGAGCTGGGCGAAGAAATGATCTTCTCCGCGCGTTTCGCCTGCCCGATCTGCGGTCATGCGATCAGCGAGCTGGAACCGAAGCTGTTCTCCTTCAACAACCCGGCCGGCGCCTGCCCGACTTGCGATGGCCTGGGCGTTAAACAGTTCTTCGATATCAAACGACTGGTCAATGGTGACCTGACGCTGGCCGAAGGTGCGATTCGCGGCTGGGACAGGCGCAACGTTTATTACTTCCAGATGCTCGGCTCACTGGCCTCTCACTACGGCTTCAGTCTGGAGGTGCCGTTCAACGAACTGCCGGCCGATCAGCAGAAATTCATCCTGCACGGCAGCGGCTCGCAGAACGTCGACTTCAAATACCTGAACGACCGTGGCGATATCGTCAAACGCTCGCATCCGTTCGAAGGCATTGTGCCCAACCTTGAGCGCCGCTACCGCGAAACCGAATCGGCGAGCGTGCGTGAAGAACTGGCCAAGTTCCTCAGCACCCAATCCTGCCCGGATTGCCGCGGCACTCGCCTGCGTCGTGAAGCACGGCACGTTTGGGTGGGCGAAAAAACGCTGCCGGCGGTCACCAACCTGCCGATCGGCGATGCCTGTGAGTACTTCGCCGAGCTGAAGATGACCGGCCGTCGCGGCGAGATCGCCGACAAGATCCTCAAGGAAATCCGCGAGCGTCTGCAGTTCCTGGTCAACGTCGGGCTTGATTATCTGTCGCTGGATCGTAGTGCTGACACGTTGTCCGGGGGTGAGGCACAACGGATTCGTCTGGCCAGCCAGATCGGCGCCGGCCTGGTAGGCGTTCTGTACATCCTCGACGAACCGTCCATTGGTCTGCATCAGCGCGATAACGACCGACTGCTCGGCACGCTCAAACATCTGCGCGACATCGGCAACACGGTGATCGTGGTCGAGCATGACGAAGATGCAATTCGTCTGGCTGACTATGTCGTGGATATCGGACCGGGCGCCGGTGTGCATGGTGGTCAGATCGTTGCCGAAGGTACGCCCGCCGAAGTCATGGCGCACCCGGACTCCCTCACCGGCAAATACCTGTCGGGCCGGGTGAAGATCGAAGTGCCGGCCAAACGCACGCCGCGTAACAAGAAGCAGGTTCTGGCCCTCAAGGGCGCGCGCGGTAACAACTTGCGCAACGTCGACCTCGAGATTCCGATTGGCTTGCTCACTTGCGTGACTGGCGTGTCCGGCTCGGGCAAGTCGACGCTGATCAACAACACGCTGTTCCCGCTGAGCGCCACTGCCCTCAATGGCGCAACTACGCTGGAAGCTGCGGCACACGACAGCATCAAAGGTCTGGAGCATCTCGACAAAGTCGTCGATATCGACCAGAGCCCGATTGGCCGAACCCCGCGATCCAACCCGGCGACTTACACCGGCCTGTTCACACCGATCCGTGAGTTGTTCGCTGGCGTGCCTGAGTCACGCTCCCGTGGTTACGGCCCGGGGCGTTTCTCGTTCAATGTCAAGGGTGGACGCTGCGAAGCATGCCAGGGCGATGGCTTGATCAAAGTGGAAATGCACTTCCTGCCGGACATCTACGTGCCGTGCGACGTGTGCAAGAGCAAGCGCTACAACCGCGAAACCCTTGAGATCAAATACAAGGGCAAGAGCATCCACGAAACCCTCGAGATGACCATCGAGGAAGCCCGGGTGTTCTTTGATGCAGTGCCGGCGCTGGCGCGCAAGCTGCAAACGCTTATGGATGTCGGCCTGTCGTACATCAAGCTCGGGCAGTCGGCCACGACTCTGTCCGGCGGTGAAGCGCAGCGAGTCAAGCTGTCTCGCGAGCTGTCCAAACGCGACACCGGCAAGACCCTGTACATCCTCGATGAGCCGACCACCGGTTTGCACTTCGCCGATATCCAGCAATTGCTCGATGTGCTGCACCGCCTGCGCGATCACGGCAACACCGTTGTGGTGATCGAGCACAACCTCGACGTGATCAAAACGGCCGACTGGCTGGTGGATCTCGGACCGGAGGGCGGCTCCAAAGGTGGGCAGATCATTGCCACCGGCACGCCAGAGCAAGTGGCCGAGATGAAGCAATCTCACACCGGCCATTACCTCAAGCCGTTACTGATCCGCGATCGGGCTTAAACGCTGACCATGAAAAAGCCCCTGTCACTTCATCAGTGACAGGGGCTTTTTTGTATCTACGGCAATCAGGTATGAGATTGCAGGTAGTTCTCGAGACCGATCAGCTTGATCAGGCCCAACTGCTTTTCCAGCCAGTAGGTGTGATCTTCTTCAGTGTCGTTGAGTTGAACCCGCAAGATCTCACGGCTGACGTAGTCTTTGTGCAGTTCGCACAACTCAATGCCTTTGCACAGCGCGGCGCGAACTTTGTATTCGAGGCGCAGATCCGCTTCGAGCATCTCCGGCACGGTAGTGCCGACATCCAGATCGTCCGGACGCATGCGTGGCGTGCCTTCAAGCATCAGAATGCGGCGCATCAACGCATCAGCGTGACCGGCCTCTTCTTCCATTTCATGGTTGATTCGCTCGTAGAGCTTGGTGAACCCCCAGTCCTCATACATCCGCGAATGAACGAAATATTGGTCACGCGCGGCCAGTTCGCCGGTCAGCAACGTGTTGAGGTAATCGATTACGTCTGGGTGGCCTTGCATCGCCCTACATCTCCCTGCTTGAAAGTCTGTAGTTTGAACCAACATGACTGGAAGGTCACTCACTTAGCGCAATAAAAGCGAAGATATTCTTAGAAAAGCAGCCTAAATAACGCAAAAACCGCCCAAATGAGGGCGGTTCTGCTTCTCGTTTAGACTTCGTTAAGCTGTACGTTGAGCAGCTTCGCGATTGCTTCTCCATACGCCGGATCGGCTTTGTAGAAATGCTGCAACTGGCGATCGACGACATCACTGGAAACACCGCCCATCGCACCAGCGATGTTGCTCACCAGCAGCGCTTTTTGATCGTCGCTCATCAGACGGAACAGCGCGCCGGCATGGCTGTAGTAATCAGTATCCTCACGGTGATCGTAACGATCCGCTGCACCACTCAGGGCCAATGCCGGCTCAGCGTAATGCGGCGCTTGCTTCGGCGATTCGATGTAGCTGTTCGGCTCGTAGTTAGGCGCCGAACCACCATTGCTGCCGAACGCCATCGAGCCATCGCGCTGGTAGGTATTCACCGGGCTGCGTGGTGCGTTGACCGGCAGTTGCTGGTGATTGGTACCGACACGGTAGCGGTGCGCATCGGCGTAAGCGAATACACGGCCCTGAAGCATGCGATCTGGCGACAGACCGACACCCGGCACCATGTTGCTCGGACCAAATGCCGCTTGCTCGACCTCGGCGAAGTAATTGAGCGGATTACGGTTCAGTTCAAGCTCACCGACTTCGATCAGCGGAAACTCTTTCTGCGACCAGGTTTTGGTCACATCGAACGGGTTCTCATAATGCGCCGCCGCTTGAGCTTCGGTCATGATCTGGATGCACACGCGCCATTTTGGGAAGTCCCCGCGCTCAATGGCTTCGAAAAGATCGCGTTGTGCGTAATCAGGATCAGTGCCCGCCAGGCGTGCTGCGTCTGCTGGCGCGAGATTCTTGATCCCTTGCTTGGTCTTGTAGTGCCACTTGACCCAATGACGCTCGCCTTGAGCACTGATCAGGCTGTAAGTGTGACTGCCGAAGCCGTGCATGTGACGGTAGCCGTCCGGGATGCCGCGATCAGAGAACAGAATGGTCACCTGGTGTAATGCTTCAGGCGAATGCGACCAGAAATCCCACATCATTTGCGCACTTTTCAGATTGCTCTGTGGGAGGCGTTTCTGTGTATGGATGAAGTCCGGGAATTTCAGCGGATCACGGATGAAGAACACCGGCGTGTTGTTGCCGACGATGTCCCAGTTGCCTTCTTCGGTATAGAACTTCAGTGCGAAGCCACGCGGATCACGTTCGGTGTCAGCGGAACCGCGCTCGCCCCCCACAGTGGAGAAACGCAGGAACGTCGGGGTCTGCTTGCCGACCGATTCAAACAGCTTGGCGCTGGTGTATTGGGTGATGTCCTGAGTGACAGTGAAAGTACCGTAAGCACCCGAGCCTTTAGCGTGTACACGACGCTCAGGGATGTTTTCACGGTTGAAGTGAGCAAGCTTCTCGATCAGATGAAAGTCATCGAGCAGCAACGGGCCACGAGGGCCGGCGGAGCGAGAATTCTGGTTATCAGCGACAGGTGCGCCACTGGCGGTCGTAAGCGTTTTGATCTGGCTCATACGGTCTTCTTCCTCTGTCAGTCTTGAAACTGCCGGCTAATCGGCTTGCTGGGAAGTATTGATCATCCAAGTGACAGCCACAAATTCATTAACTTGTAGACATCGATAGATAATTACTAATTATGTTTCTCAGCACATAGTGACAACAGAAGGTGTCGGAAGCTTGTACGAACAGCGCATTTTCTTGCAGACACAAAAAACCGGGCACTAGGCCCGGTTCTTTGTTTCAGACTGACGTCTTACTCGGCGGATACAGCTTCGCCAGCAGTAGCACGATCAACCAACTCGACGTACGCCATAGGCGCGTTGTCGCCAGCGCGGAAACCGCACTTGAGGATGCGCAGGTAGCCACCCTCACGGGTAGCATAACGCTTGCCCAGGTCGTTGAAGAGCTTACCAACGATAGCTTTCGAACGAGTACGGTCGAAAGCCAGACGGCGGTTAGCCAGGCTGTCTGTCTTAGCCAGAGTGATCAGCGGCTCGGCAACGCGGCGCAGTTCTTTGGCTTTTGGCAGAGTAGTTTTGATCAGCTCGTGCTCGAACAGCGACACCGCCATGTTTTGAAACATGGCCTTGCGGTGCGAGCTGGTGCGGCTCAGGTGACGACCACTTTTACGATGACGCATGGTTCATTCCTTACCAAACACTACGTTCGGTGATTACGACGATCAGGCAGTCGCCTTGTCGTCCTTCTTAAGACTTGCAGGCGGCCAGTTGTCGAGGCGCATGCCGAGGGACAGACCGCGGGAGGCCAGAACGTCCTTGATTTCAGTCAAGGATTTCTTGCCCAGGTTCGGAGTCTTCAACAGCTCTACTTCGGTACGCTGAATCAGGTCACCGATGTAGTAGATGTTTTCCGCCTTAAGGCAGTTAGCCGAACGTACAGTCAGTTCCAGATCGTCAACCGGGCGAAGCAGGATCGGATCGATCTCGTCTTCCTGCTCGACAACCACTGGCTCACTGTCACCTTTGAGATCGACGAACGCAGCCAACTGCTGTTGCAGGATGGTTGCAGCGCGGCGAATAGCCTCTTCAGGATCCAGAGTACCGTTGGTTTCCAGATCAATAACCAGCTTGTCCAGGTTGGTACGCTGCTCGACACGGGCGTTTTCCACCACGTATGCGATACGGCGAACCGGGCTGAACGAAGAGTCGAGCTGCAAGCGACCGATGCTGCGGCTTTCGTCTTCATCGCTCTGACGCGAGTCGGCTGGTTCATAACCACGACCACGAGCTACGGTGAGCTTCATGTTCAGGGCGCCGTTAGACGCCAGGTTAGCGATTACGTGATCGGGATTAACGATCTCGACATCATGATCCAGCTGAATATCGGCAGCGGTAACCACCCCCGAACCCTTCTTCGACAAGGTCAGCGTAACTTCGTCACGACCGTGCAGCTTGATGGCCAGACCTTTAAGGTTCAACAGGATTTCAATTACGTCTTCCTGTACACCTTCGATGGCGCTGTACTCGTGGAGCACACCGTCAATCTCGGCCTCGACTACTGCGCAGCCGGGCATTGAGGACAACAGGATGCGTCGCAGCGCGTTGCCCAGGGTGTGGCCAAAACCACGCTCGAGAGGCTCGAGAGTGATCTTGGCGCGGGTTGGACTGACAACCTGCACATCAATATGGCGGGGTGTCAGGAACTCATTTACCGAAATCTGCATGGATGCACCTATTTTCTAGCCCTTACTTGGAGTAGAGCTCGACAATCAGGCTTTCGTTGATGTCGGCGGACAGATCACTGCGAGCAGGAACGTTCTTGAAAACGCCCGACTTCTTCTCAGTGTCTACTTCTACCCATTCTACGCGGCCACGTTGGGCACACAGATCGAGAGCTTGGACAATGCGAAGTTGGTTTTTTGCTTTCTCGCGAACTGCAACCACGTCACCAGCACGAACCTGATACGACGGAACGTTTACGGTCTGACCGTTAACGCTGATCGACTTGTGCGATACCAGCTGACGGGATTCGGCACGAGTCGAACCAAAGCCCATACGGTATACAACGTTGTCCAGACGGCATTCGAGCAGTTGCAGCAGGTTTTCACCAGTTGCACCTTTCTTGCCAGCAGCTTCTTTGTAGTAGCCGCTGAACTGACGCTCGAGAACGCCGTAGATACGACGGACCTTCTGCTTTTCACGCAGTTGGGTGCCGTAATCGGACTGGCGACCGCGGCGTTGGCCGTGGATACCAGGTGCTGCTTCAATGTTGCACTTCGATTCGATCGCGCGCACGCCGCTCTTCAGAAAGAGATCGGTGCCTTCGCGACGAGCGAGTTTGCATTTTGGACCAATGTAACGAGCCATTCTTTACAATCTCCTGGATTACACGCGGCGCTTCTTCGGCGGACGGCACCCGTTGTGCGGGATTGGCGTCACGTCGGTGATGCTGGCGATCTTGTAGCCACAGCCGTTCAAAGCGCGGACTGCGGATTCACGACCTGGACCTGGACCCTTGACGTTAACGTCGAGGTTTTTCAGGCCATATTCCAGCGCAGCTTGACCAGCACGTTCAGCAGCTACTTGAGCAGCAAACGGGGTGGACTTGCGGGAACCGCGGAAACCCGAACCACCGGAGGTAGCCCAGGAAAGAGCGTTACCTTGACGGTCGGTAATGGTCACGATGGTGTTGTTAAAAGATGCATGGATGTGGGCGATGCCATCAACCACTGTCTTTTTAACTTTTTTACGAGGACGAGCAGCAGGTTTTGCCATGATTAAATTCCTGTCGATTCGCTGGGGCGATTACTTGCGGATCGGCTTACGCGGACCTTTACGGGTACGCGCGTTGGTCTTGGTACGCTGACCGCGTACTGGCAGACCACGACGATGACGCAGACCGCGATAGCAACCGAGGTCCATCAAGCGCTTGATTTTCATGTTGATTTCGCGACGCAGGTCACCTTCAGTGGTGAACTTCGCCACTTCGCCACGCAGCTGTTCAATTTGCTCGTCGCTCAGATCTTTGATCTTTGCTGCTGGGTTTACCCCAGTCACTGCACAGATCTTCTGCGCAGTAGTGCGACCAACACCATAGATGTAGGTCAGCGAGATAACAGTATGCTTGTTATCTGGAATGTTAACGCCTGCAATACGGGCCATTCAGTGGGACTCCAATTGACAGCTACCTACGCCCCGGAAGCCAAGAAATAGGGCGCGAGATAATATCGCTGTAATAACAAATAATCAACCCGGTAGCGCACTAGCTACCGGGCTTGAAGCACAATCACACTCAGCCTTGGCGCTGTTTGTGACGCGGTTCCGCGCTGCAAATTACTCGAACAACACCTTCGCGGCGAATAATCTTGCAGTTACGGCACAGCTTTTTCACCGATGCACGAACTTTCATCACCAACTCCTCGAACCTTATGGGTACTCAGCGCAACATGCCGCTGCCGTAACCCTTCAGGTTGGCTTTCTTCATCAGGGATTCGTACTGGTGCGAAACGAGGTGCGATTGTACTTGGGACATGAAGTCCATCACAACCACGACCACGATCAGCAACGAGGTCCCGCCAAGGTAGAACGGAACGTTTGCTGCAACCACCAGGAACTGGGGCAACAAGCACACGGCCGTCATGTAAAGAGCACCGAACATGGTCAAGCGAGTCAGAACGCCATCAATGTAGCGCGCAGACTGCTCACCTGGACGGATGCCCGGAATAAAGGCACCGGACTTCTTCAGGTTTTCCGCTACGTCTTTCGGATTGAACATCAACGCCGTATAGAAGAAGCAGAAGAAAATAATCCCTGCACTAAACAGCAGAATATTCAACGGCTGACCAGGAGCGATCGACTGCGAGATGTCCTGCAACCAGCCCATACCTTCAGACTGACCAAACCAGGCACCCAACGAAGCCGGGAACAGCAAAATGCTGCTCGCGAAAATAGCCGGAATAACACCGGCCATGTTCACCTTCAGCGGCAAGTGGCTTGTCTGCGCTGCAAAAACCTTGCGGCCCTGCTGACGCTTGGCGTAGTGAACAGCAATACGACGCTGACCACGCTCAATGAACACCACGAAACCGATAATCGCTACTGCCAGCAAACCGATGGCAACCAAGGCGAAGATGTTGATATCACCCTGACGCGCAGACTCGAAAGACTGCCCGATTGCTCTCGGAAGACCGGCGACGATACCCGAAAAAATCAACATCGAGATACCGTTGCCTACACCACGCTCAGTAATCTGCTCACCCAGCCACATCATGAACATCGCGCCAGCCACAAATGTGGATACCGCGACGAAATGGAAGCCAAAGTCACCAGTGAACGCAACGCCCTGCCCCGCCAGACCAATGGACATGCCAATAGCCTGAACGAGAGCGAGGACGACGGTGCCGTAGCGGGTGTACTGGCTAATCTTGCGACGGCCAGCTTCACCTTCCTTCTTCAACTGCTCCAGCTGCGGGCTGACGGCGGTCATCAGTTGCATGATGATCGATGCCGAAATGTACGGCATGATCCCCAGTGCAAAGATGCTCATCCGTTCCAGCGCGCCGCCGGAGAACATGTTGAACAAGCTAAGAATGGTCCCCTCATTCTGTCGAAACAGGTCTGCGAGTCGGTCCGGGTTGATACCTGGAACCGGGATGTGTGCGCCTATTCGGTAGACGATAATCGCCAGGAACAGAAAACGCAGACGAGCCCAGAGTTCAGACATACCGCCTTTGCCGAGCGCAGAGAGAGCACCTTGCTTAGCCATTTATTCCTCGAACTTGCCGCCAGCTGCTTCGATAGCCGCACGCGCACCTTTGGTGGCGCCGATTCCCTTGCCGATAGTGACAGCGCGAGTCACTTCACCGGACAGCATGATTTTCACACGCTGTACGTTGACGTTGATCACGTTGGCATCTTTCAGGGACTGCACGGTGACGATGTCGCCTTCCACTTTAGCCAGCTCGGACAGACGCACTTCTGCGCGATCCATGGCTTTCAGGGAAACGAAACCGAACTTCGGCAGGCGACGATGCAGCGGCTGTTGACCGCCTTCAAAGCCTGGAGCAATGGTGCCACCGGAGCGGGAGGTCTGACCTTTGTGACCACGGCCACCAGTCTTACCCAAACCGCTACCGATACCACGGCCCGGACGATGCTTTTCGCGACGGGAACCCGGCGCTGGACTCAGATCATTGAGTTTCATCGATTAACCCTCGACACGCAGCATGTAGTAAGCCTTGTTGATCATCCCGCGATTCTCGGGAGTATCCTGGACTTCTACAGTGTGACCGATGCGACGCAGACCCAGACCCTTAACGCACAGTTTGTGGTTAGGGATGCGGCCGGTCATGCTTTTGATCAGCGTTACTTTAACGGTAGCCATGATCAGAAGATCTCCTTGACAGTCAGACCACGCTTGGCAGCGATGGACTCAGGAGATTGCATAGCCTTCAAACCCTTGAAAGTGGCGTGAACCACGTTTACCGGGTTAGTCGAGCCGTAGCACTTGGCCAGAACGTTCTGAACGCCAGCAACTTCGAGGACGGCACGCATAGCGCCACCAGCGATGATACCGGTACCTTCAGAAGCAGGCTGCATGTACACCTTCGAAGCGCCGTGAGCGGACTTCATTGCGTACTGCAGAGTGGTGCCGTTCAGGTCAACTTGAATCATGTTGCGGCGAGCAGCTTCCATTGCCTTCTGGATCGCAGCAGGCACTTCACGCGACTTGCCACGGCCGAAGCCAACACGCCCTTTACCATCACCAACCACGGTCAACGCGGTGAAAGTGAAGATACGGCCGCCTTTTACGGTTTTGGCTACGCGGTTAACTTGAACCAGCTTCTCAATGTAGCCTTCGTCGCGCTTTTGGTCGTTATTTGACATAACTTAGAACTCCAGCCCAGCTTCACGAGCAGCATCAGCCAGCGCTTTAACGCGGCCGTGGTACTTGAAGCCAGAGCGGTCGAAAGCCACTTGCGAGACGCCAGCGGCCTTAGCACGCGTAGCGACCAGCTGGCCAACCTTTGTGGCCGCGTCGATGTTGCCAGTGGCGCCATCACGCAGTTCTTTATCCAAAGTCGAGGCGCTTGCCAGGACTTTGTTGCCGTCGGCCGAGATGACCTGGGCGTAGATGTGCTGCGACGAGCGGAACACGCAGAGACGCACGACTTCGAGTTCGTGCATTTTCAGGCGTGCTTTGCGAGCGCGACGCAGTCGAGTAACTTTTTTGTCGGTCATTTGCTATGCCCTACTTCTTCTTGGCTTCTTTACGACGGACGACTTCGTCCGCGTAGCGCACACCTTTGCCTTTGTACGGCTCTGGTGGACGGAAGTCGCGGATCTCAGCAGCCACTTGACCTACCAGCTGCTTGTCGATGCCCTTGATCAGGATATCGGTCTGGCTAGGAGTCTCAGCGGTGATGCCTTCCGGCAGTTCGTAATCCACTGGGTGCGAGAAGCCAAGGGCCAGGTTCAAAACCGTGCCTTTTGCTTGCGCCTTGTAACCAACACCGACCAGCTGGAGCTTGCGCTCGAAGCCTTGGCTTACGCCTTGGACCATGTTGTTTACCAACGCACGCGTGGTACCGGCCATTGCGCGAGTTTGTTGATCGCCATTGCGAGCAGCGAAACGCAGCTCACCAGCTTCTTCAACGATCTCAACGGACGAATGGATGTTCAGTTCAAGAGTACCCTTGGCACCCTTCACCGAAAGCTGTTGGCCTGCGAATTTTACTTCGACACCGGCTGGCAGCTTAACGGGGTTCTTAGCGACGCGAGACATGCTTATCCCCCCTTAGAACACAGTGCAAAGAACTTCGCCGCCGACACCGGCAGCGCGCGCAGCACGATCCGTCATCACACCTTTGTTGGTGGAGACGATAGACACGCCAAGACCGCCACGAACTTTCGGCAGATCTTCAACGGACTTGTACTGACGCAGGCCTGGACGACTAACGCGCTTCACTTCTTCGATAACCGGACGGCCTTCGAAGTACTTCAGCGAGATGGACAACGACGGCTTAGCGTCGGTGGTGATCTGAAAATCCGCGATGTAACCTTCGTCCTTCAGGACTTTTGCTACAGCCACCTTCAGCGTGGAAGACGGCATGCTTACGACAGACTTTTCAGCCATCTGGGCATTACGGATTCGAGTTAGCATGTCCGCTAACGGGTCCTGCATACTCATGGGCTAGACGCTCCTAATACAGAAAAATTAGCCTTGCGGCTACTACTTGTCGCCGAGAATTTCCGGGCATGAAAAACACGGGCTCAGGCGAGCCGGTCATTCTAGACACACCCCAGAAATGAATCAAGCCCCAAAAGGGGCTTGATTCAGATTCAAGGCCACCGATGGTCAGGTTCTTGCGAACCCGACCATCAAGGCTTTGACAACGATTACCAGCTGGCTTTAACCAGACCTGGAACGTCACCACGCATTGCAGCTTCACGCAGCTTGTTACGGCCAAGGCCGAACTTGCGGTAAACGCCGTGCGGACGACCAGTCAGGCGGCAACGGTTACGCATGCGCGAAGCGCTTGCGTCACGTGGTTGCTTCTGCAGAGCTACGGTAGCTTCCCAGCGTGCTTCTGGACTTGCGTTCAGATCGACGATGATAGCTTTCAGCGCTGCACGCTTGGTGGCGTACTTGGCAACAGTGAGCTGACGCTTCAGCTCACGGTTTTTCATGCTCTTCTTGGCCATTTTCCTACTCCAATCAGTTGCGGAACGGGAATTTGAAAGCACGCAGCAGAGCGCGGCCTTCATCATCGTTCTTGGCAGTGGTGGTCAGGGTAATGTCCAGACCGCGGAGAGCATCGATCTTGTCGTAGTCGATTTCCGGGAAAATGATCTGCTCTTTCACGCCCATGCTGTAGTTACCACGACCATCGAAGGACTTGGCATTCAGGCCGCGGAAGTCGCGAACCCGAGGCAGGGAGATCGACAGCAGACGATCCAGGAACTCGTACATACGCTCACGGCGCAGGGTCACTTTGACGCCGATCGGCCATCCTTCGCGGACTTTAAAGCCAGCGATGGATTTACGAGCGTAGGTCACAACGACTTTCTGGCCGGTGATCTTTTCCAGGTCAGCAACAGCGTGCTCGATGACTTTTTTGTCACCAACAGCTTCGCCCAAACCCATGTTCAGGGTGATTTTTGTAACGCGTGGAACTTCCATCACGTTCGAAAGCTTAAGTTCTTCCTTAAGCTTCGGTGCGATTTCCTTCCAGTAAATCTCTTTTAGTCGTGCCATGGTCTTCTACCTAGCAGTGTTCAAGCATCAACCGCTTTTTGGGTCGACTTGAAGACACGAATTTTCTTGCCGTCTTCTACTTTAAAACCAACGCGGTCAGCCTTGTTGGTTTCGCCGTTGAAAATGGCGACGTTAGAAGCGTCCAGTGGAGCTTCTTTTTCGACGATACCGCCTTGTACGCCCGACATCGGGTTAGGCTTGGTATGACGCTTAACCAGGTTCAGACCGCTAATAACCAGACGGTTATTAGCAAGAACCTTAAGCACCTTACCGCGCTTACCTTTGTCTTTGCCGGCGATCACGATGATCTCGTCGTCACGACGAATCTTTTGCATGTCGGATCTCCTTACAGCACTTCTGGGGCGAGCGAGACGATCTTCATGAACTTCTCAGTACGAAGCTCACGGGTCACTGGCCCAAAGATACGGGTGCCGATCGGCTCTTGCTTGTTGTTCAGAAGAACAGCAGCGTTGCCATCAAAGCGGATAATGGAGCCATCAGCACGACGTACGCCGTGACGAGTGCGGACCACAACAGCAGTCATCACTTGGCCTTTTTTCACTTTACCGCGAGGAATTGCTTCCTTCACGGTAACTTTGATGATGTCACCGATACCAGCGTAACGACGATGGGAGCCACCCAGCACCTTGATGCACATAACACGGCGAGCGCCGCTGTTATCGGCCACATCGAGCATGGATTGAGTCTGAATCATATAATTTCTCCGACCCCTAGTCCTTAGACTTCCACAGCGCGTTCGAGAACATCAACCAGCGCCCAAGACTTGGTCTTGGCCAAAGGACGAGTTTCACGAATAGTGACTTTGTCGCCGATGTGGCACTGATTGGTTTCGTCGTGCGCGTGCAGCTTAGTCGAACGCTTAACGTATTTACCGTAGATCGGGTGCTTAACGCGACGCTCGATCAGTACGGTGATGGTTTTGTCCATCTTGTCGCTGACAACACGGCCAGTCAGCGTACGGACAGTTTTTTCGGCTTCAGCCATGATCACTTACCTGCCTGCTGGTTGAGCACAGTCTTCACGCGAGCGATGTCACGCTTAACTTGCGAGAGCAGATGAGACTGCCCCAACTGGCCAGTTGCTTTCTGCATACGCAGATTGAACTGGTCGCGCAGCAAGCCGAGCAGTTGCTCGTTCAGCTGCTGTGCGGATTTTTCACGAAGTTCATTCGCTTTCATCACATCACCGTCCGTTTAACAAAGGCGGTGGCGAGCGGCAGCTTTGCAGCAGCCAGGGCAAAAGCCTCACGCGCCAGCTCTTCAGAAACACCCTCGATTTCATACAGGACTTTGCCTGGCTGAATCTGGGCTACCCAGTATTCGACACTACCCTTACCTTTACCCATCCGAACTTCGAGGGGCTTTTTGGAAATCGGCTTGTCCGGGAATACACGGATCCAGATCTTGCCGCCACGTTTAACGTGACGGGTCAGAGCACGACGCGCTGACTCGATCTGACGAGCGGTGAGACGACCACGAGCTACAGACTTCAGCGCGAACTCGCCGAAGCTGACTTTGCTACCGCGCTGAGCCAGACCACGGTTGTGGCCTGTCATCTGCTTGCGGAACTTCGTACGCTTAGGTTGCAACATTTGGCGTACCCCTTACTTAGCAGCTTTTTTACGAGGCGCTGGTGCTTGTGGCTTCAGCTCTTCTTGGCGACCACCAATTACTTCGCCTTTGAAGATCCAAACCTTTACACCGATCACACCGTAAGTGGTGTGAGCTTCGTAGTTGGCATAGTCGATGTCGGCACGCAGGGTGTGCAATGGCACACGACCTTCGCGATACCATTCAGTACGTGCGATTTCAGCACCGCCGAGACGACCGCTCACTTGGATTTTGATGCCTTTGGCACCAATGCGCATGGCGTTCTGAACTGCGCGCTTCATAGCGCGACGGAACATTACACGACGCTCCAGCTGCTGAGCTACGCTCTGCGCAACCAGCATACCGTCGAGCTCCGGCTTGCGGATCTCTTCGATATTGATGTGCACAGGCACACCCATTTGCTTGGTCAGGTCCTGACGCAGTTTCTCAACATCTTCACCTTTCTTCCCGATAACGATACCCGGACGAGCGGTGTGGATGGTGATACGTGCAGTTTGGGCCGGACGATGGATATCGATACGGCTTACGGACGCGCTTTTTAGTTTGTCTTGGAGATACTCACGCACTTTCAGATCTGCGAACAAGTAGTCCGCATAAGTCCGACCGTCTGCGTACCAGACGGAGGTGTGCTCCTTGACGATTCCCAGGCGAATGCCAATGGGATGTACTTTCTGACCCATCTCTTCGACTCCGTTACTTGTCAGCAACCTTGACAGTGATATGGCAAGACCGCTTGACGATGCGATCAGCACGGCCTTTGGCACGTGGCATGATGCGCTTCAGCGAACGCCCTTCGTTGACGAAAACAGTGCTGACCTTCAGGTCATCAACGTCTGCGCCTTCGTTATGCTCGGCGTTGGCTACGGCCGACTCCAGCACTTTCTTCATGATCTCGGCGGCTTTCTTACTGCTGAAAGCCAACAAGTTGAGCGCTTCGCCCACCTTCTTCCCGCGGATCTGGTCGGCGACCAAGCGGGCTTTCTGGGCGGAGATTCGAGCGCCCGACAACTTAGCGGCTACTTCCATTTCCTAACCCCTTAACGCTTGGCTTTCTTGTCTGCCACGTGCCCACGATAAGTGCGGGTACCGGCGAACTCGCCCAGTTTATGGCCGACCATGTCTTCGTTCACGAGAACTGGGACGTGCTGACGACCGTTATGTACGGCGATGGTCAGACCGACCATCTGTGGCAGGATCATCGAACGACGCGACCAAGTCTTAATTGGTTTGCGATCGTTCTTTTCCGCCGCCACTTCGATCTTCTTCAGTAGGTGAAGATCAATAAAAGGACCTTTTTTCAGAGAACGTGGCACTGTCGTATCCCTCTATTTACTTGCGACGACGGACGATCATTTTGTCGGTACGCTTATTACCACGAGTCTTCGCGCCCTTAGTCGGGAAGCCCCATGGCGATACCGGATGACGACCACCAGAGGTACGACCTTCACCACCACCATGTGGGTGGTCAACCGGGTTCATGGCAACACCACGAACGGTTGGGCGAACGCCACGCCAGCGCTTGGCACCAGCTTTACCCAGCGAACGCAGGCTATGCTCGGAGTTCGAGACTTCGCCCAGGGTCGCACGGCATTCAGCCAGGACTTTACGCATTTCACCGGAACGCAGACGCAGGGTAACGTACACGCCTTCACGAGCGATCAGCTGAGCCGAAGCACCAGCGGAACGAGCGATCTGTGCGCCTTTACCTGGCTTCAGTTCGATGCCGTGTACGGTAGAACCGACTGGAATGTTGCGCAGTTGCAGAGCGTTGCCTGGCTTGATTGGAGCCAGAGCGCCTGCGATCAGCTGGTCGCCAGCACTCACGCCTTTAGGGGCAATGATGTAGCGACGCTCGCCGTCTGCGTAGCAGAGCAGTGCGATGTGAGCAGTACGGTTTGGATCGTATTCAATACGCTCGACAGTGGCGACGATGCCATCTTTGTCGTTGCGACGGAAATCGACCATACGATAATGCTGCTTATGACCACCACCGATGTGACGAGTGGTAATACGGCCATTGTTGTTACGACCACCAGTCTTCGATTTTTTCTCGAGCAGCGGTGCGTGAGGAGCGCCTTTATGCAGCTCCTGGTTGACCACCTTGACCACAAAACGGCGGCCAGGGGAAGTCGGTTTGCATTTAACGATTGCCATGATGCACCCCTTCCTTACTCAGCACTGCTGCTGAAATCGAGATCTTGGCCTGGCTGAAGGGAGATAACTGCCTTCTTCCAGTCATTACGCTTGCCCAGACCGCGAGCAGTGCGCTTGCTCTTACCCAGAACGTTCAGGGTAGTGACGCGCTCTACTTTCACGCTGAACAGGCTTTCGACGGCCTTCTTGATTTCCAGCTTGGTTGCGTCAGTAGCAACCTTGAAAACGAACTGGCCTTTCTTGTCTGCCAGAACCGTAGCCTTCTCGGAAACGTGCGGGCCAAGCAGAACTTTAAATACGCGTTCCTGGTTCATCCCAGCAGCTCCTCGAATTTCTTCACGGCCGACACGGTGATTAACACCTTGTCGTATGCGATCAGACTAACTGGATCGGAACCTTGAACGTCACGTACATCTACGTGCGGCAGGTTACGAGCAGCCAGGTACAGGTTCTGATCAACAGCGTCCGACACGATGAGAACATCGGTCAGGCTCATGTTGTTCAGCTTGCCCAGCAGATCTTTGGTTTTCGGAGTTTCAACAGCGAAATCCTGAACCACGACCAGACGATCAGTACGCACCAGCTCAGCAAGGATGGAACGCATTGCTGCGCGATACATCTTCTTGTTCAGCTTCTGGGAGTGATCCTGTGGACGAGCTGCAAAAGTGGTACCGCCGCCACGCCAGATTGGGCTACGGATAGTACCGGCACGAGCACGGCCAGTACCTTTCTGACGCCATGGGCGCTTACCGCCACCACGAACGTCGGAACGGGTCTTTTGCTGCTTGGTACCTTGACGGCCGCCGGCCATGTAGGCCACGACTGCTTGGTGAACCAGCGTCTCGTTGAACTCGCCGCCAAATGTCAGTTCGGAAACTTCGATCGCTTGAGCGTCATTTACATTTAATTGCATGTCAGCTTCCCCTTAACCGCGAGCCTTGGCTGCTGGACGTACAACCAGGTTGCCGCCAGTAGCGCCAGGAACAGCACCCTTGACCAACAACAGATTGCGTTCAGCGTCCACGCGCACTACTTCCAGGGACTGCACGGTCACGCGCTCAGCGCCCATATGACCGGACATTTTTTTGCCCTTGAATACACGACCAGGAGTCTGGCACTGGCCGATAGAGCCTGGGACGCGGTGGGATACGGAGTTACCGTGGGTGTTATCTTGCCCGCGGAAATTCCAACGCTTGATCGTACCCTGGAAGCCTTTACCCTTGGATTGACCGGTTACATCAACCAGTTGACCAGCGGCGAAGATTTCAGCGTTGATCAGATCGCCAGCCTGGTACTCGCCTTCTTCAAGACGGAATTCCATGGTGGTGCGACCAGCGGCAACGTTCGCTTTAGCGAAGTGGCCAGCTTGAGCTGCTGTTACACGCGAAGCACGACGCTCGCCGACAGTGACTTGCACTGCACGATAGCCATCGGTCTCTTCAGTTTTGAACTGGGTGACGCGATTCGGCTCGATCTCAATGACCGTGACCGGAATGGAGACACCTTCTTCGGTGAAAATACGGGTCATACCGCATTTACGACCGACTACACCAATAGTCATGTTGTAAACCTCATGAGTGTACGGGGCTTTCACCCGCTATGGCCGCCCATTTCAGAGCGTTACACGACTAAGACCGAGTCTTAGCCGAGGCTGATCTGCACTTCCACACCGGCCGCAAGATCAAGCTTCATAAGAGCATCAACGGTTTTATCCGTTGGCTGGACGATGTCCAGAACGCGCTTATGAGTGCGGATTTCGTACTGGTCACGCGCGTCTTTGTTGACGTGCGGGGAAACCAGAACGGTGAACCGCTCTTTACGGGTAGGCAGTGGAATTGGACCACGCACTTGAGCACCAGTACGTTTCGCGGTTTCCACGATTTCCTGGGTTGATTGGTCGATCAGGCGATGGTCAAAAGCCTTCAACCTGATACGGATTTGCTGATTTTGCATTGGATTTCAGACTCCGGCTGCTATTCCCACCGGGCGCAATACGCCCGTTAAAAGGAGGCGCAATTCTATAGACGCCCCAGATAGGTGTCAACCCAATAAAAAAGCCCCCGCTGAGCGGGGGCTTTTTCAATCCATCAAGCTAACTCTAATAAAAGAGATTACTCGATGATTTTGGCTACGACGCCAGCGCCGACGGTACGACCGCCTTCACGGATAGCGAAACGCAGACCGTCTTCCATCGCGATGGTTTTGATCAGGGTAACAGTCATCTGAATGTTGTCACCTGGCATTACCATTTCAACGCCTTCTGGCAGCTCGCAGTTACCAGTCACGTCAGTAGTACGGAAGTAGAACTGTGGACGGTAGCCTTTGAAGAACGGAGTGTGACGACCGCCTTCTTCCTTGCTCAGAACATAAACTTCTGCGGTGAACTTGGTGTGCGGCTTAACCGAACCCGGCTTAACCAGAACCTGACCACGCTCAACGTCATCACGCTTGGTGCCACGCAGCAGAACGCCGCAGTTCTCGCCAGCACGACCTTCGTCGAGCAGCTTGCGGAACATTTCAACACCGGTGCAAGTAGTAACGGTGGTGTCACGCAGACCAACGATTTCCAGCGGATCCTGAACGCGAACGATACCGCGCTCGATACGACCAGTTACAACAGTACCGCGACCCGAGATCGAGAATACGTCTTCGATTGGCATCAGGAACGGCTTGTCGGTAACACGTACTGGTTCTGGGATGTAGCTGTCCAGAGTCTCAACCAGCTTCTTGACGGCAGTGGTGCCCATCTCGTTGTCGTCTTTGCCTTCCAGCGCCATACGAGCCGAACCGATGATGATTGGAGTGTCATCGCCCGGGAAGTCGTAGGTGGACAGCAGGTCGCGAACTTCCATCTCAACCAGTTCCAGCAGCTCAGCGTCGTCTACCAGGTCAGCCTTGTTCAGGAAAACCACGATGTACGGAACGCCTACCTGGCGGGACAGCAGGATGTGCTCACGGGTTTGTGGCATCGGACCATCAGCGGCCGAGCAAACCAGAATAGCGCCGTCCATTTGAGCAGCACCGGTGATCATGTTCTTCACATAGTCAGCGTGACCTGGGCAGTCAACGTGAGCGTAGTGACGGATCTTCGAGTTGTACTCAACGTGAGCGGTGTTGATGGTGATACCGCGAGCTTTTTCTTCTGGTGCGCTGTCGATCTTGTCGAAGTCAACGATTGCAGAACCGAAAACTTCGGAGCAAACGCGAGTCAGAGCAGCAGTCAGAGTGGTTTTACCGTGGTCAACGTGACCGATGGTGCCAACGTTGACGTGCGGTAGGGAACGATCAAATTTTTCTTTAGCCACGACAATTAACTCCTAGCCTAAAGGGGCTGAATCAGCCTTGTTTTTTGGTTACGGATTCGACGATGTGCGACGGAGCCGTATCGTATTTTTTGAATTCCATAGAGTAGCTTGCGCGACCCTGGGACATGGAACGAACGTCGGTCGCATAACCAAACATTTCACCCAGTGGAACTTCGGCACGGATAACCTTGCCGGACACTGTGTCTTCCATACCCTGGATCATGCCGCGACGACGGTTAAGGTCGCCCATTACATCACCCATATAGTCTTCAGGCGTAACAACCTCTACCGCCATGATCGGCTCGAGCAACTCACCACCGCCCTTCTGGGCCAGTTGCTTGGTCGCCATGGAAGCAGCCACCTTAAACGCCATCTCGTTGGAGTCGACGTCGTGGTAAGAACCATCGAACACGGTAGCCTTCAGGCCGATCAGCGGATAGCCGGCAACAACGCCGTTCTTCATCTGCTCTTCGATACCCTTCTGGATAGCCGGGATGTATTCCTTAGGAACCACACCACCTACAACTTCGTTCACGAATTGCAGACCTTCCTGACCTTCGTCAGCAGGAGCAAAACGGATCCAGCAGTGACCGAACTGGCCGCGACCACCGGACTGACGAACGAACTTGCCTTCGATTTCACAGTTCTTCGTGATGCGCTCACGATACGAAACCTGAGGCTTGCCGATGTTGGCTTCGACGTTGAACTCACGGCGCATCCGGTCAACCAGGATGTCCAGGTGCAGCTCGCCCATGCCAGAGATGATCGTTTGACCAGTCTCTTCATCAGTTTTAACGCGGAAAGACGGGTCTTCCTGAGCAAGCTTACCCAGAGCAATACCCATTTTTTCCTGGTCATCCTTGGTCTTAGGCTCTACGGCAACCGAAATAACCGGCTCCGGGAAGTCCATACGAACCAGGATGATTGGTTTGTCAGCGTTGCAGAGGGTTTCACCAGTGGTGACGTCCTTCATGCCGATCAGGGCCGCGATGTCGCCAGCGCGCACTTCCTTGATCTCTTCACGGGCGTTTGCGTGCATTTGCACCATACGACCCACGCGCTCTTTCTTGCCCTTAACCGAGTTGATCACGCCGTCGCCGGAGTTCAACACGCCCGAGTAAACGCGGACGAAGGTCAAGGTACCCACGAATGGGTCGGTAGCGATCTTGAACGCCAGAGCCGCGAAAGGCTCGCTGTCGTCTGCATGACGCTCCATCTCTTCTTCCTCGTTATCAGGGTTAGTACCCTTGATAGCAGGAATATCAGTTGGCGCAGGCAGGTAGTCGATAACGGCGTCGAGAACCAAGGGAACACCCTTGTTCTTGAAGGAAGAACCGCAAACGGCCAGAACGATTTCGCCGGCGATAGTACGCTGACGCAGAGCAGCTTTGATCTCTTCGATCGTCAGCTCTTCGCCTTCCAGGTACTTGTTCATCAGCTCTTCGTTGGCTTCAGCAGCAGCTTCAACCATGTTGTTGCGCCACTCTTCAGCCAGCTCCTGGAGCTCAGCAGGAATGTCCTTGCGAACAGGGACCATACCTTTGTCAGAGTCGTTCCAGTAGACAGCTTGCATGTTGATCAGATCGATCTGACCCTGGAAGTTGTCTTCGGAACCGATGGCCAACTGGATTGGCACCGGAGTGTGACCCAGACGCTGCTTGATCTGACCAATCACGCGCAGGAAGTTGGCGCCAGCACGGTCCATCTTGTTAACGTAAACAAGACGCGGAACGCCGTATTTGTTGGCTTGACGCCATACGGTTTCCGACTGAGGCTCAACACCCGAAGTACCGCAGAACACAACGACAGCGCCGTCGAGTACGCGCAGGGAACGCTCAACTTCAATGGTGAAGTCTACGTGGCCCGGGGTATCGATTACGTTGAAACGGTGCTCGTGCGAGTACTGCTTCTCGGAACCTTTCCAGAAGGCGGTAATGGCAGCAGAAGTAATGGTAATACCACGCTCCTGCTCCTGAACCATCCAGTCTGTGGTCGCGGCGCCGTCATGCACCTCGCCCATTTTGTGACTTTTGCCGGTGTAAAAAAGGACGCGCTCGGTGGTGGTGGTTTTACCAGCATCCACGTGAGCGACGATACCGATGTTACGGTAGCGACTAATCGGAGTAGTACGAGCCATAAAGCCCTCGCAAAATTAGTGAAGCTAAAATTAGAAGCGGTAGTGCGAGAAAGCTTTGTTGGCTTCAGCCATACGGTGCACGTCTTCACGCTTCTTAACAGCAGCACCTTTACCTTCAGCAGCATCCAGCAGTTCGCCAGCCAAACGCAGAGCCATAGACTTCTCGCCACGCTTACGGGCGAAGTCTACCAACCAGCGCATTGCCAGAGCGTTACGACGGGAAGGACGAACCTCGACCGGAACCTGGTAAGTAGCACCACCAACGCGGCGCGACTTCACTTCGACCAGCGGAGCGATGGCGTCGAGTGCTTTTTCGAAGAGTTCCAGGGGATCGGTGCCAGCCTTACGGGTCGCAACGGTTTCCAGGGCACCATAAACGATACGCTCGGCAACGGCTTTCTTACCGCTTTCCATAACGTGGTTCATGAATTTGGCGAGGATCTGGCTTCCGTATTTCGGATCGTCCAGAATCTCACGCTTTGCTGCTACGCGACGTCTTGGCATGATAAGCCCTCAAGCGGTCTTCAGGTTAGCTCGGGACAGATCCAATGGATGCGTGCCCGACCTTACTCTTATCGACTCAATAAAATGAAAATCTGCAAAACGGCCGATTACTTCGGACGCTTGGTACCGTACTTCGAACGACCTTGGTTACGACCTTTAACGCCGGAAGTATCCAAAGAGCCGCGAACGGTGTGGTAACGAACACCTGGCAAGTCTTTTACACGACCGCCGCGGATCAGTACCACGCTGTGCTCTTGCAGGTTGTGACCTTCACCACCGATGTACGAGGAAACCTCGAAACCGTTGGTCAGGCGCACACGGCATACTTTACGCAGTGCCGAGTTAGGTTTTTTCGGCGTAGTGGTGTACACACGGGTGCACACGCCACGACGTTGCGGGCAGTTCTGCAGCGCAGGTACGTCGGATTTCTCGACGATACGCTTACGCGGCTGACGTACCAGCTGGTTGATAGTTGCCATCTACTAGCTCCACTGTTGTCTTGCGACGCTATTGTCTTGCAAGAAAAGCAAAATGGCAGGAACGAATTCCCGCCAAATTTAGGGGATCAAGAGTCTAAAGAGGATCTTGTCCCCAGTCAAGGCAAGGCCCCGACCTCCCCGCTCGTCGAACCTTGACAATTTGTCTCGATTCGACGAACGGAGCGATCAGGGCCTCAGCTCATATATCGCAGAACTCAGTTACCGCTCGAGTTCAGCGCTTCGGTCAGTGCAGCTTCCACTTCACTGGCGCTTACGCGCAACGGCTTGTCTGCTTCACGGCGACGCTTGCGCTCACTGTGATAGGCCAAACCGGTACCAGCCGGGATCAGACGACCCACGACCACGTTTTCTTTCAGGCCGCGCAGATAATCGCGCTTGCCGGTAACGGCCGCCTCGGTCAGTACACGGGTGGTTTCCTGGAAGGAAGCCGCCGAGATGAACGATTCGGTCGACAACGACGCCTTGGTGATACCCAGCAGAACACGAGTGTACTTGGAGACGAACTTGTCTTCGCCGCCCAGACGCTCGTTCTCTACCAATACGTGAGTCAGTTCCATCTGGTCGCCCTTGATGAAACTGGAATCGCCGGATTCAGCGATTTCAACTTTACGCAGCATCTGACGCAGGATGGTCTCGATGTGCTTGTCGTTGATCTTCACGCCTTGCAGACGGTAAACGTCCTGGATCTCGTTCACGATGTACTTGGCCAGCGCGCTCACACCCAGCAGACGCAGGATGTCATGCGGATCGCTTGGACCGTCGGAGATAACTTCGCCGCGGTTTACCTGTTCGCCTTCGAACACGTTCAGGTGACGCCACTTCGGAATCAGCTCTTCGTACGGATCGGTACCGTCGTTCGGGGTAATAACCAGACGGCGCTTGCCTTTGGTTTCTTTACCGAACGCGATGGTGCCGCTGACTTCAGCCAGAATCGACGCTTCTTTCGGACGACGAGCTTCGAACAAGTCGGCAACACGCGGCAGACCACCGGTGATGTCACGAGTTTTCGAAGTTTCTTGCGGGATACGAGCGATAACATCACCGATCGCGATCTTCGCACCATCCGCTACACCGACCAGGGCGTTGGCTGGCAGGAAGTACTGAGCGATAACGTCAGTGCCTGGCAGCAACAAATCCTTGCCGTTGTCGTCGACCATCTTCACTGCTGGACGGATTTCTTTGCCCGCAGCTGGACGATCTTTCGCGTCGAGTACTTCAATGTTGGTCATACCGGTCAATTCGTCAGTCTGACGCTTGATCGTGATGCCTTCTTCCATGCCCACGTAGGTCACGGTACCTTTCATTTCGGTAACGATTGGGTGAGTGTGCGGATCCCACTTGGCCACGATTGCGCCAGCGTCGACCTTGTCACCCTCTTTAACCGAAATCACAGCACCGTACGGCAGCTTGTAACGCTCACGCTCACGACCGAAGTCATCAGCGATTGCCAGCTCACCGGAACGGGACACAGCAACCAAGTGACCATCCACTCGCTCAACGTGCTTCAGGTTGTGCAGACGGACGGTACCGCCATTCTTCACCTGAACGCTGTCGGCTGCGGAAGTACGGCTTGCCGCACCACCGATGTGGAACGTACGCATCGTCAGCTGGGTACCCGGCTCACCGATGGACTGGGCAGCGATAACGCCGACAGCTTCACCGATATTCACCTGGTGACCACGAGCCAAGTCACGGCCGTAGCACTTGGCGCAAATGCCATAGCGGGTTTCGCAGCTGATCGGCGAACGCACGATCACTTCGTCGATGCTGTTCAGCTCGATGAATTCAACCCACTTCTCGTCTACCAGGGTACCGGCCGGAACGATAACGTCCTCGGTGCCTGGCTTGAATACGTCACGGGCAATAACACGACCCAATACGCGCTCACCCAACGGCTCTACAACGTCACCGCCTTCAATGTGCGGAGTCATCAGCAGACCGTGTTCGGTGCCGCAATCGATCTCGGTTACAACCAGATCCTGCGCCACGTCTACCAGACGACGAGTCAGGTAACCGGAGTTCGCAGTTTTCAACGCGGTATCCGCCAGACCTTTACGAGCACCGTGAGTCGAGATGAAGTACTGAAGTACGCTCAAACCTTCACGGAAGTTCGCAGTAATCGGCGTTTCAATGATGGAACCGTCCGGCTTGGCCATCAGACCACGCATACCGGCCAGCTGACGAATCTGTGCTGCGGAACCCCGCGCACCCGAGTCGGCCATCATGTACATCGAGTTGAAGGATTCTTGGTCGACTTCAACGCCGTGACGGTCAATAACCTTCTCTTTCGAGAGGTTGGCCATCATTGCCTTGGAAACTTCGTCGTTCGCTTTCGACCAAAGGTCGATCACTTTGTTGTACTTCTCGCCCTGGGTTACCAGGCCGGAGGCGTACTGGCTCTCGATCTCTTTCACTTCGTCGGTGGCAGCACCGATGATGCGGGCTTTTTCATCCGGGATAACGAAGTCGTTAACACCGATCGAAACGCCGGAGATAGTCGAGTAAGCGAAACCGGTGTACATCAACTGGTCAGCGAAGATAACGGTCTCTTTCAGACCAACCACGCGGTAGCACTGGTTGATCAGCTTGGAGATCGCCTTTTTCTTCATCGGCAAGTTGACGACGTCGTACGACAGACCTTTTGGCACAACCTGGAACAGCAGCGCACGGCCGACAGTAGTGTCGACAATACGGGTACCGCTCACGCTGTTGCCGTCACGGTCATTGACGGTTTCGTTGATACGTACTTTAACCTTGGCGTGCAGTGCGGCTTCGCCGGCACGGAACACACGGTCAACTTCCTGCAGATCCGCGAATACACGCCCTTCGCCTTTGGCGTTGATCGCTTCACGAGTCATGTAGTACAGACCCAATACAACGTCCTGCGACGGAACGATGATTGGCTCACCGTTGGCTGGCGACAGAATGTTGTTGGTCGACATCATCAACGCACGCGCTTCGAGCTGGGCTTCCAGCGTCAGCGGTACGTGCACGGCCATTTGGTCGCCGTCGAAGTCGGCGTTGTACGCGGCGCAGACCAGAGGGTGCAGCTGGATAGCCTTACCTTCGATCAGTACCGGTTCAAACGCCTGGATACCCAGACGGTGAAGGGTCGGTGCACGGTTGAGAAGAACCGGGTGTTCGCGAATCACTTCAGCGAGAACGTCCCAAACCTCTGGCAGTTCGCGCTCGACCATTTTCTTGGCCGCTTTGATGGTAGTCGCGAGACCGCGCATTTCCAGCTTGCCGAAAATGAACGGTTTGAACAGCTCGAGAGCCATCTTCTTCGGCAGACCGCACTGGTGCAGACGCAGAGTCGGGCCTACGGTAATTACCGAACGACCGGAGTAGTCAACACGCTTACCGAGCAAGTTCTGACGGAAACGACCTTGCTTACCCTTGATCATGTCAGCCAGGGATTTCAGAGGACGCTTGTTCGAACCGGTGATAGCGCGGCCACGACGACCGTTGTCGAGCAATGCATCGACAGCTTCCTGCAACATACGCTTTTCGTTGCGCACGATGATGTCCGGAGCGGACAGATCCAGCAGGCGCTTCAAACGGTTGTTACGGTTGATCACTCGACGATACAGATCGTTGAGGTCGGAAGTCGCGAAACGACCGCCATCCAGCGGGACCAGTGGACGCAGATCTGGCGGCAGAACCGGCAGAACGGTCAGCACCATCCACTCTGGCAGGTTGCCGGAACCCTGGAAGGCTTCCATCAACTTCAGACGTTTGGACAGCTTCTTGATCTTGGTTTCGGAGTTGGTTTGCGGAATCTCTTCGCGCAGGCGGCCAATCTCGTGCTCCAGGTCGATAGCGTGCAGCAGTTCACGGACAGCTTCAGCACCCATGCGGGCGTCGAAATCGTCACCGAACTCTTCCAATGCTTCGAAGTACTGCTCGTCGTTCAGCAGCTGACCTTTTTCAAGGGTGGTCATGCCTGGATCGATAACGACATAGCTCTCGAAGTAGAGAACGCGTTCGATATCACGCAGGGTCATGTCCATCAGCAAACCGATACGGGACGGCAGCGATTTCAGGAACCAGATGTGGGCAACCGGCGAAGCCAGTTCGATGTGCGCCATGCGCTCACGACGAACCTTGGCCAGTGCAACTTCAACGCCGCACTTCTCGCAGATCACACCACGGTGCTTCAAGCGCTTGTACTTACCGCACAGGCACTCGTAATCCTTTACCGGGCCAAAGATCTTGGCGCAGAACAGACCGTCACGCTCAGGTTTGAACGTACGGTAGTTGATGGTTTCCGGCTTTTTAACTTCACCGAACGACCATGAGCGGATCATCTCAGGCGAGGCCAATCCGATACGGATGGCGTCGAACTCTTCGACTTGACCCTGGTTTTTCAGCAAATTCAGTAGGTCTTTCAAGGCCTTTCCTCCTGGCGGAGCAGAGAGCGGGCAATCCTGCCCCGCTCTCGATTCGCGTCACGTGTTATTCGGTTTCCAGATCGATATCGATGCCGAGGGAACGAATTTCCTTGATCAACACGTTGAAGGACTCGGGCATGCCCGGCTCCATACGGTGATCGCCATCCACGATGTTTTTGTACATCTTGGTACGGCCGTTCACATCGTCCGACTTCACTGTGAGCATTTCTTGCAGAGTGTAAGCAGCACCGTATGCTTCCAGTGCCCAAACCTCCATCTCCCCGAAACGCTGACCACCGAACTGCGCCTTACCACCCAGCGGCTGCTGGGTAACCAGGCTGTACGAACCGGTAGAACGAGCGTGCATCTTGTCGTCTACCAAGTGGTTCAGCTTCAGCATGTACATGTAGCCAACGGTAACTGGACGCTCGAACTTGTTGCCGGTACGGCCGTCGGTCAGCTGCATCTGGCCGCTTTCTGGCAGGTCTGCCAGTTTCAGCATGGCCTTGATTTCGCTTTCCTTGGCGCCGTCGAACACTGGAGTGGCCATTGGAACACCACCACGCAGGTTCTTCGCCAGATCCAGGATTTCCTGATCGGAGAAGCTGTCCAGATCTTCGTTACGACCGCCGATCTGGTTGTAGATCTCGTCCAGGAAGGTGCGCAGTTCAGCGACTTTACGCTGCTCTTCGACCATCCGGTTGATCTTCTCGCCCAGACCTTTGGCCGCGAGGCCCAGGTGGGTTTCAAGGATCTGACCAACGTTCATACGCGAAGGTACGCCCAGTGGGTTGAGGACAACGTCGACCGGGGTGCCATTGGCATCGTGCGGCATGTCTTCAACCGGCATGATCACAGAGACCACACCTTTGTTACCGTGACGACCGGCCATCTTGTCGCCCGGCTGGATGCGACGACGGATTGCCAGGTAAACCTTGACGATTTTCAGCACGCCCGGAGCCAGGTCATCGCCCTGCTGCAGTTTGCGCTTCTTGTCTTCGAACTTGTCGTCCAGCAGACGGCGGCGATCAACGATGTAGGCCTGGGCCTTCTCGAGCTGCTCATTCAGAGCATCTTCAGCCATGCGCAGTTTGAACCACTGACCATGCTCAAGACCGTCGAGAACTTCGTCGGTGATGTCCTGACCTTTCTTCAGACCAGCGCCGCCTTCGGCCTTGTGGCCTACCAGAGCGGAACGCAGACGTTCGAAAGTTGCGCCTTCAACGATACGGAACTCTTCGTTCAGATCCTTGCGGATCTCGTCCAGCTGGGACTTCTCGATCGACAGTGCACGAGCATCACGCTCAACGCCGTCGCGGGTGAAGACCTGTACGTCGATGACCGTACCTTTGGTGCCGGTAGGCACGCGCAGGGAGGTGTCTTTAACGTCGCTGGCTTTTTCACCGAAAATTGCACGCAGCAGTTTTTCTTCCGGAGTCAGTTGAGTCTCGCCTTTCGGAGTGACCTTACCTACCAGAATGTCGCCTGCGCCAACTTCAGCACCTACGTAAACGATACCGGCTTCGTCCAGCTTGTTCAGTGCGGCTTCACCCACGTTCGGGATGTCTGCAGTGATTTCCTCTGGGCCAAGCTTGGTGTCACGGGCCACACAGGTCAGTTCCTGAATGTGGATCGTGGTGAAACGGTCTTCTTGAACCACACGCTCGGACAGGCAGATGGAGTCTTCGAAGTTGAAGCCGTTCCATGCCATGAACGCGATGCGCATGTTCTGACCCAGTGCCAGTTCACCCATGTCGGTGGACGGGCCGTCGGCCATGATGTCGCTACGCTGAACGCGATCACCCTTGCTCACCAGCGGACGCTGGTTGATGCAGGTGTTCTGGTTCGAGCGGGTGTATTTGGTCAGGTTGTAGATGTCGACACCAGCTTCGCCGGTTTCAACTTCATCATCAGCAACACGAACCACGATACGGCTGGCGTCGACGGAGTCGATCACGCCGCCACGACGAGCCACGACGCAAACGCCGGAGTCACGAGCTACGTTACGCTCCATGCCGGTACCTACCAGCGGCTTGTCAGCACGCAGGGTTGGTACAGCTTGACGCTGCATGTTCGAACCCATCAACGCACGGTTGGCGTCGTCGTGCTCGAGGAACGGAATCAGCGACGCAGCAACCGAAACTACCTGCTTCGGCGAAACGTCCATCAAGGTGACCTCTTCAGGCGCCTTGACGGTGAATTCGTTCAGGTGACGTACGGCTACCAGTTCGTCGATCAGGACTTTCTGGTCGTTCATGGTCGCCGAAGCCTGCGCGATCACATGATCGGCTTCTTCGATAGCGGACAGGAACACGATCTCGTCGGTGACCACACCCTCTTTCACCACGCGGTACGGGCTTTCCAGGAAGCCGTACTGGTTGGTGCGAGCGTACGCAGCCAGGGAGTTGATCAGACCGATGTTCGGACCTTCCGGCGTTTCAATCGGGCATACACGACCGTAGTGAGTCGGGTGTACGTCACGAACTTCAAAGCCTGCGCGCTCACGAGTCAGACCGCCAGGGCCGAGTGCAGAAACACGACGTTTGTGGGTAATCTCGGACAGCGGGTTGTTCTGGTCCATGAACTGCGAGAGCTGGCTGGAACCGAAGAACTCTTTCACCGCCGCAGCCACTGGCTTGGCGTTGATCAGGTCTTGCGGCATCAGGCCTTCGCTTTCAGCCATCGACAGACGCTCTTTGACTGCACGCTCAACACGCACCAGGCCAACGCGGAACTGGTTCTCGGCCATTTCGCCTACGCAGCGAACACGACGGTTACCCAGGTGGTCGATGTCATCGACGATGCCTTTACCGTTACGGATGTCGACCAGAGTCTTCAGTACCGCGACGATGTCTTCCTTGCACAGCACGCCCGAACCTTCGATCTCGGTACGACCGATACGACGGTTGAACTTCATCCGGCCGACCGCAGACAGGTCATAGCGCTCAGGGCTGAAGAACAGGTTGTTGAACAGGGTTTCGGCAGCGTCTTTGGTTGGCGGCTCGCCTGGACGCATCATGCGATAGATCTCGACCAGCGCTTCCAATTGGTTGCTGGTGGAGTCGATCTTCAGCGTGTCGGATACGAACGGACCGCAGTCGATGTCGTTGGTGTACAGAGTTTCGATGCGAACAACGCCAGACTTGGCAATCTTGGCCAGGACTTCGGTGTTCAGCTCGGTGTTGCACTCTGCCAGGATTTCGCCGGTGGCCGGATGCACAATAACCTTGGCGGTGGTGCGACCCAGGACGTAGTCCAGAGGCACTTCCAACGTCTTGATGCCGGCTTTTTCAATCTGGTTGATGTGGCGCGCGGTAATACGGCGGCCCGCTTCAACGATGACCTTGCCCTTCTCGTCCTGAATGTCCAGAACCGCAATTTCACCACGCAGACGCGAAGCAATCAGTTCCAGACTGAGGGTTTCGCCGCTCAGGTGGAAAACGTTGGTGGTGTAGAACGCGTCCAGCACTTCTTCAGTGGTGTAACCGAGCGCGCGCAGCAGTACCGAGGCCGGCAGCTTGCGACGACGGTCGATACGCACGAACACGCAGTCTTTCGGGTCGAACTCGAAGTCCAGCCACGAACCGCGGTAAGGAATGATGCGCGCGGAGTACAGCAGTTTGCCGGAGCTATGCGTCTTGCCGCGGTCGTGGTCGAAGAACACGCCCGGGGAACGGTGCAGCTGGGAAACGATTACACGCTCGGTACCGTTGATTACGAAGGTACCGTTCTCAGTCATCAGGGGGATTTCACCCATGTAGACTTCTTGCTCTTTGATGTCCTTGATCGCTTTGTTCGACGATTCTTTGTCGAAAATGATCAGGCGCACTTTTACCCGCAAAGGTACGGCGAAAGTTACACCGCGCAATACGCATTCTTTGACATCAAATGCCGGTTCGCCCAGGCGATAACCGACGTACTCCAGCGCAGCATTGCCGGAGTAGCTGATGATCGGGAAAACGGATTTGAAGGCCGCATGCAGGCCCACGTCGCGGAACTGATCTTTAGTCGCTCCCGCTTGCAAGAATTCACGATACGAATCCAGCTGGATGGCCAGGAGGTACGGCACATCCATGACGTCCGGCAACTTGCTAAAGTCCTTGCGGATACGTTTTTTCTCAGTATATGAGTAAGCCATCAGCGTTCCCCAGCTTGGTCACCTGCTTGTTTGGCCCCTCCCGACGGGAGCAGCCAGAAAATCGTGCAAACCCCATGGTTTGCGCCACCGCATCGGGTGGTTACAGCGCCTTTATCAGCACCGACCCAGTCGGCTGCCAATAACGGAAAAAGGCCGGTGGCAAGAGCCACCAGCCATCAGCCTGTCGCTTGACGCTCGGGCTGGAGGTGCAAAGTCGAAAGTTACTTAACTTCGACTTCAGCGCCTGCTTCTTCCAGCTTCTTCTTCGCGTCTTCAGCAGCTTCTTTCGAAACGCCTTCAGCGATAACCTGAGGAGCGGTATCAACCTTCTCCTTGGCTTCTTTCAGACCCAGACCGGTCAGTTCACGTACAGCCTTGATCACGTTGACTTTCTTCTCGCCAGCGCCTTTCAGGATAACGTTGAACTCGGTTTGCTCTTCAACAACAGCGGCAGCAGCAGCTGGACCAGCAGAAGCAGCGGCAGCGGATACGCCGAACTTCTCTTCCATTGCCTTGATCAGCTCAACGATTTCCAGAACCGATTTTTCGCCGATTGCTTCGATGATTTGTTCGTTAGTCAGAGACATGACTTATTTCCTGAATTGGGGGATAGCCTGGAGGCCATCGAAATAAACAAAAATACGCGAGAGAGGAAACGCTCAGCCTCAGGCTGCAGCAGCTTCTTTCTGGTCGCGAAGTGCCGCCAGAGTACGAGCCAATTTGCTGGTAGCGCCTTGAATCACGCTCATCAGCTGGGAAATTGCTTCGTCACGGGTCGGCAGGCTTGCCAGCACGTCGATCTGATTAGCTGCGAGGAACTTGCCCTCGAACGCAGCTGCCTTGATCTCGAACTTGTCCTGACCTTTTGCAAACTCTTTGAACAGACGAGCAGCAGCGCCCGGGTGTTCGTTGGAGAATGCGATCAAGGTCGGGCCGGTGAACACGTCGTTGAGAACACTGTATTCAGTGTCAGCAACAGCGCGCTTGAGCAGGGTGTTACGTACAACACGTACGTAAACGCCAGCTTCACGAGCCTCTTTACGGAGTCCGGTCATTGCGCCTACTGTTACGCCACGTGCATCAGCCACGACAGCGGACAGAGCGACTTTGGCAGCCTCGTTGACTTCAGCGACGATGGCCTTCTTGTCTTCGAGATTAATTGCCACGGGTTTAACTCCTGCTTGTTACCGTTTCATTCGATCGGAACCGAATGTCGTTTTGGTGTCTGATTCGGTAAGGAACCGGGAGCACCATCTGCGTAGGCTGATGGTTTAAGACTTGCGTCGCCTACGGTCTTGGATAGCCCCCGCCAGGCAGGGACCCCAATCTTTCAATTGGCGCGAACAATCGCGCCAACATTTGTCTTACGCGTCCAGCGAGCTCTGGTCGATAACCAGACCTGGGCCCATAGTGGTGCTCAGGGTAACGCGCTTGACGTAGATACCTTTCGAGGAAGCTGGCTTGATACGCTTCAGATCAGCGATCAGGGCTTCAACGTTTTCCTTCAGCTTGACGGCGTCGAAGCCCATCTTGCCAACGGAGGTGTGAATGATGCCGTTTTTGTCGGTGCGATAACGAACCTGACCAGCCTTGGCGTTTTTAACCGCGGTAGCTACGTCTGGAGTTACGGTGCCGACCTTAGGGTTAGGCATCAGGCCGCGTGGGCCGAGGATCTGACCCAACTGACCTACAACGCGCATGGCATCCGGGGATGCAATCACTACGTCATAGTTCAGGTCGCCGCCTTTCATTTCGGCAGCCAGGTCGTCCATACCTACACGATCAGCGCCGGCAGCCAAAGCGGCCTCGGCAGCTGGACCTTGGGTGAACACAGCAACGCGAACGGTCTTGCCAGTGCCGTGTGGCAGCACAGTAGCGCTACGAACAACCTGGTCAGATTTACGCGGGTCAACACCCAGGTTTACAGCAACGTCAAACGACTCGCTGAACTTGACAGTCGACAGCTCAGCCAGCAGAGCAGCGGCATCTACAATGTTGTAGGCCTTGCCTGCTTCGATTTTGCCGGCGATAGCCTTTTGACGCTTGGTCAGCTTAGCCATTACACACCCTCCACGTTAAGGCCCATGCTACGAGCAGAACCGGCGATAGTACGCACGGCCGCATCCATATCAGCTGCAGTCAGATCCGCGTTTTTGGTTTTCGCGATTTCTTCCAGCTGAGCACGGGTAACAGTGCCAACCTTAACGGTGTTCGGACGAGCGGAACCGCTGGTCAGACCGGCCGCCTTCTTCAGCAGAACCGAAGCAGGGGTGGATTTGGTTTCGAAAGTGAAGCTACGGTCGCTGTAGACAGTGATGATCACTGGAGTCGGCAGACCTGCTTCAAGACCCTGAGTACGGGCGTTGAAAGCCTTGCAGAATTCCATGATGTTCACGCCGTGCTGACCCAGAGCAGGACCAACAGGTGGACTTGGGTTAGCCTGAGCGGCCTTCACTTGCAGCTTGATGTAAGCGGTAATCTTCTTGGCCATGAGGCACTCCAATTACGGGTTCGAACGCCTCGAAAGGCTCCCCGGTTACTTGCGCGTTTATCCCAGTGACGACAAAACCCCACAGCCTAGGGCTGCGGGGTTGGGATGCTTGTCCAGTTAGACCTTTTCGACCTGACTGAACTCCAGCTCTACCGGAGTAGAGCGACCGAAAATAAGCACTGCCACTTGGATCCGGCTCTTTTCGTAGTTAACTTCTTCAACAACGCCATTAAAATCAGCGAATGGACCGTCGTTGACTCGCACCGTTTCGCCCGGCTCGAAGAGAGTCTTCGGCTTAGGCTTGTCGCTACCATCAGCAACACGACGCAGAATTGCTTCCGCCTCTTTATCGGTGATTGGTGCAGGCTTATCAGCAGTACCGCCGATAAAACCCATCACCCGAGGAGTATCCTTGACTAAGTGCCAAGTACCCTCATTCATATCCATCTGTACCAGCACATAGCCTGGGAAGAACTTACGTTCGCTTTTGCGCTTCTGGCCATTACGCATTTCAACCACTTCTTCAGTGGGAACCAGAATTTCGCCGAAGCCATCTTCCATGCCAGCCAGCTTTACGCGCTCAACCAGCGAGCGCATTACATGCTTCTCGTAACCCGAGTAAGCATGCACAACGTACCAACGCTTAGCCACGGGACACCCTTAGCCGACAATCAAGGAAACAAGCCAGCCGAGCAGGGAATCGAGCCCCCACAACAGCAACGCCATAACCAGAACAACAGCCACCACAATAAGGGTGGTCTGCGTGGTTTCTTGGCGAGTTGGCCACACGACTTTACGAATCTCGGTGCGAGCTTCCTTAACCAGTACAAAGAAAGACTTGCCCTTCGCAGTCTGCAGGCCTACAAAGGCAGCTACAGCAGCTATGACAAGCAAAGCAAGTACACGGTACAGGATCGGCGAAGCAGAGTAATACTGATTGCCAACAACGCCTACAACCACCAAAGCGACTACTACAAGCCACTTGAGCAGATCGAAGCGAGAGCCTTGTGCTTCAGCCTTAGGAGTCATCTATGAAGATCCTGTGAAAAGAAAGCCAGACACACTGAGTGAATCTGGCAGGTCAGGAGGGAATCGAACCCCCAACCTACGGTTTTGGAGACCGTCGCTCTGCCAATTGAGCTACTGACCTAAAACAAAATCAGGCCGACCATTATGCCGGCCCGAAAAATACATTACAACCGCTTATTCGATGATTTTGGCTACGACGCCAGCGCCGACGGTACGACCGCCTTCACGGATAGCGAAACGCAGACCGTCTTCCATCGCGATGGTTTTGATCAGGGTAACAGTCATCTGAATGTTGTCACCTGGCATTACCATTTCAACGCCTTCTGGCAGCTCGCAGTTACCAGTCACGTCAGTAGTACGGAAGTAGAACTGTGGACGGTAGCCTTTGAAGAACGGAGTGTGACGACCGCCTTCTTCCTTGCTCAGAACATAAACTTCTGCGGTGAACTTGGTGTGCGGCTTAACCGAACCCGGCTTAACCAGAACCTGACCACGCTCAACGTCGTCACGCTTGGTGCCACGCAGCAGAACGCCGCAGTTCTCGCCAGCACGACCTTCGTCGAGCAGCTTGCGGAACATTTCAACACCGGTGCAAGTAGTAACGGTGGTGTCACGCAGACCAACGATTTCCAGCGGATCCTGAACGCGAACGATACCGCGCTCGATACGACCAGTTACAACAGTACCGCGACCCGAGATCGAGAATACGTCTTCGATTGGCATCAGGAACGGCTTGTCGGTAACACGTACTGGTTCTGGGATGTAGCTGTCCAGAGTCTCAACCAGTTTCTTGACGGCAGTGGTACCCATCTCGTTGTCGTCTTTGCCTTCCAGCGCCATACGAGCCGAACCGATGATGATTGGAGTGTCATCGCCCGGGAAGTCGTAGGTGGACAGCAGGTCGCGAACTTCCATCTCAACCAGTTCCAGCAGCTCAGCGTCGTCTACCAGGTCAGCCTTGTTCAGGAAAACCACGATGTACGGAACGCCTACCTGGCGGGACAGCAGGATGTGCTCACGGGTTTGTGGCATCGGACCATCAGCGGCCGAGCAAACCAGAATAGCACCGTCCATTTGAGCAGCACCGGTGATCATGTTCTTCACATAGTCAGCGTGACCTGGGCAGTCAACGTGAGCGTAGTGACGGATCTTCGAGTTGTACTCAACGTGAGCGGTGTTGATGGTGATACCGCGAGCTTTTTCTTCTGGTGCGCTGTCGATCTTGTCGAAGTCAACGATTGCAGAACCGAAAACTTCGGAGCAAACGCGAGTCAGAGCAGCAGTCAGAGTGGTTTTACCGTGGTCAACGTGACCAATGGTCCCTACGTTGACGTGCGGCAGGGAACGATCAAATTTTTCCTTAGCCATCGATATCACCCTCAAACAGAAGAATTAGACAAACAATATCAACCATTAAAACAAAGGCAGATATTTTCATATCTGCCTTGTTATATGGAGCTCTTGAGCGGATTTGAACCGCTGACCTCACCCTTACCAAGGGTGTGCTCTACCAACTGAGCTACAAGAGCGAAACACTTTGCACAACCTGCAAACTTGGAGCGGGTAGCGGGAATCGAACCCGCATCATCAGCTTGGAAGGCTGAGGTTCTACCACTAAACTATACCCGCGGAGCCTGCAGCTCACGCTTAAATCTGGTGGAGGGAGAAGGATTCGAACCTTCGAAGTCGTAGACGTCAGATTTACAGTCTGATCCCTTTGGCCGCTCGGGAACCCCTCCTAATCAGGCCGGCATTCTATACTATGCCAAACCCCTGTCAAGCATTTTCTCATTTAAAAACCTGAGGTTAGCTGCATTGACATCACTTCACTTTGACAACCCGTCAGGGTCTTCACTGTGGAGCGGGCGCCATTCTATGCAAACTATTCAGCAGGTGCAACCCCCTCGCACAGCATTATTTTATGTTTTAACTCATTGAATTCGTTGGAAAGGTTTTGCAACTGAGGATCACCCAGCAATCGCTGGCTTTCAGGAGCAACGCGTAGCCAAAATCCTGATCCTGGAACGCTATTAGGCGATGCTTGGGCCTTGATATCCATCTCCTCCAAACGCCGACTCAGCGCTACAACCAACTCCTGACGAGCAAATCCCCCTATATAAAGGCACCGCTCCTCAGACCTCTGCTGCTCTGATCTTCCCCGAGAAGCATCTACGGTCTCGCTGAGCAGACGGATATCCTGCTGCGAGCCTTTATACAAACTGAGAGGAGTTACATCCTTTGCTCGCAAAGGCGCTTCCTGCTGATGCCAGACGTAGTAAAAAACATTGAGAACAACGAGCAATAGGAACAACCAACGCATACATACCTCGAGATAAAGGACACGCCATGGCCAAACCTACCAACACCAAGTCTGGCACGACCCAGGCCTCTGGCACGACATCAACAACCAATTCAGTATCGCCAGCCTACGACAAGGCCCAAATGCACGTAATCTTCATAATCACTTCTGAGATCGGATAACTCACGCACAGACATCACACAACTGATCGGCACGCGAACTTCTCGCCCAAGCATTTAAACCAGCCCATCAGCCCCTCGGCAGCATAAACACCAACCAAGCGACACTTGCCTGATAACACTCTATTGAGCCCTACAGCCCCGCACGCGCTAGCTCGTCAGAGCCCTTACCCTGAGGGTCAATACTCAAGACTCGCTACTTTATAAAGTGATAGCCGCAGTCGATCTCACGAATCATCACGCAACCTAAGGCTGAGCTCGCCACCACTGAAAACTTTTTCTACGCCATTCACCATTAATCGCAGCGCACCCTGATTATCAATTCCGAGTACAACTCCATCTATTTGGCTGACGCCAGCAATCAACGACACTGATCGCCCCTGCCACAAATGATTTTCCTCCCACTCCGCCTGGAGAGCCGAAAAACTATCTGCCTGCTGGCGCTGTATATAAGCGTGCAGTTGCTCACTCAGCTCAACTGCCAGAACGTTACGATCGCAGTTTTTCCCAGACTCCAATCGCATGGATGTCCATTGCTGATCGACCTCATCGGCAATCTGCATATTCACGTTGATGCCTATGCCCAGCACCACATGACACACATCTGCCGGGTCCCCAACAAGCTCCAACAGAATTCCGGCAATTTTCTTGTTCCCAACGAGAACATCGTTCGGCCATTTCAAACCCGCACTGGGTACTCCCAGCTTTCGCAGGGTCTGCATGACTGCCAACCCAACAACAAGACTCAAGCCCTCTAGCTGGCGCATTCCACCATCAATACGGAGCACAAGGCTGTAATAAAGGTTTTCGGCGAATGGACTAACCCACTTGCGCCCTCTTCGTCCGCGCCCAGATAACTGTCGCTCGGCCAGCACCAAAAAAGGTGCCGACTGCCCCTGGCCAATAGCGCGTAGCGCCTCAGCGTTAGTGGAATCGATAGAATCGAAGATCTTGATCGGCCAGCCCGCTCCCACCCCCTCCATTTTTTGGGAGTCGAGCAGCATCAGCGGCGCAGACAACTGATAGCCGCGCCCCCGAACTTTATGGATAGATAGCCCAAGCTCAGTCTCAAGATGCTGAAGTTGCTTCCATACAGCACTTCGACTAACTCCCAAGGCAGCGCCCAGGTCCTGGCCAGAATGGAATCGCCCGTCCTTCAGTAGATTCAACAACGTCAACATGCAGGTTTCGCCTCACAATGAGGTCCGAATAATAGCCATGCCCTGCGTAGCTGCATAGAAATCAAGCGAACACATTTGCTGCGGGCAAAACAAAACCCCAACTGCTTTCGCAATTGGGGTTTCGGAATTTAATCTTGACGATGACCTACTCTCACATGGGGAAACCCCACACTACCATCGGCGATGCATCGTTTCACTGCTGAGTTCGGGATGGGATCAGGTGGTTCCAACGCTCTATGGTCGTCAAGAAATTCGGGTACTGAGTCGTGACCAGATGGCCTCGCTTCAGCAAATTGGGTATGTGACAGCTTTCGGTGTTTGTGAACATCAAACTTTCGGTTCGTTTCGTCTTCACACACCGCAATCTGATGCTCTTTCGAGTACTCAAATTGCTTGGGTGTTATATGGTCAAGCCTCACGGGCAATTAGTATTGGTTAGCTCAACGCCTCACAGCGCTTACACACCCAACCTATCAACGTCGTAGTCTTCGACGGCCCTTCAGGGAACTCAAGGTTCCAGTGAGATCTCATCTTGAGGCAAGTTTCCCGCTTAGATGCTTTCAGCGGTTATCTTTCCCGAACATAGCTACCCGGCAATGCCACTGGCGTGACAACCGGAACACCAGAGGTTCGTCCACTCCGGTCCTCTCGTACTAGGAGCAGCCCCTCTCAAATCTCAAACGTCCACGGCAGATAGGGACCGAACTGTCTCACGACGTTCTAAACCCAGCTCGCGTACCACTTTAAATGGCGAACAGCCATACCCTTGGGACCGGCTTCAGCCCCAGGATGTGATGAGCCGACATCGAGGTGCCAAACACCGCCGTCGATATGAACTCTTGGGCGGTATCAGCCTGTTATCCCCGGAGTACCTTTTATCCGTTGAGCGATGGCCCTTCCATACAGAACCACCGGATCACTAAGACCTACTTTCGTACCTGCTCGACGTGTCTGTCTCGCAGTCAAGCGCGCTTTTGCCTTTATACTCTACGACCGATTTCCGACCGGTCTGAGCGCACCTTCGTACTCCTCCGTTACTCTTTAGGAGGAGACCGCCCCAGTCAAACTACCCACCATACACTGTCCTCGATCCGGATAACGGACCTGAGTTAGAACCTCAAAGTTGCCAGGGTGGTATTTCAAGGATGGCTCCACGCGAACTGGCGTCCACGCTTCAAAGCCTCCCACCTATCCTACACAAGCAAATTCAAAGTCCAGTGCAAAGCTATAGTAAAGGTTCACGGGGTCTTTCCGTCTAGCCGCGGATACACTGCATCTTCACAGCGATTTCAATTTCACTGAGTCTCGGGTGGAGACAGCGCCGCCATCGTTACGCCATTCGTGCAGGTCGGAACTTACCCGACAAGGAATTTCGCTACCTTAGGACCGTTATAGTTACGGCCGCCGTTTACCGGGGCTTCGATCAAGAGCTTCGCGTTAGCTAACCCCATCAATTAACCTTCCGGCACCGGGCAGGCGTCACACCCTATACGTCCACTTTCGTGTTTGCAGAGTGCTGTGTTTTTAATAAACAGTCGCAGCGGCCTGGTATCTTCGACCGGCATGAGCTTACGGAGCAAGTCCTTCACCCTCACCGGCGCACCTTCTCCCGAAGTTACGGTGCCATTTTGCCTAGTTCCTTCACCCGAGTTCTCTCAAGCGCCTTGGTATTCTCTACCCAACCACCTGTGTCGGTTTGGGGTACGGTTCCTGGTTACCTGAAGCTTAGAAGCTTTTCTTGGAAGCATGGCATCAACCACTTCGTCATCTAAAAGATAACTCGTCATCAGCTCTCGGCCTTAGAATCCCGGATTTACCTAAGATTCCAGCCTACCACCTTAAACTTGGACAACCAACGCCAAGCTGGCCTAGCCTTCTCCGTCCCTCCATCGCAATAACCAGAAGTACAGGAATATTAACCTGTTTTCCATCGACTACGCTTTTCAGCCTCGCCTTAGGGACCGACTAACCCTGCGTCGATTAACGTTGCGCAGGAAACCTTGGTCTTTCGGCGTGGGTGTTTTTCACACCCATTGTCGTTACTCATGTCAGCATTCGCACTTCTGATACCTCCAGCAAGCTTCTCAACTCACCTTCACAGGCTTACAGAACGCTCCTCTACCGCATCACCCGAAGGTGATACCCGTAGCTTCGGTGTATGGTTTGAGCCCCGTTACATCTTCCGCGCAGGCCGACTCGACTAGTGAGCTATTACGCTTTCTTTAAAGGGTGGCTGCTTCTAAGCCAACCTCCTAGCTGTCTAAGCCTTCCCACATCGTTTCCCACTTAACCATAACTTTGGGACCTTAGCTGACGGTCTGGGTTGTTTCCCTTTTCACGACGGACGTTAGCACCCGCCGTGTGTCTCCCATGCTCGGCACTTGTAGGTATTCGGAGTTTGCATCGGTTTGGTAAGTCGGGATGACCCCCTAGCCGAAACAGTGCTCTACCCCCTACAGTGATACATGAGGCGCTACCTAAATAGCTTTCGAGGAGAACCAGCTATCTCCGAGCTTGATTAGCCTTTCACTCCGATCCACAGGTCATCCGCTAACTTTTCAACGGTAGTCGGTTCGGTCCTCCAGTTAGTGTTACCCAACCTTCAACCTGCCCATGGATAGATCGCCCGGTTTCGGGTCTATTCCCAGCGACTAGACGCCCTATTAAGACTCGCTTTCGCTACGCCTCCCCTATTCGGTTAAGCTCGCCACTGAAAATAAGTCGCTGACCCATTATACAAAAGGTACGCAGTCACAGAACAAAGTCTGCTCCCACTGCTTGTACGCATACGGTTTCAGGATCTATTTCACTCCCCTCTCCGGGGTTCTTTTCGCCTTTCCCTCACGGTACTAGTTCACTATCGGTCAGTCAGTAGTATTTAGCCTTGGAGGATGGTCCCCCCATATTCAGACAAAGTTTCTCGTGCTCCGTCCTACTCGATTTCATTGATAAGAGATTTTCGCGTACAGGGCTATCACCCACTATGGCCGCACTTTCCAGAGCGTTCCGCTAATCTCAAATCAACTTAAGGGCTAGTCCCCGTTCGCTCGCCACTACTAAGGGAATCTCGGTTGATTTCTTTTCCTCAGGGTACTTAGATGTTTCAGTTCCCCTGGTTCGCCTCTTGCACCTATGTATTCAGTACAAGATAACCATCTTATGATGGCTGGGTTCCCCCATTCAGACATCTCCGGATCAAAGTCTGTTTGCCGACTCCCCGAAGCTTTTCGCAGGCTACCACGTCTTTCATCGCCTCTGACTGCCAAGGCATCCACCGTATGCGCTTCTTCACTTGACCATATAACCCCAAGCAATCTGGTTATACTGTGAAGACGACATTCGCCGAAAATTCGAATTTCTCAATTAAGAGAACTCACAAATTTTACCTTAGCCTGATCCGTTACCAGTGAAAGTAACGTTCAGTCTATCTTTCTATCACATACCCAAATTTTTAAAGAACGATCTAATCAAAAGACTAGAAATCAATATTCTCAATGGAATATTCATTTCTATGCTTTCAGAAGCAGTTTTATATGGTGGAGCCAAGCGGGATCGAACCGCTGACCTCCTGCGTGCAAGGCAGGCGCTCTCCCAGCTGAGCTATGGCCCCATAACAAAATTGGTGGGTCTGGGCAGATTCGAACTGCCGACCTCACCCTTATCAGGGGTGCGCTCTAACCAACTGAGCTACAGACCCAATTTCGAGCGCGTAACTGTTAGCTTGGAGCTATCAGCTTGGAGCTTAAAGCTGCTTCTATCGTCTTCTTCAATGAATCAAGCAATTCGTGTGGGAGCTCATGGAGCAGCTGATGTCGTCGATTAAGGAGGTGATCCAGCCGCAGGTTCCCCTACGGCTACCTTGTTACGACTTCACCCCAGTCATGAATCACACCGTGGTAACCGTCCTCCCGAAGGTTAGACTAGCTACTTCTGGTGCAACCCACTCCCATGGTGTGACGGGCGGTGTGTACAAGGCCCGGGAACGTATTCACCGTGACATTCTGATTCACGATTACTAGCGATTCCGACTTCACGCAGTCGAGTTGCAGACTGCGATCCGGACTACGATCGGTTTTATGGGATTAGCTCCACCTCGCGGCTTGGCAACCCTTTGTACCGACCATTGTAGCACGTGTGTAGCCCAGGCCGTAAGGGCCATGATGACTTGACGTCATCCCCACCTTCCTCCGGTTTGTCACCGGCAGTCTCCTTAGAGTGCCCACCATTACGTGCTGGTAACTAAGGACAAGGGTTGCGCTCGTTACGGGACTTAACCCAACATCTCACGACACGAGCTGACGACAGCCATGCAGCACCTGTCTCAATGTTCCCGAAGGCACCAATCCATCTCTGGAAAGTTCATTGGATGTCAAGGCCTGGTAAGGTTCTTCGCGTTGCTTCGAATTAAACCACATGCTCCACCGCTTGTGCGGGCCCCCGTCAATTCATTTGAGTTTTAACCTTGCGGCCGTACTCCCCAGGCGGTCAACTTAATGCGTTAGCTGCGCCACTAAGAGCTCAAGGCTCCCAACGGCTAGTTGACATCGTTTACGGCGTGGACTACCAGGGTATCTAATCCTGTTTGCTCCCCACGCTTTCGCACCTCAGTGTCAGTATCAGTCCAGGTGGTCGCCTTCGCCACTGGTGTTCCTTCCTATATCTACGCATTTCACCGCTACACAGGAAATTCCACCACCCTCTACCATACTCTAGCTTGTCAGTTTTGAATGCAGTTCCCAGGTTGAGCCCGGGGATTTCACATCCAACTTAACAAACCACCTACGCGCGCTTTACGCCCAGTAATTCCGATTAACGCTTGCACCCTCTGTATTACCGCGGCTGCTGGCACAGAGTTAGCCGGTGCTTATTCTGTCGGTAACGTCAAAACAGCAACGTATTAAGTTACTGCCCTTCCTCCCAACTTAAAGTGCTTTACAATCCGAAGACCTTCTTCACACACGCGGCATGGCTGGATCAGGCTTTCGCCCATTGTCCAATATTCCCCACTGCTGCCTCCCGTAGGAGTCTGGACCGTGTCTCAGTTCCAGTGTGACTGATCATCCTCTCAGACCAGTTACGGATCGTCGCCTTGGTGAGCCATTACCTCACCAACTAGCTAATCCGACCTAGGCTCATCTGATAGCGCAAGGCCCGAAGGTCCCCTGCTTTCTCCCGTAGGACGTATGCGGTATTAGCGTTCCTTTCGAAACGTTGTCCCCCACTACCAGGCAGATTCCTAGGCATTACTCACCCGTCCGCCGCTGAATCCAGGAGCAAGCTCCTCTCATCCGCTCGACTTGCATGTGTTAGGCCTGCCGCCAGCGTTCAATCTGAGCCATGATCAAACTCTTCAGTTCAAACATCTTTGGGTTTTTAAGAAACCCTAAACTTGGCTCAGCAATCGTTGGTTACATCTTTGATTTCTCGCGGAGTAACTTGTGATGCTGATAATCTTGTTGACTATCAGTCTGACTCCACAAGCACCCACACGAATTGCTTGATTCAGTTGTTAAAGAGCGGCTGGTTAAGATCTTTCGTCTCAACCGAGGCGCGCATTCTACAGCAGCCTCATTTGCTGTCAAGTGATTATTTTCAGAAGTTTTCGAAGAATTCTTCAACAACTTCAACCACTTGCGCTTCCGATCTCTCGTTAGCGGGAGGCGAATTCTACAGCGTTAATCGCTGCTGTCAACACCTCTTTTTCAACTTCTTTTCGGCTTCGATAAACTGAAGCAACTGCTGCCTAAACCTACATAACTCATTGAATCTCAAGGAGTTTTCCGTTTCGACTGCACCGGAAGCGGGGCGAATTATAGGCCTCCAGAATTCGCCGTCAATCCCTAATTCAAACTTTATTCAGATTTCAGCGTAATGCGTGCGAAAGCCTTCTTGCCGGCCTGGCAAACATGGGTCGCCCCGACTACGTATATAAAGGAGCGATCAACCACCTCACCATCCACACGCACACCGCCTGCCGCCAACAGATCCCGAGCAGCTGCCGAGTTCTTAACCAGACCCGCCTTATTAAGGACAGCGGCAATCGGCATATCCTCAGTAGAGGCCAACTCGATTTCCGGCAAATCATCCGGCAACTCACCTTCCTTCATGCGATTGCCCGCACCCCGGTGAGCATTCGCCGCCGCCTCTTCACCATGAAAACGCGCAACGAGCTCTTCAGCCAGCTTGATTTTGATGTCACGCGGATTGGCGCCCGCCTCAACATCAGCACGAAACGCATTGATCTCATCCATCGAACGGAAGCTGAGCAATTCGAAGTAGCGCCACATCAGCGCATCAGGAATCGAAACCAGCTTGCTATACATGACGCCTGGCGCCTCCTGAATACCGACATAGTTGCCCAACGACTTGGACATCTTCTTCACGCCATCCAGACCCTCAAGCAACGGCATGGTCAGAATGCACTGAGCCTCTTGACCATAGCCGCGCTGCAGCTCACGCCCCATCAGCAAGTTGAACTTCTGATCAGTACCGCCCAGCTCGACATCCGCGCGCAGAGCAACCGAGTCGTAACCCTGAACCAGCGGATAGAGGAACTCGTGAATGGCGATCGGTTGATTGGTGGTGTAGCGCTTGTCGAAATCATCACGCTCGAGCATACGAGCGACCGTGTATTGCGAAGTCAGGCGAATGAAGTCCGCCGGCCCCATCTGATCCATCCAGGTAGAGTTGAATGCAACTTCGGTTTTCGCCGGATCAAGAATCTTGAAAACCTGAGTTTTGTAGGTCTCAGCGTTTTCCAAGACCTGCTCGCGAGTCAGCGGAGGACGAGTGGCACTCTTGCCGCTCGGATCACCGATCATCCCGGTGAAGTCACCTATAAGGAAGATCACCTGATGCCCCAGCTCCTGGAACTGACGCAGCTTATTAATAAGCACGGTATGACCCAAGTGCAGATCCGGAGCGGTCGGGTCGAAACCAGCTTTAATACGCAGCGGTTGGCCGCGCTTGAGCTTCTCGATCAGCTCGGACTCGACCAATAGTTCTTCCGCACCACGTTTAATCAGCGCTAGCTGCTCTTCAACCGACTTCATAACAGACCCGCAAGGCTCAGATTCAAAGGGAACCAACCATACAAGATCGTGCACCAATTACAAGTTTTGCCCGGCGCACGGACACCAATCCACAGACGCGGTGTCTGTAGACTTGCTTCAGAGATGATTTGGTTATATTTTATACAGTTATTTCATCTTCATCATGTCATTCATCTTTTCCAATTCATCACTTTTCAAAGTCAAAATTACTTATGACCACTGAACCGTCTAAAGCGCCACCGCTTTACCCGAAGACCCACCTGCTCGCCGCAAGTGGTATCGCCGCCCTACTCAGCCTGGCGCTCCTGGTATTTCCTTCCAGCGATGTTGAAGCCAAAAAGACGACCCTGAGCCTTGAACTGGAAAGTCCTGCTGAACAACTGACACAAGATCAAGACGCTGCCGACGCGGCTCAAGCCACAAATGAGCCCGTAACCTCTCCGTTTGCACAGATAGAAAACAGCGACGAAAGCACCTCGCAAGCTGCTGAAGCCGCACCTGCGCGAGCTCCCGTCGCCGAAAAACCAAAAGCCCCAGGCCATCGCGAAGTTGTTGTAGCGAAAGGCGATACGCTGTCTACGCTGTTTGAAAAGGTAGGTTTGCCAGCCGCAGCCGTGCATGAAATTCTGGCCAGCGACAAGCAAGCCAAGCAGTTCAGCCAGCTCAAACACGGCCAGAAGCTCGAGTTCGAACTTAACCCCGAAGGTCAACTGACCAGCCTGCACAGCAAGGTCAGTGATGTTGAAACCATCACCCTGACCAAGAATGACAAGGGTTATGCCTTTAACCGCGTCACCGCAAAACCCACCGTTCGCACCGCCTACGTCCACGGCGTAATCAATAGCTCGTTGTCTCAGTCCGCCGCCCGCGCCGGCCTGTCGCATAGCCTGACCATGGATATGGCCAGCGTATTCGGCTATGACGTCGACTTCGCTCAGGATATCCGCCAGGGCGACGAATTCGACGTGATTTACGAGCAGAAAGTGGTCAACGGCAAGGCTGTCGGCAATGGCCCGATCCTCTCTGCGCGCTTTACCAACCGCGGCAAGACCTACACCGCCGTGCGTTACACCAACAAGCAAGGTAACAGCAGCTATTACACCGCCGATGGCAACAGCATGCGCAAGGCGTTCATTCGTACGCCGGTGGATTTCGCCCGCATCAGCTCCAAGTTCTCCATGGGCCGCAAACACCCGATCCTCAACAAGATCCGCGCTCACAAGGGCGTCGATTACGCAGCGCCGCGCGGCACGCCAATCAAGGCTGCCGGTGACGGTAAAGTGCTGCTCGCCGGTCGCCGCGGTGGTTACGGCAACACTGTGATCATCCAGCACGGCAACACCTACCGCACGCTGTACGGTCACATGCAGGGCTTCGCCAAAGGCGTTAAAACCGGTGGTACCGTGAAGCAGGGCCAAGTGATCGGCTACATCGGCACTACCGGTCTGTCGACTGGCCCGCACTTGCACTACGAGTTCCAGGTTAACGGCGTTCACGTCGATCCACTGGGCCAGAAGCTGCCAATGGCTGATCCGATTGCCAAAGCCGAACGTGCGCGCTTCCTCGCCCAGAGCCAGCCGCTGATGGCGCGCATGGACCAGGAAAAGGCTACCATGCTGGCCTCGAGCAAGCGTTAAGCGATGGCTCTGTATATCGGCGTGATGTCCGGAACCAGCCTCGACGGTCTGGACATCGCCTTGATCGAGCAGACCTCGGCGATCAAACTGATCGCCACGCACTACATTCCCATGCCTGACTCGCTGCGCACCGAGCTTCTTGGCTTGTGCGCCAGCGGCCCTGACGAGATCGCCCGCTCGGCGATTGCCCAGCAGCACTGGGTGAAGCTCGCCGCTCAGGGCATTAACACCCTTCTCGATCAGCAACGACTCAAGCCTGAAGACATCCGCGCAATCGGCAGCCACGGCCAGACCATCCGCCATGAGCCCGTACGCGGTTTCACCGTGCAGATTGGTAGCCCTGCCCTGCTGACTGAGCTGACAGGCATTACCGTCGTCAGCGACTTCCGCAGTCGAGACGTCGCTGCCGGCGGCCAAGGCGCACCTCTGGTGCCCGCCTTCCATGAAGCTTTATTCGAAGAGCGTACCGGCAACCAGGCGGTCTTGAATGTCGGTGGTTTCAGCAATCTCAGCCTGATAGAGCCGACCAAGCCTGTAGCCGGTTTCGACTGCGGCCCAGGGAATGTTCTGATGGACGCCTGGATTCAGCAGCAACGCGGCGAAAACTACGATCGCAATGGCGACTGGGCAAAAACAGGTTCCGTTGAGCCGACATTGCTGGAGGCGTTACTCAGCGATCCGTTCTTCGTCACCAAGGGCCCGAAAAGCACTGGCCGAGAGGTGTTCAACCTGCTCTGGCTGGAACAACATCTCTCACGCCTGCCCGCCTTCGCCGCGGAAAACGTACAAGCCACACTACTCGAGCTGACCGCGTTGACCATTGTCGAGTCGCTGCAAAGCGCTCAGTCGGATACTCAGGAACTGTTGGTTTGCGGCGGCGGCGCACACAACGCCACGCTAATGAAACGCCTGGCGGACTTGCTGCCGAATGCAAAAGTCGCCAGTACCGCCACCCACGGCGTAGATCCGGACTGGGTCGAAGCGATGGCCTTTGCCTGGCTCGCCCATTGCTGCCTCGAGGGTATCGCAGCCAACCGCCCAAGCGTCACCGGCGCCAAAGGCCTGCGTGTACTCGGCGCCATCTATCCCAACTGAGCAAAACACCGACAACAAAAAACGCCGCAGAACCGTGAGGCTCTGCGGCGTTTTGTTGTGTACAGCGAAGTGCGATCAGATCGAGAACGAAGAGCCGCAACCACACGTGGTGGTGGCGTTCGGGTTCTTGATCACGAAGCGCGAACCTTCCAGACCTTCCTGGTAGTCCACTTCGGCACCGGCCAGGTATTGAAAACTCATCGGATCCACCACCAGACTCACGCCTTCGCGCTCGACAATGGTGTCGTCCTCGGCCACATCTTCATCGAAGGTGAAACCGTACTGAAACCCCGAACAACCGCCGCCCGTAACGAATACGCGCAGCTTCAAGCGATCATTCCCCTCTTCATCGACCAGGCTCTTCACCTTGTGCGCAGCACCCTGGGTGAATTGCAAAGCCGTGGGGGTGAAGGATTCGACGCTCATGCTGACTATCTCCCGGCGTTACGCCGCCATAATGCGTGATGACGCGCATTATCCGCTTCTCCTAGAAAATCGGTCAACTATTGTTACGGTATATCAATAAAGCCGATCAACTGTTCAGAATGCAAAAAGGCCCGTTTAACGGGCCTTTTTGCTTTGCGCGATAAAGTGTTACGGCAGCATACCGGCATGGGACAGGCCGAAACGCTCATCCAGGCCAAACAGAATGTTCATGTTCTGCACAGCCTGACCCGACGCGCCTTTGACCAGGTTGTCGATCACCGACAGTACTACCACCAGATCGCCATCCTGCGGACGGTGCACCGCGATACGGCAGACGTTGGCACCGCGCACGCTACGGGTTTCCGGATGGCTGCCGGCTGGCATCACGTCGACGAACGGTTCGTTGGCATAGCGCTTTTCGAACAGTGCCTGCAAATCCACCGAACGATCGACCACAGTCGCGTAAAGCGTCGAGTGAATACCGCGAATCATCGGCGTCAGGTGCGGCACGAAAGTCAGACCGACATCCTTGCCTGCTGCACGACGCAGGCCCTGACGAATTTCCGGCAGGTGACGGTGACCTTTTACCGCGTAAGCCTTCATGCTTTCCGACGTCTCGGAGTACAGCGAACCTACAGCCGCACCGCGACCGGCACCGCTGACACCGGATTTGCAGTCGGCGATCAGACGCGAGGCATCGGCCAGACCCGCCTCAAGCAATGGCAGGAAACCCAGCTGAGTAGCGGTTGGATAGCAACCCGGAACAGCGATCAGGCGCGCTTTTTTGATTTGCTCGCGATTGACTTCAGGCAGGCCGTATACCGCTTCATCCAGCAACTCCGGCGCGCCATGCGGCTGACCGTACCATTTGGCCCACTCTTCGGCATCCTGCAGACGGAAGTCAGCCGACAGGTCGATGACCTTGGTGCCCGCCGCCAGCAGTTCACCCGCCAGTGCGTGAGCAACACCGTGCGGCGTGGCAAAGAACACCACATCGCAAGCGCCCAGAGTTTTGATATCCGGAACGCTGAACGCCAGGCCGTCGTAGTGACCGCGAAGGTTCGGGTACATGTCAGCCACGGCCAGACCGGCCTCGGATCGGGAAGTGATCACTACCACTTCTGCCTGCGGATGCTGTGCCAACAGACGCAGCAGTTCGACACCGGTGTAACCCGTGCCGCCGACAATACCGACCTTGACCATAAACCTGCCCTCAACGAACCCACTGGAAAGCCGTCGATAATAGGGGCCGCGCGCCCCTGCGACAACCGTCAAGGTGACGTGCGGACGCTCAAGCCTCTACTATCCGGGCTACCGTGAACCTGGGAATAACTAAAAATGCTCTATCTATGGATCAAAGCTTTTCATATCGTCAGCATCGTGTGCTGGTTTGCCGGCCTGTTCTACCTGCCAAGACTGTTCGTTTATCACGCACAAAGTGAAGACACGATCAGCAAGGAACGCTTCAGCGTCATGGAACGCAAACTGTATCGCGGCATCATGGGCCCGGCGATGATCGCTACGTTGATCTTCGGCGGCTGGCTGATCTATCTCAACCCAAGCATCTTCAGCATGGGCGGCTGGATCCACGCCAAGTTGACCCTTGTGGTCCTGCTGATCGGCTATCACCACATGTGCGGCGCGCAGGTAAAACGTTTTGCCCGTGGCGAGAACACCCGCAGCCATGTCTTTTATCGCTGGTTCAATGAAGTGCCGGTTCTGATATTGCTGGCTATCGTAATTCTGGTCGTGGTCAAGCCGTTCTAACTTCAACAAGTACAGATCTTCGGGGTATTCACAATGTCGCTGCCCGCTCTGCTCGAACAACGTCTGCGCCTGCCCGTAGTGGCGGCGCCGATGTTTCTGATTTCCAACCCGGAACTGGTGCTTGCCTGCTGCCGAAACGGCGTGGTCGGCAGTTTCCCGGCGCTGAACCAGCGCGAAAGCAGCGGGTTCAAAGCCTGGCTGGAACAGATCGAGGCGGGCCTTGCGACGCTGGACAACCCGGCGCCTTATGCGGTGAACCTGATCGTGCACAACAGCAACCCGCGTTTACAGGCGGATTTGAATATCTGCGTCGAACATAAGGTACCGATCGTCATCACCAGCCTCGGTGCAGTGAAGGAACTGGTCGACGCGGTGCACAGCTATGGGGGTCAGGTCTTCCACGACGTCACTACTCGCCGGCATGCCGAAAAGGCTGCCGAGGCTGGTGTTGATGGCTTGATCGCGGTCGCGGCCGGCGCTGGGGGCCATGCCGGCACCTGGAGTCCGTTCGCCTTGATTGCCGAGATCCGCGAGTTCTTCGACAAAACGCTGCTGCTTGCAGGATGTTTGAACCATGGCCATGAGATTCTCGCCGCGCAGCTGCTCGGCGCGGATTTGGCCTACTTCGGTACACGATTTATCGGCACTACGGAGAGTCATGCGCCTGACGCCTATAAGGAGATGCTGCTGACAGCCAAAGCAGCAGACATCATTCATACTCCAGCGGTGTCGGGTGTTCCGGCGAGTTTCATGCGCCAAAGCCTGCAGGCCGCCGGTTTCGATATGGCCGCACTGCAAGGCAAGGGCGAAGTCAATTTCGGCGACAAGCTCAAACCGATAAACGACGAAGCCAAGGCCTGGAAAACGGTGTGGTCGGCAGGTCAGGGTGTTGGACAAATCGATGACTTGCCCAGCGTGGATCAACTGATCGCGCGTCTCGACGCCGAGTATCGCCAGGCTCAGCAGCGCGCTACACAATTGTCGCCCCGTTGGCCACGCTAAGAAAAATCAGGCCAGTCGTCAGGCGACTGGCCTTACACTGACAACCTTTGAATCTACTCGCGACAAGGATGCCTCGGCCATGAGCGAACCCCGTTACAAAATCGTATTCGACGGTGCTCTACAGCCCGGTGTCGATATCACCACTGCCAAACTCAATCTGGCGGACCTGTTCAAAAGCGATGTGGCCGCCATCGAGCGCTTGTTCAATGGCCAGACGGTGGCACTCAAGCGCGAATTGTCCCATGGCGATGCGCAAGCTTATCTGCAAGCGCTGGGCAAAACCGGGATCGACGCCCGGATCGAAGCTGAAACAGCCATCGAGCTGAGTCTATCGGACGTCCACGAACAATCTGCGCCCGTGGCGGAGCCCAACTCGCCTTATGCACCACCTCGCGCCAGCGTAGGTGAACCCTTCGCCGAATTTTCAACACTGAAACCGCTAGGTGTACAAGGCAGGATCGGACGTCTGCGCTTCCTCGCCTGGACGATGGTCGTGACGCTGGTGAGCCTGCCGATTATCAGCATATTTGCACTGATCGCCGTGGGACTGGTCAGCTCCGACTCTACGGGTGGCCTGATCGTCGGCGGCATCATCGCGTTCTTTTTAGGCTTGGCGCTCATCGTCATCAGCATTCTGTTCACTGTGCAACGCCTGCACGATATCGGTTGGTCCGGCTGGCTGTGGTTGCTCAACCTTGTGCCGTTGGTGGGCAGCATCTTCCCTTTTGTGATCATGGTTGTGCCGGGCAATACCGGCGCCAACCGCTACGGTCCGCCTCCGCCGCCCAACAGCACAGCGGTCAAGGTGCTGAGCGCACTGTGGATCGTGTTTATCGGGCTGTTTTTCGTTGGCGGAATGCTTGGTGGGATCTCGGCCATTCAGCAGGAGTACGAAACCAGTCTCGAAAGCAGCTACGACAGCGGCTCGGTGACCACCGATGAAATCGACGTCGAGGTCGAACCGGCAGCGAATTCCGCCGACGATGCAGCCGAAGCGGCGCAGGCCCCTGTAGACTCTGCGAAAGAATGAACAGCGCTCCCCGCCGTGACACCCGCGTCGCTGGCGCGGAGCTGTTGCGATGGAGAATTGCATGACCCGTTACGCTCTGATCACTGGCGCCTCCAGCGGCATCGGCCTGGCCATGGCCGAAGCCTTGGCCCGCCGTGGCCGCAGCCTGATTCTGGTGGCACGACAGCGTGATCAGCTGGAAAGTATTGCAATCGAACTGACCCAACGCTTCGGCGTCGAGGTGTTGTTTCGTGCCTGCGACCTGGGTGAGCCGCTGCGCCTGTCCGGTTTTTTGCTGGAACTGGAAGAAGGCGACCGACAGATTGATCTGTTGGTGAACTGCGCCGGCATCGGCACCTGCGGTCCGTTTCTCGCTCAGGACTGGATGACCGAGCAGGACCTGATTGAAGTGAACATCCTCGCCCTCACTCGCCTTTGCCATGCGATCGGCAACAGCATGGCATTGCAGGGTGGCGGCCAGATTCTCAATGTCGCCTCGGTAGCAGCTTTCAATCCCGGTCCATGGATGAGCACCTATTACGCCAGCAAAGCCTATGTGCTGCACTTCTCCGAAGCACTGCGGGTCGAGCTCAAACAAAGCGCGGTAAAGGTTTCGGTGCTCTGCCCCGGCCCTACCCGTACGGCTTTTTTCCGTACCGCACAACTGAACAGCGACAAACTCAAAGACAGCAAACTGCTGATGAGCCCGGAAGAGGTTGCGCTGTACACCGTGCGCGCACTGGAAAAAAACCGCGCAATCATCATTCCGGGACGACGCAACCGCTGGTTCGCCTTTCTACCACGACTGGGTTCGCGCTGGCTCAATCGCACCATCGTTGGCATGGTCAACAAGGCCTACTGCCCGCGCTGAACTGTCCTACGGCAAAACACTGGGCGGGTTCAATCCTCATGAGTAAACTCAGGCCAGCCCAAACAACGGAGAAAACAGCAGTGGATACTCTGTTCACCAAGATCATCAACCGGGAGATCCCGGCGAAGATCATTTACGAGGACGACCAGGTTCTGGCGTTCCACGACATCGCCCCTCAGGCACCGGTGCATTTCCTGGTGATCCCGAAGAAACCGGTGCGCACCCTCAACGACCTCACCGAAGACGACAAGGCACTGGCCGGGCACATTCTGTTCACGGCACAACGCCTGGCGCTGGAACTGGGTTGTGAAGAAGGCTTCCGAGTGGTGATGAACTGCAATGAAAAAGGTGGGCAGACCGTCTACCACATTCATATGCACGTACTCGGTCAGCGTCAGATGAACTGGCCGCCGGGCTGACCTATCGCGCCCCTGTGTGTAGGAGCTGCCGAAGGCTGCTCCTACATATGAGCCCATCAAGCGTGGCAAATGACCCAGCGCAAACCTTCCCCCGGCCGATTCGGTTAAACTGGCCGCCGAGATTCTTCCCGGAGGTCAGTATGACTACCCAACGTCACTATTCGCCAATTGACCGTCTTCTGCTGCAAGCGGATGCCGCGATGCGTACCCTGCTGCCCTTCAGCGGCCAGCCGTACCGTCCGTCACCAGCGATACTCCAGCCAGAAACGCAAATGAGCGATGAAGACACTCGCCATGTCGCCGGCCTGATGCGTATCAACCATACCGGCGAAGTCTGCGCCCAGGCGCTGTATCAGGGTCAGGCGCTGACCGCCAAGCTGCCGCAGGTACGTGAAGCCATGGAGCACGCCGCCGAAGAAGAGATTGATCATCTGGTCTGGTGTGAACAACGCATTCACCAACTGGGCAGCCATACCAGCATTCTCAACCCGCTGTTCTACGGCATGTCGTTCGGCATTGGCGCAGTTGCCGGGCTGATCAGCGACAAGGTCAGCCTCGGGTTTGTTGCGGCGACCGAGCATCAGGTGTGCAAGCATTTGAATGAGCATCTGGAGCAGTTGCCGGTTGAGGACGAGAAGTCCCGGGCAATACTGGAGCAGATGCGTATTGATGAAGAACATCATGCGGAAAGTGCGCTGGAGGCTGGTGGTTTCCGGTTCCCGGCACCGGTGAAGTTCGGGATGAGCTTATTGGCCAAGGTGATGACCAAGAGTACCTATCGGATCTGAGGTCTGTTTGCGTGCTGAGGGCCTCATCGCGAGCAGGCTCACTCCTACGGGGTTCTTTGTTTGAGCAATAAAAAAGGCGACGATCCTGAGACCGTCGCCTTTTTTGTGCCTGGATTTCTTACGCAGGCATATTGCGCGCGTAGAAAATTTCCAGCATTTCGTGTTTCACACGATCGGTCACCTGGGCACGTTGCTCAGAGGACAGATTGCTGGTGGCGTCACCGAACAGGTAGTTGTCCAGTTCAAAGTTCTTCAGCAGCATTTTGGTGTGGAACAGGTTTTCCTGGTACACGTTCACGTCGGTCATCTGGTACGCGTCGCGGGTGTCTTCGGAAAGGTAGTTCTGGATCGAATTGATCTCGTGATCGATGAAGTGTTTGTTGCCTTCAACGTCACGGGTGAAGCCGCGCACACGGTAATCCACAGTCACGATGTCCGAATCGAACTGGTGAATGAGGAAGTTGAGCGCTTTAAGCGGTGAAATAACACCACAGGTCGACACATCGATGTCCACACGGAAAGTCGCGATACCGGCGTCCGGATGGATTTCCGGGTAGGTATGCACCGTGATGTGGCTCTTGTCGAGGTGGGCCAGGATAATTTCGGGCAAAGGACCCGGGGACTCTTCAATCTGGCTTTCAGTCGGGGTTACCGGCTCTTCAGAAATCAGAATCGTGACGCTGGCACCCTGAGGCTCATAGTTCTGACTCGCAATGTTCAGAATGTTGGCACCAATGATTTCGACAACTTCCGTGAGGATCTGCGTCAGGCGTTCGGCGTTGTACTCTTGATTGATGTACTCGACGTAAGCCTGCTGGTCTTGCGGGGTCTCCGCGTAGCAGATGTCATAGATGTTGAAGCTCAAGGTCTTTGTCAGGTTATTGAACCCGTGGAGCTTGAGTTTGCTTTTCACCGTTAAAAACTCTCTATGTATGCGGCACGGCCGCGTGATCAAGCATGCCCGTCAAGTGCGAACAACGCACCTGCGTAGGACGGTTAACACCTCTTCGCGATGGCGATTTTGGTTATCTGTTCAGGCGGATGACCCGTCGGTTGACCGATCACTGCCCTGAAAAAAGTGGCGCATTATGCAGACGTCAGCGGGGGATCGCCAGAGTCTGCACTGCTTTTATGATAGTTGAATGTCGGCTCAACCGAGTTCGATGATTTCGTAGTCGTGGGTGATTGCCACACCAGCGGCGCCCAGCATGATCGAGGCCGAGCAATACTTTTCGGCGGACAGCTCGATGGCGCGCTTGACCTGGGCTTCTTTCAGGCCACGTCCCTTGACCACGAAGTGCATGTGGATCTTGGTGAACACCTTCGGATCTTCGGTCGCACGCTCGGCTTCAAGGAAGGCTTCGCAGCTTTCAACTGCCTGACGGGACTTCTTCAGAATGCTGACCACATCGAAGTTACTGCAACCACCGACGCCCAGCAGGAGCATTTCCATCGGGCGAACACCCAGATTACGACCACCTGCGTCCGGCGGACCGTCCATGACCACGACGTGACCGCTGCCGGATTCGCCGAGGAACATGGCTTCGCCAGCCCATTGGATGCGTGCCTTCATCGCCAAGACTCCACTGTAGAAAAAAGGGTCGCCAGCTTAGCACAGCGCCCCGGTCTGACAGCGAGCAGCGATCCTAGGACGAACGCCTCTACAGCGTAGGTAATTTCTCGAATTTTCGACGAAGTGTCTGGTAAGCTGGCGCCAATTCGCTGGCGCCCATGCCAGCTGTGTAGCGACCGCCTCCAGCGCCTCATAAAAAAATCAAACATCACCGTGCAGTCTTTTCGGGATACAACCATGGTTGCTATTACCCCAACACCCAAAATCAAGAACCTCGACAAGCTGTTGATGCATTGCCAGCGCCGTCGCCATGCGGCCAAGAGCAACATTATTTGTGCTGGCGACCGTTCGGACACGCTGTACTTCATCATCAAAGGCTCGGTGACGATCCTGATCGAGGACGACGATGGTCGCGAAATGATCATCGCCTACCTCAACGCCGGGGATTTCTTCGGTGAGCTGGGTCTGTTCGAACAAGCCGGCCAGGAACAGGAACGCAGTGCCTGGGTGCGAGCCAAGGTCGAGTGTGAAATCGCAGAGATCAGCTACGCCAAGTTCCGCGAATTATCCCAGCAGGATCCAGACATTCTTTACGTGCTCAGCGGACAAATCGCACAACGCTTGCGCAACACCACGCGCAAGGTTGGCGATCTGGCATTCTTCGACGTGACCGGTCGTGTCGCCCGTTGCCTGCTGGAGTTATGCAAGCAGCCGGACGCCATGACTCATCCAGACGGCATGCAGATCAAGGTTACCCGTCAGGAAATCGGACGGATTGTCGGTTGTTCGCGGGAGATGGTCGGTCGCGTGCTCAAGGATCTTGAGGAGCGCAACCTGGTCGATGTGAAAGGCAAGACCATGGTGGTCTTCGGCACGCGGTAAGCCGCTAAAATCAGGCGCTGTACATCTGCGCCAGCATTAAACGGAATAGCTCATCGAGACGCGCCAACGCCTGTGGCGCGTTGAATTTTTCGTGCAGGGCAATGTGGCTTTGCGCCCGCACCCGCTGTTCCAGGCCGCAAGCTTCATTGAAGCGATTGACCGCAGCGACCATCGACTCCCGTTCGTTATCCATCAGCATCGCACCGTGGACCAGGCCAACCGGACGCTGTCCGCCCTGACTCTGGCGCCAGCGTTGCGCGGTGCCGACCATCTTGCGTCCGTCGAGATTGACGTTGAAACGACCGTCGCAGAACGCGCCGTCGATTTCACCCAGCGACGAAACACCCCCCAATTCATCCAGCAACTGACAGATCGGATCGCACAGACGCCGATAACCGGTTTCGATCCGGTTCAGATCGCCTTCGCTGCGGGGCGGGGCATACACCAGGGCGATATTGATCGTGGCGGCAGATTGCGGGACGGGTTCGCCGCCGGTTTCACGCAACAGGACCGGCCAACCGGCAGCAGCGGAGACTTCGCAGGCGTGTTCGAATCCGGGTAGACGGTTAAGACGACGGGGCATGACCAGAGCACGGTCGCTGGGTTGCCAGAACAGCAGACCGAACTCGGCGTCGCCGGCGCAGATCGAGGCCAGCAGATCCTGCTCGGCTTGCAGGCCGGCTTCGATGGTCAAGGGGGTTGGCAGCGACATGGAGGGCTCCGGCAGATCTGGAATCTTTAGGGATTTTGAGGACCTCATCGCGAGCAGGCTCACTCCTACAGGGGAACGCATTCCAAATGTGGGAGCGAGCCTGCTCGCGAATGAGTCGACTCGATCTGGAGCTTATCAGTCGAGGGTCGAACCGCTGATCGGCACGCCACGTTCCGGAAAGAACAGACGCTGCAACTCAGTCCCCGGGCTTTCAGCGCGCATGAACGCTTCGCCGACCAGGAACGCGTAAACGTCGCTGATTTCCATCAGCTCGACGTCGGCACGGTTGAGAATGCCGCTCTCGGTGATCACCAGACGATCGCGCGGAATACGCGGCAACAGGTCGAGGGTGGTTTCCAGACTGACGTCGAAGGTGTGCAGGTTGCGGTTGTTGACCCCGACCAACGGCGTGTCGAGTGTTTTCAGTGCGCGTTCCAGCTCATCGCCGTCATGCACTTCCACCAGCACATCCAGACCCACACTCTTGGCAACCGACGCCAGCTCGGCCATTTTCACGTCGTCCAGTGCGGAGACGATCAACAGCACACAGTCAGCGCCAAGCGCACGGGCTTCGACGATCTGGTACGGATCGATCATGAAGTCCTTGCGGATCACTGGCAACTTGCACGCGGCACGGGCCTGCTGCAGGTAAACGTCGGCGCCCTGAAAGTAATCGATGTCGGTCAGCACGGAAAGACAGGTTGCCCCGCCCTTCTCGTAGCTTTTGGCGATGTCGGCGGGAACGAAGTTCTCACGGATCACGCCTTTGCTCGGCGATGCCTTTTTGATTTCAGCAATCACTGCCGGCTGCTTCTTCTTGGCTTGCGCCAGCAATGCCTGGGCAAAACCACGGGGTGCATCGGCCGCCTTGGCCAGACTTTCCAGCTCGCTCAGGCTGACGCGAGCGCTACGCTCGGCGACTTCCTGAACTTTGCGCGCCAGAATGTTTTCCAGAACCGTCGGTACACTCATCCCTCATTCTCCACTTTGAATACCGCGGTAAAGGCACCCAGCTCCTCGAGTTTTTCCCGAGCGAGCCCAGTGTGCAAAGCGTCGTGCGCAAGCTCCACGCCCTGTTTCAAACTGCTGGCCAGGTCAGCGGCATACAGCGCCGCACCCGCATTGAGCACAATCATTTCGGCGGCTTTCTGGCCGTTTTCGGTTTTGCGCTTGCCGAGGGCATCGCGGATCAGCGCCAGCGACGCTTCCGGGCCTTCGACCGACAGACCGTGCAGGCTCTGGCTCTTCATGCCCAAGTCTTCGGGTTCGACCCAATACTCGGTGATCTCGTTGTTCTTCAGTTCAGCCACAAAGGTCGGCGCGGCGAGACTGAACTCGTCCAGGCCGTCCTTCGAATGCACCACCAGTACGTGTTTACTGCCCAGACGCTGCAAGACTTCAGCCAGCGGCCGGCACAAGGCCTGAGTGAACACGCCCACCACCTGATGTTTCACACCGGCCGGATTCGTAAGCGGGCCGAGCATGTTGAACAGCGTACGCAGGCCGAGATCGCGGCGCGGGCCGGCGGCGTACTTCATGGCTTTGTGGTGGGTCTGGGCAAACATGAAACCGATGCCGACGTTGTCGATGCAACGGGCGACTTGCACCGGCGTCAGGTTCAGATAAATGCCGGCGGCTTCCAGCAAGTCGGCGCTGCCGCTCTTGCCCGAGACCGCACGGTTGCCGTGCTTGGCCACGGTGCAACCGGCCGCTGCGACAACAAAGGAAGAAGCGGTCGAGACGTTGAAGATGTTCGCACCGTCACCGCCGGTACCCACCACATCGACCACGCCGTCGAGGGTCTTCAGCTCAACCTGATCGGCCAGCTCACGCATCACCGACACGGCGCCGACGATTTCGTCGATGCTCTCGCTCTTCATGCGCATGGCCATCATGAACGCGCCGATCTGCGCGTCGGTGCATTGGCCGGTCATGATTTCGCGCATCACGTCGCGCATTTCATCGGTGCTGAGGTCGAGGTGATCGACGATACGGCTCAGGGCTGTCTTGATATTCATGGGAAGTCCTTAGCGCGTGCCGCCGGTTTGTTTGAGGAAGTTGGCAAACAGTTCATGACCCTGTTCGGTCAGGATCGACTCGGGGTGGAACTGTACGCCCTCAATGTTCAGGGTCTTGTGACGCAGGCCCATGATTTCGTCGACGCTGCCGTCATCGAGTTGCGTCCACGCGGTCAGCTCGAGGCAATCGGGCAACGTCTCGTGCTTGACGATCAGCGAGTGGTAACGGGTAACGGTCAGCGGATGGTTGAGGCCTTCGAAAACGCCCTTGTCCTCGTGGAATACCGGACTAGTCTTACCGTGCATGACGTGGCGGGCACGTACCACATCACCGCCAAAGGCCTGGCCGATGGACTGGTGGCCGAGGCAGACACCGAGGATCGGCAGTTTGCCGGCAAAGTGCTTGATGGCTTCGATGGAGATGCCGGCTTCGGTCGGCGTGCAAGGACCGGGGGACACCACGATGCGTTCGGGGTTGAGTGCTTCGATTTCGGCGATGGTCAGTTCGTCGTTGCGCACGACTTTGACTTCGGCACCCAACTCGCCGAGGTATTGCACAACGTTGTAAGTAAAGGAGTCGTAGTTGTCGATCATCAGCAACATGGCGTTTCGAACCTCTTGAATTCTGACTTGAAGACAGCCTTCAGATGACTTGCCCGCAGGGCGCTGCACGATGTCGGACGCGCCAGTGGCGTCGGCAAAGCGGCATTTCAAACGGGCAAGGAAGGCAAAGCGATACAGATCCGGCGGGGCCGGCAGAAAAGATTCAGGCGCGCCAACGCCAGCGGGCGTGTGCCTTGATGACTTGATCCAGAAGTTTGCTGGTGATCAACACGGGGAAGGTCTCGTTCATACGTTCCGGCACAGTAACTTAGCTGGGCGGAGCGTGCAATATGGCGGGGCTTGCGGGAGATAAAACCGGGGGAGGATTCGCGACCGATGGCAAAAGGCCGGAAGTTTTTGGTACTGTCGTTTCGTTCACCTACAACAATAAATAAACGGACTTGCTCATGATCAAACAGACGTTGTTTGTACCGCTGGCCGGATGCTTGCTCGCATTGGCCTGTGCCCAGGCGAATGCTGCAGCCAATCCTTATTCCAACTTTGTGGTCTTTGGCGACAGCCTCAATGATGCGGGGACTTTCACCGATCCTGGCGGCCCGGCGGGCGCCACTCAGCGCTACACCAACCGGACCGGACCGCTCTATAAGGATGGCACCGGTGAAAACCGTAACCTGAATGCCACACAGATCATCGGTGGCAAACTCGGTTTCAGCCCGGACCAGACCGCCTCGTCCTCTTCGGCGGTACGCGCCGGTGAAGGCCTGCCGGACGGTAACAATTGGGCAGTCGGCGGTTATCGCACCGACCAGATTCTCGATTCAATCACCACGCAATCTGCCACCGGTGAGCGCACGCGCGCCGGCTATCTGCCGTCCAACGGTTTCCGTGCCGATCCGAATGCGCTGTATTACATTTCTGGCGGCGGTAACGACTTCCTGCAAGGCCGCATACTCAGCCCTGATCAGGCCAGTTCTGCGGCGGATCGACTGGCCGACAGTGTCCGCACGCTACAAGGCGCCGGCGCCAAATACATCATGGTCTGGCTGCTGCCCGACATTGGCCTGACCCCGGCCATCAACGGCTCGCCATTGCAGAGTTTCACCTCGCAGCTCAGCGCGCAGTTCAACACTGAACTGGTCGGCCAGTTGCAGAACATCAACGCCGAAATCATTCCTTTGAACATTCCAGTGCTGCTCAAGGAAGCGTTCGCCAACCCGGCGCAGTTCGGTCTTGCTACCGATCAGAACCTGACGGCCACTTGCTTCAGCGGCAACAGTTGCACCGAGAACGCCAGGTACGGCATCAACAGCACAACGCCAGATCCGACCAAGCTGATCTACAACGATGCGGTGCACCCGACCGAAGCCGGCCAGCGTCTGATTGCCGACTACGCCTACTCACTGCTCGCCGCCCCATGGGAATTGACCCTGTTGCCGGAAATGGCCCAGGGCACTTTGCGTGCGCATCAGGACGAACTGCGTAACCAATGGCTGGCTGACTGGGAGAACTGGCAAGGCGTCGGCCAATGGCGGGCGATTGTCGCCGGCGGTGGCCAGCATCAGGACTTCGACGACCAGCACAGTGCGGCAAGCGCCGACGGCAATGGTTACAACCTGAACATCGGCGGCAGCTATCGCCTCAATGAAGCGTGGCGCGTCGGCGTAGCGGCCGGTCTCTATCACCAGAAACTTGAAGCCGGCGACGCCGACTCGGACTACAAACTCAATTCCTACATGGGTACGGCGTTCGCGCAGTACCAGCAGAACCGCTGGTGGGGTGACTTGGCCATTACCGCCGGACACCTCGATTACGACAGCTTGAAGCGCAAGTTCCAGCTCGGGGTCAACGAGCGTGGCGAAAAAGGTGATACCGACGGCTACGTACTGGCCATCGGTGGTCGTGTCGGCTACGACATCGCGCCTGAGGCCAGCAGCCCATGGCACCTGTCGCCATTCGTGAGTGCCGATTTCGGCAAAGTTGAAGTCGATGGTTACTCGGAAAACGGCGCGGACTCCACAGCGCTGACCTTCGATGACCAATCGCGTAACTCCCGCCGCCTCGGCCTCGGCATCCAGGGCAAGTATCAGATCACCGCACAGACCCAGGTGTTCGGCGAGTTTGCTCATGAACGTGAGTACAACGACGACACTCAGGATCTGACGATGAACCTCAACAGCCTGCCGAACAATCGCTACACCCTGGACGGCTACACGCCGCAGACCAACCTGAACCGCCTGAATCTGGGCGTGAGCCACAAACTGACTCAGGACCTGGCCCTGCGCGCTGGCTACAACATCCGCAAGGATGATGACTTTACCCAGCAAGGGGTCAATGTCGGGGTGGTGTTGGATTTTTAAGCGGTAGATCAAAAGATCACAGCCTGCGGCAGCTCCTACAGGGGATTGTTGCAGGCTATAAAAAAGCGGCGCCATCACAGGCGCCGCTTTTTTATGCATCACATTTTCTGTAGTGATGGACATTGCCTGTGGCGATGGGATTTATCCCCGCTGGGGCGCGAAGCGGCCCCTAAACCAAACACCTCGGTGTATCAGGCAAATCGTATGCAATGTTTTTACGACTGCTGCGCAGTCGAACGGGGATAAATCCCCTCGCCACAAAAGCCCTCTCACACAGGGGATAGGGGATCAGTCCGGGGTTTGTTCGGCCAGGGCGACAGCGCGGAACATCGCGCGGCGTTTATTCAGGGTTTCTTCCCATTCCAGTGCCGGCACCGAGTCGGCGACGATGCCGCCACCGGCCTGCACGTGCAGTTCGCCGTTCTTGATCACCGCGGTACGGATCGCAATCGCGGTGTCCATGTTGCCGTTCCAGGCGAAGTAACCGACTGCGCCGCCATACACGCCACGCTTGACCGGCTCCAGTTCGTCGATGATTTCCATCGCACGAATTTTCGGCGCGCCGGACAAGGTGCCCGCTGGCAGAATCGCCCGCAGTGCATCCATCGCGGTCAGCCCGGCCTTCAACTGCCCGGTGACGTTGGAAACAATGTGCATCACGTTGGAATAACGCTCGATGACCATTTTCTCGGTGAGTTTCACCGAACCGATTTCCGAAACGCGCCCAGTGTCGTTACGACCGAGATCGATCAGCATCAAGTGCTCGGCGATCTCTTTGTCGTCCGATAGCAGGTCTTCTTCCAGCGCCAGATCGGCTTCTTCGGTCGCGCCACGCGGGCGAGTACCGGCAATCGGGCGCACGGTGATCAGGTTGTCCTCGACTCGCACCAGCACTTCCGGCGAACTGCCGACGACATGGAAATCGCCGAAGTTGAAGAAGTACATGTACGGCGTCGGATTGAAGCAACGCAGTGCACGGTACAGATCGATCGGCGCAGCCTTGAAGTCGATCGACATGCGCTGCGACGGCACAACCTGCATGCAGTCACCGGCAAGGATGTACTCCTTGATGGTGTCGACGGCTTTTTCGTAATCGTCCTGGGTGAAACTGGAACGGAACACCGGGTCAGCCGCTTGCTGCTTGCTGAAGTCCAGGCCACGACGCGGGGTGATCGGCTGGCGCAGTTTCTCCAGCAGCGCCTGCAGTTGCGCCTGACCTTGTTCGAAAGCATCGGCCTGCGCCGGATCGGCCAGCACAATCGCGTGCATCTTGCCGGCGAGGTTGTCGAACACCACGACGGCGTCGGAGACCATCAGCAAAATGTCTGGCACGCCCAGCGGGTCCGGATTCGGGCACTTGCCCAGGCGTTTCTCGACATAACGCACGCAGTCGTAACCGAAGTAACCGACCAGACCGCCGTTGAAACGCGGCAGACCGGCGATGGTCGGCACGTTGTAGCGCGCCTTGAAGGTTTCAACGAAGGCCAACGGGTCTTCAACGTCATGACTTTCGGTCTCGACGCCATCGACGGTCACGCTGACGTGATGGTCATGAACCCGCAGCACTGTGCGGCACGGCAGGCCGATGATCGAATAACGGCCCCATTTCTCGCCACCCTGCACCGATTCGAGCAGGTAGGAGTTGGGCTGGTCAGCCAGTTTCAGGTAGATCGACAGCGGTGTGTCGAAGTCGGCCAGGGTTTCGCAGGCCAACGGGATGCGGTTGTAGCCGTCGGCGGCCAAGCGCAGAAATTCTTCGCGGATCATAAGGTGCCTCGTGGTGTGAGGTGCAAATCAGTCAGGTGTGCAAACGCGCCGGCAGGCCGGCCAGGAACAAGTCAGGCGCGCCAACGCCAGCGGGCCAGGGCCTTGATGACTTTCATCCAGAGTTTGCGAGTGACCACCACGATGGCGTTTCCAGAAGGGGATTGAGAAGCGTCGGGCAACGTTATCTCAGCGGCCGTAACGAGGCAACCGGGAATTAGCTTGCGCAGATCGTCGATCACCAGCGCCGGGGATTCCTCGGCAATCGGACGACCATGGTTGTAGCCGTAACTCAGCGCCACGCATTTGACCCCCGCCGCTTTCGCCGCCAGCACATCGCTGCGCGAGTCGCCGACGAACAGCGATTGCGAGGCCGGAATGTTGGCCATTTTCATCACGAAGAACAGCGCGGCCGGATCAGGTTTCTTCTGCGGGAGCGTGTCGCCGCCGATGATCCACTTGAAGTAGCGGCCGATTTTCATCTGATCCAGCAGCGGTGCGACAAAGCGCTCCGGCTTGTTGGTGATCAGCGCCATGGCCACGCCCTGCTTGTGCAGCCACTTGAGGGTGTCGCGCACACCGGGATAGACCACGGTCAGCTCATGGCTGGCGCCGTAAGCCTCCATGAAAACCTCCAGCGCGTGCTCGGCCTCGACGTCATCCACTGAAGAATGATCGATGCCGCCGGCCAGTGCGCGGCGCACCAGCACCGGGGCGCCGTTGCCGACCCACTCGCGTACCGATTCGATGCCCGCAGGTTGGCGGCCGAGGGTGAGCAGCATGTTGTCCACCGCTGCCGCCAGGTCGGGAACCGAGTCGATCAGCGTGCCATCCAGATCGAACATCACCAACCGTGGCAGTTTGCCCGGGAACAGCTGCTCAAAACCGCTCATGGACGTGCCAGCGCCAGCTCGGAACGCATCTTGTCGATGACTTCCTGATAGTTCGGCGCGTTGAAGATCGCCGAGCCAGCCACGAACGTGTCGGCGCCAGCGGCAGCGATTTCACGGATGTTGTTGACGTTGACGCCGCCGTCGATTTCCAGACGGATGTCACGGCCCGAGGCATCGATGATCGCCCGCGCTTCGCGCAGTTTGTCGAGGGTGCCGGGAATGAACTTCTGCCCGCCAAAACCCGGGTTGACGCTCATCAGCAGGACCATGTCGACCTTGTCGATCACGTACTTGAGCACGTCCAGCGGGGTTGCCGGGTTGAACACCAGGCCGGATTTGCAGCCGCCTTCACGGATCAGTTGCAGCGAACGATCGACGTGCAGTGTGGCTTCCGGGTGGAAGGTGATGTAAGTCGCGCCGGCCTCGATGAAGTCGCCGACGATGCGATCCACCGGGCTGACCATCAGGTGCGCGTCGATTGGCGCGGTGACGCCGTACTTGCGCAGAGCCGCGCAGACCATCGGACCGATGGTCAGGTTCGGCACGTAGTGGTTGTCCATGACATCGAAGTGCACGAAGTCGGCACCAGCGGCCAGAACGTTGTCTACTTCTTCGCCGAGGCGGGCGAAGTCGGCGGAGAGAATCGACGGAGCAATTACGAAGGGCTGCATGACGCACCTTTTCTGAGCTAAATCACGATGGCGCGCATTGTATACCTCAAGTTTCCGCGCGCGCACCGTGACCGCGATGATTGGGTTGTGCCATGACCGGTGACCGAGGCCGACTCAGTACGCCGCGCGGTAAATCTTCTCGATGTCCACGGCGCTGAGCTTGCGCGGGTTGTTGCGCATCAAGCGTTCGATGCCCGCCGCCTCCACAGCCATGGCCGGAATCGCCTCTTCAGGCACGCCGAAACTGCGCAGCCCGGCAGGAATTTCCACCGCCGCACACAAATCGGTCATCGCCTGCACGGCTTTGTCCGCCGCCTCGCTGGCACTCAGATGAGCGGTCTTCACCCCCATGGCTTCGGCAATATCCTGCATCCGTTCGACGCAGGCCATCTTGTTCCAGGTCATGACATACGGCAGCAGCAAGGCATTGCTGACCCCGTGAGCGATGTTGTAACGCCCGCCCAGCGGATAGGCCAGCGCATGCACAGCGCCAACCCCGGCATTGCCGAATGCCATGCCAGCCATCAGGCTGGCGGTGGCCATGTCTTCGCGCGCTTGCAGATTGGCGCCATTGGCGTAGGCCTTGGGCAACGCTTTGGCGATCAGTTTGATGGCGCCGATGGCCAACGAATCGGTAATTGGCGAAGCATTCACCGACAGATAGGACTCGATGGCGTGCACCAGCGCATCAACGCCACTGGCGGCTGTGACACTGCGCGGGCAAGTCAGGGTCATCTGCGGGCTGACCAGCGCCACGTCCGGTAATAGAAAGTCGCTGACAATACCTTTCTTTAGTTGGGCAACCTTGTCCGAGAGGATGGCGACGTTGGTCACTTCCGACCCGGTACCGGCGGTGGTCGGGATGGCGATCAGCGGCGGGCCTTTGCGCGGCACCTGATCGACGCCGAACAGATCTTCCAGCGCACCGTGGTAACCGGCATACGCCGCGACACTTTTGGCGATATCGATGGCACTGCCGCCACCGAGGCCGATCAAGCCGTCATGCCCGCCTTCGCGGTAAACGCGCATGCAGTCTTCGACGATGGCGATTTCCGGGTCCGGCAGGACACGGTCGAAAATCTCGTACTCGCGCCCACCCAATTGGCACAGCGCCAGCTCTACCGTGCCGGACTTGACCAGGGCGGCGTCGGTGACGATCAGTGGGTTGTCGATGTCTAGGCGCGTCAGTTCGGCGGCCAGTTGTTCGATGGCTGCGGCGCCGGTGATCAATTTGTGAGCGATTTTGAACTGGGACAGACTCATCGTGCGCAGCCTCTTATAGATGTGGGAGCTGGGCACAAGATTAGCTGAGGGTTTGGCGTTGTCTGCTATTCAGGTGGTGAATGACTCGCCACCGATCCCCTGTAGGAGTGAGCCTGCTCGCGATGGCGTCTGGTCAGACACTCTTACAGTGACTGATGCACGGCAATCGCGAGCAGGCTCACTCCTACAGGGGAATGCGTCAGACCTGGGCGGTACGCAGTTTTTCGCTGCGGCCACGTAGCCATTCCAGGGTCAACAGCAGGATCACAGAGAAAGCGATCAACAGAGTGGCGGCGGCGGCAATCGTCGGACTGAGGTTCTCCCGAATCCCGCTGAACATCTGCCGAGGCAACGTCGCTTGCTCAGGCCCCGCGAGAAACAGCGTCACCACCACTTCATCAAACGACGTCGCAAAGGCAAACAGCGCCCCGGAAATCACCCCCGGGGCAATCAGCGGCAAGGTCACCCGACGGAATGCGGTCAGCGGCGAAGCGCCAAGACTTGCGGCAGCCCGCACCAGATTGTGGTTGAAGCCCTGCAACGTCGCCGACACGGTGATGATCACAAACGGCACACCCAGCACCGCATGCACCACGATCAGCGAGAAGAAGCTGTTGCCCAGCCCCAGCGGAGCGAAGAACAGATAACTTGCCACGCCGATGATCACCACCGGGACCACCATCGGCGAAATCACCAGCGCCATCACCAGCGACTTTCCGGGAAAGTCGCCACGGGTCAGGCCGATCGCCGCCAGCGTGCCAAAGACCATCGCCAGCACCGTCGCGGCCGGGGCGACGATGATGCTGTTCTTCAATGCACGCATCCATTCCGCCGAGGCGAAGAAGTCCTGATACCAGTGCAGCGAAAAACCCTGCAGCGGGTACACGAGGAAACTGCCCGAGTTGAACGACAGCGGCACGATCACCAGCACCGGCAGAATCAGGAACAGCAGGATCAGGCCGCAAAGGATCCGCAAGCTGTAGAACCACACCCGTTCGATGGGTGACATGTAAGGACTCAGCATCTCAAATTCCCCTTAGCTCAGGCGCAGGCGACTGGCGCCCACCAGCCAGCTGTAGATCAGATAAAGCACCACGGTTGCCAGCAGCAACAATCCGCCCAGCGCGGTGGCCATGCCCCAGTTGATGCTGGTGTTGGTGTAGAACGCGACGAAGTAGCTGACCATCTGATCGTTCGGGCTGCCGAGCAGCGCCGGGGTGATGTAGTAGCCAATGGCGAGGATGAACACCAACAGGCACCCGGCGCCGACACCGGCATAGGTCTGCGGGAAATACACCCGCCAGAAACTGGCGAACGGGTGGCAGCCCAGCGAGATCGCGGCGCGCATGTAAGTTGGCGAGATGCCTTTCATCACGCTGTAGATCGGCAGGATCATGAACGGCAGCAGGATGTGCACCATCGAGATGTACACGCCGGTGCGGTTGAATACCAGTTCCAGCGGTTTATCGATGATGCCCATGGCCAGCAGCGCGCTGTTGATCAGTCCGCCCGATTGCAACAGCACAATCCACGCCGCGACCCGTACCAGAATCGAGGTCCAGAACGGCAGCAACACCAGAATCATCAGCAGGTTGCTCTGGCGCGATGGCAGGTTCGCCAGCAGATACGCCAGTGGATAAGCGAGCAGCAGGCAGATCACCGTGATGATCAGGCCCATCCAGAAAGTGCGGGCGAAGATGTCGAGGTAGATCGCCTGATCCGGCGTGGCCGGAGCGATTTCGCCGAGGTCGTCGATGCGGTGATCGACTGCCGCCAACAGGTAATACGGGGTAATGCTACTGGTGTTGCGTTTGACCGCTTGCCAGTAGGCCGGATCGCCCCAACGCTCGTCGAGCGCTTCCAGTGCGTCTTTATAGGAGGCCGGTTCGCTGGCGAATGGCAGCGCCCGGGCGGTTTTGGTCAGCAGGCTGCGATAGCCGGCCAATTCCATGTTCAAGCGCTTGGACAAATCGCCCAAGGTCTGGTTTTTGCGCGCTTCGGCGAGGTCTTCGCCGGCAGCTTTGTAGACGGGTTCAGCGGGCAGGCCGCGGCCATCCCAACTGGCGATGGCCGCCACAGTGCGCGGCATGCCGCCCACCACTTCGGGGTTGCCGACGCTTTTGTAGAGCAGCGCCACGATCGGCACCAGAAACACCAGCAACAGAAACAGCACCAGCGGCGCAATCAGCGCCTGCGCCTTCCAGCGGTTGACCCGCTCGGCGCGCTTGAGCTTCTGCTTCAAGGTGGGGCTGGCGCCCTCGTTCAGGGGAACGGCGATGGCCATGACGTACTCCGCAAATCTTTGATCGTTACAGAGGTGGCGAACCACCCCTGTTGTGTTGAAACACCACTACCTGTGGGGAGCGAACCTTCCTGAGAGAGCGAACCTTTGTGGCGAGGGGATTTATCCCCGATGGGTTGCGAAGCAGCCCCAAAACCACGCAGCTCGGTGTGTCAGGAAGGTTGGAGGCTCAGGTTCTACGACTGCTGCGCAGCCGATCGGGGATAAATCCCCTCGCCACAAATTCACCCTCGCCATCTCCCATACAGGTAAAACTGTGGTTACTTTGCAGCCCAGGAATTGAAGCGCTGTTCCAGTTGCTCGCCGTTGTCAGCCCAGAAGCTGACGTCGATCTGCACCTGGTTGGCGATGTTTTCCGGGGTGGTCGGCATGTCTTTCAGGACATCCTTGGCCAGCAGCGGCACAGCCTGGGTATTGGCCGGGCCGTAGGCAATGTTTTCCGAGTAGGTCTTCTGCTGCTGCGGCTGCACCGAGTAAGCGATGAATTTCTTCGCCGCTTCGGCACGCTTGGCGTCCAGACCTTTCGGGATGGCCCACGCGTCGAAGTCGTAGATGCCGCCGTTCCAGACCACTTTCAGGTTGGATTCTTTCTGCACCGCAGCGATGCGACCGTTGTAGGCCGAGCTCATGACCACGTCACCGGAAGCGAGGTACTGCGGCGGTTGTGCGCCGGCTTCCCACCATTGGATGTTCGGCTTCAGCTCATCAAGCTTCTTGAACGCGCGATCCTGGCCACCCTTGCTCGCCAGCTCTTTGTAGACGTCTTTCGGCGCTACGCCATCGGCCATCAAAGCAAATTCGAGGGTGTACTTGGCGCCTTTGCGCAGGCCACGCTTGCCCGGGAATTTCTTCGTGTCCCAGAAATCCGCCCAGCTGGTCGGTGCGGTTTTCAGCTTGTCGGCGTTGTAGGCGAGCACGGTCGACCAGACGAAGAAGCCCACGCCGCACGGCTGAATTGCGCCTTTGACGTAGTCTTCAGTCTTGCCGAACAGCGCCGGGTCGAGTTGTTCGAACATGTCTTCATCACAGCCACGGGACAGTTCCGGCGATTCGACTTCCACCAGATCCCACGACACGCTCTTGGTGTCGACCATGGCTTTGACCTTGGCCATTTCGCCGTTGTATTCGCCGGCGACGATCTTGCCGTTACCCGCCGCTTCCCACGGTGCATAGAAGGCTTTGACTTGCGCCGCCTTGTTCGCCCCGCCAAACGACACCACGGTCAAATCCGGGCCAGCAGCCATTGCGCTGGCCGCACCCATCAGGCCCAGAGTCAGGGCGGTGAACTTCAGGGATCTCAACATTTATTGTTCTCTCCACGTGCAGGGTTGGTGTTGGTATTGCCGGGGCGATCAGTTCGCCTCTAAAAGCGGGTCAAGCGCGCGAACGTGCTCGACCTGCCAGCCAAGCGGTACCACGTCGCCGACGGCGAGCGCTGGATCGAGCTCGGCAATCGGTTGTTTCACGAAGAAGTCGGTCTTGCCGCAGACTTCCAGGCGAACCCGGACGTGGTCGCCCAGATAGATGAATTCCGCCACCCTCCCTGAGAAGCGGTTGACGCATTGATCGCTCGAACCGTTGAGGCTCACACGCTCCGGGCGAATCGAGAGGGTCACCGGTTCGCCGGTCTGGCCGACGTTGACCGCCAGCGCCTCGACCTTTTCGCCACGCCCCAACTCGACCACGCAGCGCTCGCCGCTCTGGCTGAGCAGGCGACCGTTGAGGCGGTTGTTCTCGCCGATGAAGTTGGCGACAAAGGTGTTTTTCGGTTCTTCGTAAAGCGTGCGCGGTGGCGCGATCTGCTGGATTTCGCCTTGATGGAACACCGCGACGCGATCAGACATGGTCAGCGCTTCACCCTGATCGTGAGTCACGTAGACCACGGTCACACCGAGGCGCTGGTGCAGGTGTTTGATTTCCATCTGCATGTGTTCGCGCAGTTGTTTATCGAGGGCACCGAGCGGTTCGTCCATCAGCACCAGTTGCGGCTCGAACACCAAGGCGCGGGCCAGGGCCACACGTTGCTGCTGACCACCGGACAGCTGCGCCGGATAGCGCGAAGCGAACGCGTCGAGCTGGACCATGCTGAGGACTTTCTTCACGCGGTCGCTGACATCACTTTTGTTCAGACCACGTACGGTCAGCGGGAAGGCGAGGTTTTCCGCGACGGTCATGTGCGGGAACAGCGCGTAGTTCTGGAACACCATGCCGATGTCGCGCTTGTGCGGCGGTACGTTGTTGATTGAGCGACCCGCCAGGAGAATTTCACCGGCCGTCGGCGTCTCGAAACCGGCGAGCATCATCAGGCTGGTGGTCTTGCCTGAACCGGACGGCCCGAGCAGGGTAAGAAATTCGCCTTTGCGAATGTCCAGGTTGAGGTCTTTGACGATCAGGTTCTCGCCGTCGTAGCTCTTCTGCACTCCACGAAAGCTGACCAGCACATCACTGGCCCCTGCGTTTGAATCGACCTGGCTCATACCCACACCTTTGTTGTTGATGACTGCTTGTGTATCAAGCCTAGTGGCTGGCGGCAGGCACGCAAATCGGGGCGCAGGAGAGAATCGCCTCAGCCGGATGGAAGGTTGAGGGTAGGGATTGCCCTACAAGGATGGCGTTAATGGACAAGGCAGTTGCAAGCGTCGAGCTGCAAGCCGCAAGAACAAGCAAAAGCGCTTGTCGCTAACAGATATGCCCGAAATTTCAGGCGCTATGGAGATCCCCTGTAGGAGTGAGCCTGCTCGCGATGGCGGTGGATAAGTCACCGCAATATTGACTGAACGGACGCAATCGCGAGCAGGCTCACTCCTACAGTTTGATTGCGGTGTTGGTCAGAGGAGTTTGTGTTCCATCGCGTATTTCACCAGTTCGGCGAGCGAGGTGATGTTGAGCTTCTGCATCAACCGCGCCTTGTGCGTGCTGATGGTTTTGCTGCTCAGGGCCAGTTGCTGGGCGATGTCGTTGACGTTGGCGCCCTGGGCGAGGCGCTCGAACACCGAGAACTCGCGTTCGGACAACAATGAGTGCAACGGCCGCGCATCGGTCAGGCCGACCTCAAAGACCATCCGGTCAGCCAGATCCGGATCGATGTAGCGCCCGCCCGCCGCGACTTTGCGGATCGCCGTAAGCAGCAGCGCCGGATCGCTGTCCTTGGTCGCATACCCGGCTGCACCGACCTTCAAGGCCCGAGCGGCCATTTGCGCTTCGTCGTGCATCGACAGTACCAGAATCGCCGGCGGGTTGTTCAGCGCACGGATGCGCGGGATCGCCTCCAGACCGTTGACCCCGGGCATGGAGATGTCCAGCAAGACCACCTCGCACGGCACGCTGCGCAGGGTTTCGAGCAACTGCTCGCCATTGCTCGCCTCCCCCACCACTTGCAGATCCTTGGCCAGGCCGATCAATTGCTTGATGCCTTCACGGACGATGGTGTGGTCTTCGGCTACCAGTACACGGATCACGTTCTCTCTCCAGATTTCAGGTACACACCATTCCCTGTAGGAGTGAGCCTGCTCGCGATAGCGTCAGCCCAAACACTACAGACTTTCAGACCTCACTCACGGGCACTCGCACCATCAGACTGGTGCCCTCCCCCGGCTCACTCTCCAGCGTCAACCGCCCGCCCATGATCAACACCCGCTCGCGCATGCCGACCAGTCCAAACGAAGCCGGCCGACCGGCAGCGGCGACAAATCCTACGCCGTCATCACTGACCGTCAGACACAATTCATCGCCTTCCAGCGCCAGCGTCAGTTCAACAGTATGCGCCTGGGCATGGCGCATGACGTTGGTCAGTGCTTCTTGCAGAATGCGGAACAGGCCAATCGCCTTGGCATCGCTCAGCGGCGGCAGATTGTCCGGCACCTGCACCAGACACGGAATTTGCGTGCGCGCCTCGAAACGTCGCGCCTGCCACTCGATTGCCGAGGCAATCCCGGCGTCGAGAATCGGCGGGCGCAGTGCCGTCGCCACATCGCGGACCAATTGAAACAACTGAGCGATCAGGCGTTTCATGCTGTTCAAGCGTTCGTTCAGACCGGGATCCAGTTGCGCGTAGGCCAGTTCGCACATCGACGTCTCCAGTTTCAGCACGGTCAACATCTGCCCCAGTTCATCGTGAACCTCGCGGGCGATTCGCGCCTTTTCCTCTTCGCGCACGCTCTCAAGGTGCGCCGACAGTTCACGCAATTGCTCACGCGACGCCGCCAGCTCCAGTTCGATGCGCTTGCTCTCGGTGATGTCCCAGACGATGCCATCCCAGACATAGGCGCCATCCTCCAGTTGCCGGGTGATCGCCTTGATCTCGGCCCAACGCTGTTGCCCCTGGCGTGTGAGAATTCGCCCCTGCCACGACCAATCGCTGTCGGTGTCCAGCGCCTGATCCTGGGTCTGGTGATAACTGGCCCTGTCGTCCGGATGCACCAGGCTGCGCAGGCCCATGTCGCGGTGGGCGATGGCCGCTGGTGCGTAACCCACCAGGCTCTCACTGCCCTCGGAAATGTAGGCAAAGTCGATTTGCCCAGTCACTGGCGCCCTCTCCAGCCGGAACACCAGCCCCGGCACGTTGGCGGCGATACCTTGCAGACGCGCTTCGCTTTCCTGCAAAGCCGCCAGCGCACGCCTGCGTTCGGTGACATCGGTGAGATAGACCACCAGATATTCACTGTCGCGAAAACGCAGGAAACTCAGCGATACGTCTGCGGGCAAAACACTGCCATCGGCCCGTACGCAGCTTGTTTCGAAACTCAACGGCCCTTCTTCACTGGCCCGTGCGCGCTTCCACAGGTTGAGCCAGCGGTCCATGTGCAAACCCGGTTCGAAATCGATCAGAGGTCGTTCGATCAGCCCGCCCGATGGATAACCGAGCATGTTTTCCGCCGCCCGGTTGGCGTAGCGCACATGGCTGTCCCAATTGACCCAAAGAATGCCGACAGTGCTTTGATCAATGGAAAACTGCGTCAACCGCAAGGCCTCTTCGCTGGCAGCCCGCAAGGCGATGTCTTCGCGCGCGGCGAGCAGACGCTGCTCAAGACTGTGCTGTTGGCGCCGCTGCCAGAACACGATGGCCACGCAACTGAGCAACATGACGGCAAACAACAGACTGAGGTTCTGCCAGAACCCCGGCGACTCCGACAGTCGCGGGTATTTCGGTTGCAGCCATTGGCTGTGCAGATGTTCGAGATCCTTCGCCGGGATTGCACGCAATGCACTCTGAACGATACCGGCCAGCTCCGGCCAATCGCGGCGCGAACCGACCCGCAGCAGTTGCGGCAGACCGATGTCGCCGACCACCACCAGTTCGGCGAACTCCGGTTCTGCCGAGAGGCGACCGAGCTGCGCTTCATCAACGATCGCGTATGACGCTTGCTGACTCAACAACAGCTGCAACGCCTGACGTTCAAGGGGCACGCCTTGCAGGTTCAGGTGCGGATAGTTGCCGCGCAGATAGTCGGCGGTGGTGCTCGGCATGCGCACGGCGACGCGGGTCTGGCTGTCGAGTTTTTCCAGATCCACCCCGCCGCTGGCCTTCTGATCGCTGACCACCAATTGCGGTACACGCATGTACGGATCGGAGAACTGCCAGAGACGCAGGGCGCTCGGCGTCTGGGTCAGCCCCGGGGCGATATCGATTTCGCCTTCGCGCGCGGCCGTCTCCAACTGCGCCAGATCCTGAAAGTTGCGCCAGCTCAGCTCGACATTGAGTGCCTTGGCCAACAACTTCATCAACTCGACGTTGGCCCCGGACAAGCGCTGCAAACGCCGGTCGTACTGCGCATACGGCGCCTGCAAGACCAGGCCAACGCGCAATTCGTTGTGCTGCGCGAGCCATTGCCGCTCACTCGCCGACAACTGCGCAACGTGCGCTGGTGGCGCAGGCGCCGCCCAGCCCATCAAGGGAAGCCACAAACAGCCGATAACCCACAGGCAGCAAAATCGCTTCATTGAAGTCTCATACACTGACAAATTCTGACCAACCCATTAGGCTGCCGGGATACTTTTCTGGCCTGGAATAACCGATGCCCTCTGTCTACCGCCTGGCAATGCCAGCATTGTGCCTGTCGCTGATCCTGCCTTGTGCGTTTTCCGTCAACGCAGCCGATCCGGCACCTGCCGCCGCTGCGGAAAAATCCGCCGCAGAAAAACCGGCCGAACGCCAGCCATTGCTTGAGCGTAGTCAGGAAGAGGCCGCCGCACTGGAACGTAAAGTCCCGGCGCAGGAACAGCAGCAGTTGCAGGCCGCCAGCGACACCTTTCTCGCTTTGTGGAAACCGGCCAACACTGCCGACCCCAAAGGCGCGGTGATCCTCATCCCCGGCGCTGGCGAAACCGCTGACTGGCCTCAGGCCATCGGCCCATTGCGGCGCAAGTTGCCGGACGTTGAATGGAGCAGCCTGAGTATCACTCTGCCCGACCTGCAAGCCGATGCCATCGCGCCGCGCGTGGTCGAAGCGGCTGCCGCCCCGAAAGCGCCTGAGTCGGGCAGCAAGGATTCGACCACCGCGCAACCGATCGAGCAAGCGGCGGGCGGTGAGGCTGAAGTTGCCGATCAGGTGGTTGCCGAGACAACCGAAGAACAATCCAAGGCCGATGCCGAACGCATCTTCGCGCGAATCGACGCAGCCATTGCCTACGCCGAACAGCAAAGTGCGCGGCGCATTGTTGTGCTCGGTCACGGTACCGGTGCGTATTGGGCCGCGCGTTACTTGAGCGAAAGGCAAACGGCGCAGGTGGAAAAATTTGTCATGGTCGACGCGCAGGCACCGGTCAAGGCCAAGCCGGCACTGGCGGAACTGACGCCGACGCTGAAGCTGCCGACGGCGGATATTTTCTACATGGACAAACCGCTGGATCGCAACGCAGCGCTGGAGCGCATGCAGGCGAGCAAGCGTTTGAAGACCTCGGCATTCAGCCAGGTGGCGCTCAAGGCATTGCCGGATAACAAGGCTGAGCAGGAGCAGTTGTTCCGCCGCGTGCGTGGCTGGTTGAATGCGCAGAACACCGACTGACCGGCAGACCGCGTCGCGTCCATCGCGAGCAGGCTCACTCCTACAGGTGATTACGCTCCAATTGAAGGAACCCGATCAACTGTACGAGTGAGCCTGCTCGCGATGGGGCCACTTCAGACGATACACACCTAACGACTAGCGAAAATCCCGCCGCTCACGAATCAACGTGTAGGCATTGTGCAAGTCGCGGGTTTTCTCGGTCGCGTCGCGCACCTGCGCTGGCGTCGCGCCGCTGCCGGCAATCTTGTCCGGGTGATGACGACTGAGCAGACGCCGATAAGCGCGTTTGATCTGCGCTGGCTCGCTGGATGCTGACACGCCAAGCAGGCGCATCGCTTCCTGATAGCTCACCGCCGCACTGACGATGGGCCGTTTGCCGGGTTCATAATCACTGGCCAGCGCCTGCACCTGATGCGTCGTCCAGCCCAGCCACTTACCCCACTGCGCCAGCAATTCCCGCTCACTGACACCCGCCCGGCCATCGGCCCAAACCATCCGCCAGCATGCACGCAACACACCTTCGGCCGCGTGTGGCTGCGCACTCAGGCGCCGCAGATAACCGCGCAGATTATCGCCACCGGACTTGCCTCGGTTGAACGCCGTGATCGCCCGTCGCGTCGCCGGTTCGCTCATCTCCAGCGCGCGCATTTCGTTACGCGCCTGCTGGATATGCCCATCCGTGACCCGCCCGTCGCTCTTGGCCAGACGCCCGAGCAACACGAACAACAATTCGTCGTTGCGCAGCATCGGCCGGCCGCCGAGTTTTTCGCGCAAATGCCCCCAGCTCTGCAAGTGCAGGCGGCGATCCAGCGCTTGCCCCAACAATGCCCCAAGCATGGCCCCCGGAATGCTGGCGATTGCAAAACCTGCTCCGGCTCCAATCAGAGTCCCTGGCCACAACATATCAGCGACTCGCTTCTATCAAGGTTTCAGCTTCGGCCAGACGCTCATGCGTACCAACATCCACCCAGTGACCTTTCAGCCGCTCGCCCGTCACCTGCCCGTCCGCCATGGCCTTGCGCAGCAGCGGGGCCAGTTTGAAGGCGCCGTCCGTGCAGCCATCGAACAACTGCGGATGCAGCACGGCGATGCCGCTATAGGTCAAGGTCTGCGCATCAGGCTGGCCATCGCGTACCTTGCCATCGGCCAGAGTGAAATCACCGCTCGGGTGATGCGCCGGATTGTCCGCCAGCACCAGATGCGCCAGACCATTGATCGGCTGATGCAGCACGCTGAAGTCGTAATCGGTCCAGATATCACCGTTGACCACCACAAACGCATCGTCACCAAGCAACGGCAGCGCACGGAAAATCCCGCCGCCGGTTTCCAGCGGCTCGCCTTCCGGCGAGTACTGGATGCTCACACCAAATTGCGAACCGTCGCCCAGGTAGTCCTCGATCTGCTGACCGAGCCAGGCGTGGTTGATCACGATTTCACTGAAACCGGCTGCCGCGAGGGCGCGCAGGTGATATTCGATCAAGGGCACGCCGCCGGCACGCACCAGCGGTTTCGGGGTGGTCAGGGTCAGCGGGCGCATGCGCTCGCCTTTGCCTGCCGCCAGAATCATTGCCTTCATGCTGTTGCTCCACCCCGCAGGCTGGCGAACAGCGCTTGCAGCTCGGCCAGTTCAGGACGTCGGGCGATCACCGCTTCTATATAAGAGAAGAAACGCGGCACGTCGGCCAGGTAACGCGGCTTGCCATCGCGGTGGCAGATACGCGCGAAGATACCGATGACTTTCAGGTGACGCTGCACGCCCATCAGGTCGCTGGCACGCAGGAAGTCTTCGAAATCCGGCTGCACGGGAATGTTCAGTACCGAGGCTTGCTGCCAGTAACTTTCCAGCCAGCCACGTACGCGCTCTTCAGGCCAGCTGAGGAAAGCGTCCTTGAACAGGCAGGTCACGTCGTAGGTCACCGGGCCATAGACCGCATCCTGAAAATCCAGCACGCCGGGGTTCGGCTCACTGAGCATCAGGTTGCGCGGCATGTAGTCGCGGTGCACCAGCACTTTCGGCTGGGCCAGGGCGCTGTCGATCAGCAAGTCGCTGACGTGCTGCCACTGTTGCTGTTGGATCGAATCGAATTCGACGCCCAACTCACGTTTCACGTACCACTCGGGGAACAGTTCCAGCTCGCGACGCAACAATGCAACGTCATAACTGGGCAGCGGCGCGACCATCGGCAACTGCTGAAAAGCCAGCAGCGCTTGCAAGGCATCGCTGAACAATGCATCGGCATTTTCGCCACTGATTACGTCGAGAAAGGTCTTGTTGCCCAGGTCATTGAGCAAAAGAAAACCGCGTTCGAGGTCTTCGGCATAAATTTTCGGCACATTTATTCCGGATTTCGCCAGCAAAAAGGCGATATCCACGAACGGTTTGCAGTTTTCCTGGGGTGGCGGCGCGTCCATCACGACGAAACTGCGACCCGCGCCTTCCCAGCGGAAGTAACGGCGGAAACTCGCGTCGCTACTGGCCGCGGTCAACGTGGCCGGGGGCACGGCGCCCCAGCCCTGATCTGCAAACAGGATTGCCAACTGCTCATCGAGCCAAACTTTCAGGTGTTGCAAGCGTACATCTTGGTCAGGCATTGCAAGGGTCTCCGACGGCGCTAGCCGTCAAGCGGGTCATGCTTTATTATCCAGCATCTTTTTCAGACCATCGAGAGGCGTGCGGCCCACACCGCGGGCAGATGGCACGCAGGAAGCCCGGACTAATAAGATGGCATTGAAATCCCCCGCGTTTCGTAAAAAATTTCCGTTGTTGGTAACCGGCAGTCTGCTGGCTATGCAACCTCTGGCCAGTCAATTCGTTGTCGCCGCCGAGCAGTATGACTGCTCTGTCTCGGCTACGGGTGCCTGGGACTGTTCGCCCAAGACGCCGGCCGCTGCATTGCCGCCGCGTCCAGTGCATGACGGCAGTGCCGTCAGCGCCACCGGCGAAGCCCCGAGCGAAAACGGTTCGACTTCCGACACAGGCCCGAAAACGGCACTGGTCACCGAAGCCAAAGGCCGCGGCCTGAAATCCCGTAGCGAAGACTTCAGTCACCTCGACTGGGTTCCGCGCGAGAAGCTCACCGCCGCCCAGCTGGCCGAGACCGGTCCTTACTGCTCTGGTGCCTATATCGAACCGATTCGTCCTGGCATGAATGACAAGACGAATAAAAGCGATGCTCCGACCTTTATCGGCGCAAAAGCTTCGCGCTATAACACCGATGATCAAGTCGGTACGCTGGCCGGTGATGTCGTCCTGCGTCAGGGCAGCATGCAGGTCGAGTCCGACGAGGCGAGCCTGTATCAGGCCGAGAGCCGCGCCGAACTCAACGGCGATGTGCGCATCCGCGACAACGGCGCGCTGATCGTCGGCGACCACGCCGATGTGCAGCTCGACACCGGTGAAGCCAAGGTCGACAACGCCGAATACGTGATGCACAAATCGCGCATCCGCGGTAACGCGCTGTACGCCAAGCGTGCTGAAAACGCGATCATCCGTCTCAAGGACGGCACGTACACCACGTGCGAACCGAATAGCAACGCCTGGCAGCTCAAGGGTAATAACATCACCCTGAACCCGGCCACCGGCTTCGGTACCGCGACCAACGTGACGTTGCGCGTAAAAGACATTCCGATCCTGTACACGCCATACATCTACTTCCCGATCGACGATCGTCGTCAGTCGGGCTTCCTGCCGCCGACCATCGGCAGCGGCAGCGATACCGGCTTCATGCTGGTAACTCCGTACTACTTCAACCTGGCGCCTAACTACGACGCCACGTTGTACCCGCGTTACATGAGCAAGCGTGGCATGTTGGTGGAAGGCGAGTTCCGTTATCTGACCAAGTCGAGTGAAGGCCAGTTTGGTGCTGCGTATCTGAACGATGACGACACCGAACGCAGCAAGCAGACCGATTACGAAAAAACCCGCTACATGTACAACTGGCAGCACAAGGGTGGTCTCGACTCCCGTGTGCTTACTCAGGTTGACTACACCAAGATCAGCGATCCTTATTACTTCCAGGATCTGCAGACCGATCAGATTGGTGTGAAGAGTTCTGACTTCGTGAACCAGCAGGGTCTGGTTGCCTATCGAGGCGATTCGTATACCGCGATTCTGAACGCACAGCAGTATCAATTGGCAACCGTTTCGAATATCACACCTTATGGCCGTCTGCCGCAGATCACCTTCAATGGTCAGCTGCCGTATCACCCGGAAGGTCTGAACTTCGATTATGAAACCGAGCTGGTGCGATTTGATCGTGACTTGAAAACCGGCAACTTCATCGATGAAGACGGCAACTCGTCGCCGCGCCTGGACACCAACGTTCAAGGTCTGGCCCGTGCCAATGGCGACCGTTTGAACCTGAAGCCTGGTGTCAGCCTGCCGATGAACTGGACTTATGGTTTCCTGAAACCATCGCTCAAGTATCAGTACACCCAATATCAACTTGATCTGGACGGTACCGGCAAATCGCAGATTGCTGCCATGTCTCCGGAAAACCAGAATCTCTACGGGAAATTCGGCAGCAACCAGAACCGCGGCGTACCTATTGCCAGCATCGACAGCGGCCTGTACTTCGACCGCAATACGTCATTCTTCGGCAAGAACTACCGCCAGACGCTGGAACCACGCCTGTTCTATCTCTATGTACCAGAGAAAGACCAGTCGGATATTCCGGTGTTCGACACCAGCGAATACACCTTCAACTACTCGTCGCTGTTCCGTGACAACCGCTTCTCCGGCTCCGACCGCGTCGGTGACGAGAACAAACTGTCGCTGGGTGTAACCAGCCGCTGGATCGAAGACAACGGCTTCGAACGTCAACGCATCAGCGTCGGCCAGGCGCTGTACTTCAAGGATCGTGAAGTCCAGCTGCCAGGTATCGATGCAAAAACCCGCGACGATTCGAAATCCAACGTTTCGCCATATGCACTGGAATACGAATACCGCTGGAACCGCGACTGGCGCACCACGGCCGATTACAACTGGGATCCGGACAGCCGCAGCCCACGTTCCGGTAGTGCGATGTTCCACTACCAGCCTGAAGACAACCCGAACAAGGTCATCAACGCCGGCTATCGCTATCGCAATGACCAGATTCGTTACGACCAAAACACCGGCAAGTGGGCTGTGGGTGGTGGTGACTACGGCACTCCAGGCCAGCCTGGCTACGTGAAGGACTACTACAAGATCCAGCAGCATGACTTCTCGGTCATCTGGCCGATCGTTCCACAGTGGAACGCGATCAGCCGCTGGCAGTACGACTACAACCGTAACCGTACCCTGGAAGCCTTCGGTGGTTTCGAGTACGACAACTGCTGCTGGAAACTGCGCCTGATCAACCGTTACTGGGTTTCCTATGACGAGTTCAGCCAGGAAGCTCCGCAAAACGAAAAAGGCGACCATGGCGTCTTCCTCCAAATTGTTCTGAAGGGACTCGGTGGCCTCACTGGCGCCAAGGTAGAGAGCTTCCTCGACAAAGGCATTCAAGGTTATCGTGAACGTGAAGACCAAGCTTTCTGATTGTCTGCGCCCGCTAGTGCTGGGCGCGCTGTTCCTGGGTACGGCGGCCAACGCCGCCGTACAGTCCATCGATAAAGTGGTAGCGATCGTCGACAACGACGTGGTCATGCAGAGCCAACTGGACCAGCGCGTTCATGAAGTTCAGCAGACCATCGCCAAGCGTGGAGGTGGCTTGCCACCTCCAGGTGTCCTGGATCAACAGGTGCTCGAGCGCCTGATCGTCGAAAACCTGCAACTGCAGATCGGCGAACGTTCCGGCATCCGCATCACCGATGAAGAACTGAACCAGGCTGTCGGCACCATCGCCCAGCGCAATAACATGACTGTTGACCAGTTCCGCGCCGCCCTGGCACACGACGGCCTGTCTTATGACGACGCCCGTGACCAGATCAAGCGTGAGATGATCATCAGCCGTGTCCGTCAGCGCCGCGTGGCGGAACGCATTCAGGTCTCCGAGCAGGAAGTGAAGAACTTCCTCGCCTCCGACCTGGGCAAGATGCAACTGTCCGAAGAGCTGCACCTGGCCAACATCCTGATTCCGACCCCGGAAAGCGCCAACTCCGAAGCGATTCAGAGTGCCGCACGTCAGGCCATGGAGGTTTACCAGCAGCTCAAGCAAGGCGCCGACTTCGGTCAATTGGCCGTGGCCAAATCCGCCAGCGACAACGCACTGGAAGGTGGCGACATGGGCTGGCGTAAAGCCGCTCAACTGCCTCCTCCGTTCGATCGCGAGTTGAGCAGCATGGCCGTCGGCGACGTCACTCAGCCGGCACGCACGCCAGGTGGTTTCATCATCCTCAAGTTGCTGGCCAAGCGCGGCGGCGAAGCCCAGACCCGTGACGAAGTGCATGTGCGCCACATCTTGGTCAAGCCAAGCCCGATCCGCGACGAAGCCAAGACCAAAGCCCTGGTTCAATCGCTGTATGAGCGAATCCTGGCAGGTGAAGATTTCGCCACTTTGGCCAAGAGCTACTCCGAAGACCCGGGTTCCGCCCTCAACGGTGGCGACCTGAACTGGATCGACCCGAACGTACTGGTACCGGAATTCCGCGAAGTGATGGCCAAGACCCCGCAAGGTCAGCTGTCCAAGCCGTTCCAGACCCAATACGGCTGGCATGTTCTGGAAGTCCTTGGCCGTCGCGCCACCGACAGCACCGAACAGGCCCGCGAGCAGCAAGCCATGACCGTACTGCGCAACCGCAAATACGACGAAGAGCTGCAAACCTGGCTGCGTCAGATCCGTGACGAAGCGTACGTAGAGATCAAACTCCCTGGTGCAGACCAGGCAGCGCAGTGAAACCCAAGCGTTTCGCGCTGACACCCGGCGAACCAGCCGGCATCGGTCCCGACCTGTGCCTGCTGCTCGCCTCGCAAGCCCAGCCACATCCCCTGATTGCCATCACCAGCCGCGACCTGCTCCTTGAGCGGGCCGCGCAGCTGGGGCTGGCCGTCAATCTGCTGGATGTCGGACCGGGACAATGGCCGGACGCTCCGGCGCCGGCTAATAGCCTTTACGTCTGGGACACACCGCTCAGCGCCTCGGTGGTGGCCGGGCAACTGGACAAGGCCAATGCGGCGTTCGTCCTCGAAACCCTGACCCGCGCCGGTAACGGCTGCCTCAACGGCGATTTCGCCGGGATGATCACTGCACCCGTGCACAAAGGCGTTATCAACGAGTCGGGCATCGCCTTCTCTGGGCATACGGAATTTCTCGCTGACCTGACCCATACCGCCCAAGTGGTGATGATGCTCGCCACCCGCGGTTTGCGTGTGGCACTGGTCACCACTCACCTGCCCCTGCGCGACATCGCCGATGCGATCACGCCGGAGCGGCTGGAGCGGGTCACGCGGATTCTGCACACCGACCTGCAAGAAAAATTCGGCATCGCCCAACCGCGCATCCTCGTGTGCGGGCTCAACCCGCATGCTGGTGAAGGCGGACACCTGGGCCATGAAGAAATCGACATCATTGAACCAACATTAGAGCGCCTGCGCGGCGAGGGCATGGACCTTCGTGGCCCGCTGCCCGCCGACACTCTGTTTACCCCCAAATATCTGGAGCACTGCGATGCAGTGCTGGCGATGTACCACGACCAGGGCTTGCCTGTGCTTAAGTACAAAGGCTTCGGCGCTGCCGTCAACGTGACCCTGGGCTTGCCGATCATCCGTACATCGGTCGACCATGGCACCGCCCTGGATCTGGCCGGCAGCGGCAAAATCGACACTGGCAGCCTGCAAGTCGCCCTGGAAACCGCCTACCAGATGGCCGAGACCCGTTTATGACCGAGCAATACCAACACAAGGCGCGCAAACGCTTTGGCCAGAACTTCCTGCACGATGCCGGCGTCATCGACCGCATCCTGCGCTCCATCAGTGCCAAGTCCGAAGATCGCCTGCTGGAAATCGGCCCGGGCCAGGGCGCACTGACCGCCGGCCTGCTCAACTCCGGCGCGCAACTCGACGTGGTGGAACTGGACAAGGATCTGATCCCGATCCTCAATCAGCAGTTCGCCGGCAAGAGCAACTTCAACCTGCACCAGGGCGATGCGCTGAAGTTCGACTTCAACACGCTCAATGCCGCGCCCAACAGTCTGCGTGTCGTCGGCAACCTGCCGTACAACATCTCCACGCCGCTGATTTTTCACCTGCTGAACAACGCCGGCATCATTCGCGACATGCACTTCATGCTGCAGAAAGAAGTGGTCGAGCGTCTGGCAGCAGGCCCGGGCGGTGGTGACTGGGGTCGACTGTCGATCATGGTTCAGTACCATTGCCGCGTCGAACACCTGTTCAACGTCGGTCCCGGCGCCTTCAACCCGCCACCGAAAGTCGACTCGGCCATTGTCCGTCTGGTGCCGCACGCGGTGCTGCCACACCCGGCAAAAGATCATCGCCTGCTTGAGCGCGTCGTGCGCGAAGCATTCAACCAGCGCCGCAAGACCTTGCGCAACACGCTCAAGCAATTGATGACCGCTGCCGAGATCGAAGCGGCCGGCGTCGATGGCAGTTTGCGTCCGGAGCAACTCGACCTGGCCGCGTTCGTGCGCCTGGCCGACAAGCTCAGCGAACAAGTCCCGCCAGCACCCGCCGCCGACTGACCGGCGATGAACGCTATCGGGCAGGACGCCACTCTGGTTTACTGCCCGATACTTGCCTAGACTGATTCCCCATCAGCTACGCCTCGCGTTCCGCTTCGTTTAAGGCCCTTTTGCATGTCCGATCCTCGTTATCAGGTCGATGTCAGCGTCGTTACACACTATCTGGCAAACCAATCGAAACCCGAAGACGACAGCTTCGCCTTCGCTTACACCATCACCGTGAAAAACAATGGCGAGATACCTGCAAAGCTATTGTCTCGACATTGGGTGATCACCGACGGTGACGGTCATGTCGAAGAAGTGCGTGGCGAAGGTGTCGTCGGTCAGCAACCGTTGATCGACGCGGGCCAGAGCCACACTTATAGCAGCGGCACCGTGATGACGACCAAGGTCGGCACCATGCAGGGCACGTATCAAATGCTCGCCGACGATGGCAAACATTTCGACGCAGTCATCAAGCCCTTCCGCCTCGCCGTCCCCGGAGCCTTGCACTGATGGCGACGTATGCCGTCGGCGACCTGCAAGGCTGCCTCGAACCGCTCAAGTGCCTGCTCAAGCAAGTCGCGTTCGACCCGAAGCTCGATCGGCTCTGGCTGGTGGGTGATCTGGTCAACCGTGGCCCGCAGTCACTGGAAACCCTGCGTTTTCTCTATGGCATGCGTGAATCGCTGGTCTGCGTCCTCGGCAATCACGACCTGCACCTGCTGGCGGCGGCAAAAAACATCGAACGCCTGAAGAAGTCAGACACGCTGCGCGAGATCCTCGACGCGCCCGACTGCGCCGAGCTGCTTGAGTGGGTACGTCAGCAAAAACTCATGCACTACGATGAGACGCGCGACCTCGCCATGGTCCACGCCGGCATTCCCCCGCAGTGGTCGCTGCGCCGCGCCTTGAAGTGCGCCGACGAAGTCGAAACCGCCCTGCGCGACGACAACCTGTTTCCTGCTTTCCTCGACGGTATGTACGGCAACGATCCGACGAAATGGGACAACGACCTCAAAGGCGTGACCCGCCTGCGCGTCATCACCAACTACTTCACGCGCATGCGTTTCTGCACCGCCGAGGGCAAGCTCGACCTCAAGAGCAAGGAAGGCCTCGACACCGCGCCGCCTGGCTACAAACCGTGGTTCCAGCACAAAGACCGCAAGACCAAAGGCCTGCGAATCATCTTTGGCCACTGGGCGGCGCTGGAAGGCAATATCCATGAGCCGGGCATTTCTGCGCTGGACACCGGTTGTGTCTGGGGCGGCAGCCTGACCCTGATGAACGTCGACAGCGGCGAACGCCTGTCGTGCAAATGCGACGAACATGGCGGCCTCGCGCCAACCGTCGCACCACTTATCCCCGAAACTTCGCCAGTCAGCGCACCGCGTTAGACTGCGCATTCAGCCGAGCAACAGGAACCCGCCATGAGCGAATTCAAACGAATCCCCCCGGAGCAGGCCCAGGCCCTGCGTGAGCAAGGTGCTGTCGTGGTCGACGTTCGCGACCCGGCGACCTTCGCTGCCCTGCATATCAGCGGCTCGAAGCATCTGGACAATCATTCCCTGCACGCTTTCATTCAGGGCGCCGACCTCGACGCCCCCACCGTCGTCGTCTGCTACCACGGCAATTCCAGCCAGGGCGCTGCCGCCTACCTGATCAGCCAGGGCTTCTCTGACGTCTACAGCATGGACGGCGGTTTCGAGTTGTGGCGTACGACCTATCCTGCGGAAACCGCCCAAGGCACCGCAGAATAATTTTTTTGTCACGTGCAGGCCCCGGCTGCCGTGGGCCTGCGCGGGCAGACGAACGGTCTTGCCACACATAATTACGTATCTCGCCTTTACCTCCCGAATTCCCAACTATCCTTAAGCCCAGGCCATCCAAAACAGGGGAGAGCCGGTACACCGGCGCACGGGTCATCGGGAGTGACTTTTACGATTGTCGGTCGTGAAAGTGTTCTGGGGGGTAAACAATCAGCTGCCACAGCGGCTGCTTGCCAGCATCGACTGAGTGACCCGGCGTCGGCTCCACGTATCGAGCGAGGTGACGTCATGAGTATCTTTAGCCACTTCCAACAACGCTTCGAGTCCACACGCCAGGAAGAACTCTCGCTGCAAGAGTACCTGGAGCTGTGCAAAAAAGACCGTAGCGCCTACGTTTCCGCCGCCGAGCGTCTATTGCTGGCCATCGGCGAACCGGAACTCCTCGACACCTCGACCAACTCGAGGCTGTCACGCATCTTCTCCAACAAGGTGATCCGTCGCTATCCGGCCTTTGAAGACTTCCACGGGATGGAAGAATGCATCGACCAGATCGTCTCGTATTTCCGCCATGCCGCCCAAGGCCTGGAAGAGAAGAAACAGATCCTCTATCTCCTCGGCCCCGTCGGTGGCGGTAAATCGTCTCTGGCCGAGAAGCTCAAGCAACTGATCGAAAAAGTGCCGTTCTATGCGATCAAGGGCTCGCCAGTGTTCGAGTCGCCTCTGGGTCTGTTCAACGCCACCGAAGATGGCGCGATCCTTGAGGAAGACTTCGGCATTCCACGGCGTTATCTGAATACCATCATGTCGCCATGGGCGACCAAACGCCTGGCCGAATTCGGCGGCGACATCAGCCAGTTCCGCGTGGTCAAACTGTATCCGTCGATCCTCAACCAGATCGCCGTGGCCAAGACCGAACCGGGTGACGAGAACAACCAGGACATTTCCGCGCTGGTCGGTAAAGTCGACATCCGCAAACTCGAGGAATACCCACAGAACGACGCCGACGCCTACAGCTACTCCGGTGCGCTGTGCCGGGCCAACCAGGGCCTGATGGAATTCGTCGAAATGTTCAAGGCACCGATCAAGGTGCTCCATCCGCTGCTGACCGCAACTCAGGAAGGCAACTACAACAGTACCGAAGGTCTCGGCGCGATTCCGTTCACCGGGATCCTGCTGGCGCACTCCAACGAATCGGAGTGGCACACCTTCCGCAACAACAAGAACAACGAAGCGTTCATCGACCGGATCTACATCGTCAAAGTGCCGTATTGCCTGCGGGTCAGTGACGAAGTGAAGATCTACGACAAACTGTTGTTCAACAGCTCTCTGGCCAAGGCGCATTGCGCACCGGACACCCTGAAGATGCTCGCGCAGTTCACCGTGCTGTCGCGCCTCAAGGAGCCGGAAAACTCCAACATCTATTCGAAGATGCGCGTCTACGACGGCGAAAATCTCAAGGACACCGATCCGAAAGCCAAATCGATTCAGGAATACCGCGACTCGGCGGGCGTGGATGAAGGCATGAACGGTCTGTCGACCCGGTTTGCATTCAAGATCCTGTCCAAGGTGTTCAACTTCGATCCGCACGAAATCGCCGCCAACCCGGTGCACCTGCTCTATGTGCTGGAACAGCAGATCGAACAGGAACAGTTCCAGGCTGAAACCCGCGAGCGTTACCTGCGCTACCTGAAGGAATACCTGGCACCGCGTTATATCGAGTTCATCGGCAAAGAGATTCAGACCGCGTACCTCGAGTCTTACAGCGAGTACGGTCAGAACATCTTTGATCGTTACGTGCTGTATGCGGACTTCTGGATTCAGGATCAGGAATACCGCGATCCGGAAACAGGCGAAATCCTCAACCGCGTCGCGCTGAACGAAGAACTGGAGAAAATCGAAAAACCGGCCGGCATCAGCAATCCGAAGGATTTCCGCAACGAGATCGTCAACTTCGTCCTGCGCGCCCGGGCCAACAACAACGGCAAGAACCCGACCTGGCTCAGCTACGAAAAACTGCGGGTGGTCATCGAGAAGAAAATGTTCTCGAACACCGAGGATCTGCTGCCAGTCATCAGCTTCAACGCCAAGGCCAGCAAAGAGGATCAGCAGAAACACAACGACTTCGTTACACGAATGGTCGAACGCGGCTACACCGACAAACAGGTACGGCTTCTTTCCGAATGGTACCTACGGGTCCGCAAATCGCAATAAAGCAGCTGCAAGCTTCAAGCGACAAGCTGCAAGAGAACAGCAAAAACCGATCTCGAGGACGGGATAGCTTTCACTTGCAGCTTGAAGCTTATGACTTGAAGCTCCCCGGAGGGGTCTATGAGCTATGTGATCGACCGACGTCTCAATGGCAAGAACAAGAGCACGGTGAACCGTCAGCGCTTCCTGCGGCGTTACCGTGACCACATCAAAAAGGCTGTCGAAGAGGCGGTCAGCCGGCGCTCCATTACCGATATGGAACACGGCGAGCAGATCAGCATTCCCGGTCGCGACATCGACGAACCGGTGCTTCACCATGGCCGCGGCGGTAAGCAGACCGTGGTTCATCCGGGTAACAAGGAGTTTACTGCCGGCGAACACATCGCCCGACCACCGGGTGGTGGCGGCGGACGCGGACCGGGCAAGGCCGGCAACTCCGGCGAGGGCATGGATGAGTTTGTCTTCCAGATCACCCAGGAAGAATTCCTCGAATTCATGTTCGAAGACCTCGAACTGCCCAATCTGGTCAAACGCAACCTCAGCGGCACCGACACCTTCAAAACCGTACGCGCCGGGATCAGCAACGAAGGCAATCCGTCACGGATCAACATCATCCGCACCTTGCGCTCGGCGCATGCAAGGCGCATCGCCCTGTCCGGCAGCAGCCGGGCGAAACTGCGCGAAGTCAAAGAAGAACTGGAGCGTCTGAGACGCGAAGAGCCGGACAACTTCGGCGATATTCAGGAACTCGAGGCCGAAATCGAAAAACTCAGTGCGCGCATCCATCGCGTGCCGTTTCTCGACACTTTCGATTTGAAATACAACCTGCTGATCAAACAGCCCAACCCCAGTTCGAAAGCGGTGATGTTCTGTCTGATGGACGTCTCCGGCTCCATGACCCAGGCGACCAAGGACATCGCCAAACGCTTTTTCATCCTGTTGTACCTGTTCCTGAAGCGTAACTACGACAAGATCGACGTGGTATTCATCCGCCACCACACCAGTGCCCGGGAAGTAGATGAAGAGGAGTTTTTCTATTCGCGGGAAACCGGCGGCACCATCGTCTCCAGTGCGCTGAAACTGATGCAGGAGATCATGGCCGAGCGCTATCCGAGCAACGAGTGGAACATCTATGCCGCGCAGGCTTCCGACGGTGACAACTGGAACGACGACTCACCGATCTGCCGCGACATTCTGATCAACCAGATCATGCCGTTTGTGCAGTACTACACTTATGTGGAGATCACCCCGCGCGAACACCAGGCCCTCTGGTACGAATACGAACGCATCGCCGAAGCCTTTTCCGACACGTTTGCCCAGCAGCAACTGGTCTCGGCCGGGGATATCTATCCGGTCTTCCGTGAACTCTTCCAGCGCAGGTTAGTGACATGACCGCCAAAGAGCAGAAGCGCCAACCCATTTCCACTGGCTCCGAATGGACGTTCGAGCTGATCCAGACCTACGACCGCGAAATCGCCCGTATCGCGGCCGGTTATGCGCTGGATACTTACCCCAACCAGATCGAAGTGATTACCGCCGAGCAAATGATGGATGCGTACGCCTCGGTGGGCATGCCGCTGGGTTACCACCACTGGTCCTACGGCAAACACTTCCTCAGCACCGAGAAATCCTACAGTCGCGGACAGATGGGGCTGGCCTACGAAATCGTGATCAACTCCGATCCGTGCATCGCTTATCTGATGGAAGAAAACACCATCTGCATGCAGGCGTTGGTGGTGGCGCATGCGTGCTATGGCCACAACAGCTTCTTCAAGGGCAATTACCTGTTTCGCACCTGGACCGATGCCAGTTCGATCATCGATTACCTGGTGTTCGCCAAGCAGTACATCATGCAATGCGAGGAGCGCCACGGCATCGATGCCGTGGAAGACTTGCTCGACTCCTGCCACGCCTTGATGAACTACGGCGTCGATCGCTACAAGCGCCCCTATCCGATTTCCGCCGAGGAAGAACGGCGCCGGCAGAAGGATCGCGAAGAACACATGCAGAAGCAGATCAACGATCTGTGGCGCACGATTCCCAAAGGCGCAGACAAATACAGCGACAAGGACAACGCGCGCTTCCCCGCTGAACCGCAGGAAAACATCCTGTATTTCATCGAGAAACACGCGCCGTTGCTCGAACCGTGGCAGCGCGAGATTGTGCGGATCGTGCGCAAGATCGCCCAGTATTTCTATCCACAACGCCAGACTCAGGTGATGAACGAGGGCTGGGCAACGTTCTGGCACTACACGCTGATGAACGACCTGTATGACGAAGGCCTGGTCACCGACGGTTTCATGATGGAATTCCTGACCTCGCACACCAGCGTGGTGTTCCAGCCAGGTTTTGACAGCCCCTACTACAGCGGCATCAACCCCTACGCGCTGGGCTTTGCCATGTACCGTGACATCCGGCGCATGTGTGAAGAGCCCACTGACGAAGACCGTCACTGGTTCCCGGACATTGCCGGAACCGACTGGCTGTCGACCATCAAGTTCGCCATGAGCAGCTTCAAGGACGAGAGTTTCATCCTGCAGTACCTGTCACCCAAGGTAATCCGCGACCTGAAACTGTTCAGCATCCTTGATGACGACCAGAAAGACGATCTGCTGGTACCGGCAATCCACGATGAAACCGGTTACCGGATCATCCGCGAAACCCTCGCAGCGCAGTACAACCTCGGCAATCGTGAGCCGAACGTGCAGATTTACAGCATTGATCGTCGCGGTGATCGGTCTCTAACCCTGCGCCACCAGCAACACGACCGCAAACCTTTGGGCGACTCCACCGACGAGGTGCTCAAACATCTGCATCGCCTGTGGGGCTTCGATATTCATCTGGAAACCCTGCAGGGCGACCAGATCATGAAAACCCATCACGTTCCGCCACGTAGCGAACACAGCGAAGGGGATTACGGTCGGCTCGACCTGGCCGTCATTCATCTTTGATCCGGTTCTGGCCTCCGAAAGTCCGACGCAAGGGTTATCCTGTCGGGCTAACGGAGGTTTTTTATGCAGATTTATAAGGTCGGCGGTGCGGTACGTGATCGCCTGCTGGGCAAACCGGTCACCGATATCGACTGGGTCGTCGTCGGCGCCAGCACCGAGGAAATGCTCGCGCAGGGCTATCGCCCGGTCGGCGCGGATTTCCCGGTATTCCTTCACCCCAAAAGCGGCGAGGAATATGCCCTCGCCCGCACCGAACGCAAGAGCGGTCGTGGGTACGGCGGTTTCACCTTTCACGCCAGCCCCGAAGTAACGCTTGAAGAAGACCTGATCCGCCGCGACCTGACCATCAACGCCATGGCCGAGGACGATCAGCAGAACCTGACCGATCCGTATCACGGCCAGCGCGACCTAGAAGATCGAATTCTTCGCCACGTTTCCCCGGCGTTCGCCGAAGATCCCTTGCGTGTGCTGCGCGTTGCTCGCTTCGCTGCCCGCTATGCCGGACTGGGCTTTACCGTCGCGCCCGAGACCATGGAGCTGATGCGTCAGCTCAGCGAATCCGGCGAACTGGAAGCACTGACTGCCGAACGTAGCTGGAAGGAAATCTCCCGGGCAATGATGGAAGATCAGCCGCAGGTATTCATCGAGGTTCTGCGTCAATGCGCAGCGCTGAAAGTGCTGATGCCGGAAGTCGATGCGTTGTTTGGCGTGCCGCAACCGGAAATCCATCACCCGGAAATCGACAGCGGCATCCACACCTTGAGCGTCCTGGAGCAGTCAGCGCTGCACAAACAACCGCTGACCGTGCGCTGGGCCTGCCTGCTGCACGACCTCGGCAAGGGCCTTACGCCCAAAGAAGAATGGCCTCGGCACATTGCCCACGAGCACAAAGGGTTGAAGCTGATCAAAGCGGTCAACGAGCGCTTCAAGGCGCCGAAGGACTGTCAGGAGCTGGCGCTACTGGTCGGCCAGTACCATACCCATGGACATCGCGCCTTGGAGTTGAAAGCTTCGACGCTGCTGGAATTACTGCAGAGTTTTGATGTGTATCGTCGGCCGCAGCGCTTTGAAGAATTCATTGCTGCCTGCGAGATGGATGCGCGCGGGCGCAAAGGGCTCGAGCAGAGAAGTTATCCACAGGCAGATTATCTGCGTGGCGCTGCCAAGGCTGCGCGGGAAGTCGCGGTGCAGCCTTTGCTGGAGAAGGGATTCAAAGGGCCAGAGCTGGGCGAGGCGCTGAAGCGTGAGCGGCTCAGGGCGCTGAAGGCTTACAAAGAAAACGCTTGAAGCAAGATCAAAAGATCGCAGCCTTCAGCAGCTTCTACATGGGGATATTGCATTTCCCTGTAAGAACTGCCGCAGGCTGCGATCTTTTGCTTTAAAGATTCGGCGGGGTTAACTGTTCGCCACGCCACTCGAACGCTACTGGCGCCAATACCTGATCAATCTGCGCCTCGGCCCACAACACCGCGAAGCTTTTTCCCACGCCCGGATGCACACGATCCGGCGCAATCAGCGACAGCGGCCACAGCACAAAAGCATTTTTCAGGATTTCCGCCCGCGGCAGGACCAGACCGTCGAAGTTACCCACCAGATCGCCATACAGCAGCACGTCGATATCCAGCGGCAAACCCTTACGCTCCGGCGCATAGCGCCCATTGTCCGCCTCGATGAACTTCAAGCGCCGATCCAGTTCCATCAACGGCAAATCGGTATACGCCGACACCACGAAGTTGAAGAACGGCCCACTCTTGATCCCCACCGGCTGGCTTTCGAACACTGCCGAACAGCGGATATCCACCAGAAACGTGGCCAGCGCATCGAGACCGGCGCGCAAATGGGGTTCGCGCTCGATATTGCTACCGAGCCCGAGATACACCTGCGTCAGCGACATCCGCGCTCGATCTCCACGCCCACACCACCCTTGGCGGCCGGCACAGCGCCGGGCTTGGTCAGCTTCAGGCGGATCCAGGTAATCTTGAATTCCGTCATCAGCACTTCAACCAGACGCTCGGCAAAAGTCTCGACCAACTGGAATTGCGCCTGCTCGGCAAACGCCTGGATGCGCGTGGAAACGCTGGCGTAGTCGAGCGCCAGAGTGAGATCGTCACCGGCGGCGGCCGGGCGATTGTCCCAGGCGAAGCTCAGATCAAGGCGCAGGCACTGTCGGATGCCGCGCTCCCAGTCGTAGGCACCGATCACGGTGTCAACTTCCAGGCCCTCGATAAACACTCTGTCCAAGCACTTTTCTCCGCTGCACGACAAGGGCGCAATGCGCCGTTAGAATCAGGGCGTCCTCGCCCGGAATAGTTAGCATGTTTTGGTTACTGGCGATTATCGCCTACCTGCTCGGCTCGCTGTCCTTCGCCATTTTGCTCAGCCGCCTGACCGGAAATCCGGATCCGCGAATGAGTGGCTCGGGCAATGCCGGCGCCACCAACATGCTGCGCCTGGCCGGTCGCAAACTGGCGATCCTGACCCTGCTCGGTGATCTGTGCAAAGGCTTGCTGCCGGTGCTGATCGCAGCGGCTGCGGGCCTTTCGCTGCAGGATCAGGCCTGGATCGGCGTGTGCGCCGTGATCGGTCACCTGTTCCCGCTGTACTTCCGTTTTCGTGGCGGCAAGGGCGTTGCCACTGCCGCCGGTATGCTGCTGGGCCTGTATCCACCCGCCGCGCTGCTGGCCATATGCGCCTGGCTGCTGACGTTCTACCTGACCCGCACCAGCTCGCTGGCGGCGCTGATCGCCACGCCACTGACCCTGCCGTTGCTCGCCTGGCAGGAACCGGAAGCGCTGTTACCGATGAGCGCATTGACGCTGCTGATCGTCTGGCGCCACCGCGGCAATCTACGCGACCTGTTTGCCGGGCGCGAACGGCATTTTTAAATACCGTTCATGAGCGCCGCTCATTACAACGCCGACAACTGTTCCATCGGCCAGCGCGCCTGCACGCTGATCGCCAGACTTTCCTGCTGACCGGCCTGCAGACGCTGACAACCCGCAAACGCGATCATCGCGCCATTGTCAGTGCAAAACTCGGGACGGGCATAAAACACATCGCCTTTCATGTCACCGAGCATTTTCTCCAGCGAAGCACGCAATGCCTTGTTGGCGCTGACGCCGCCAGCGATCACCAGACGTTTCATGCCCGCCTGTATCAGGGCGCGCTTGCACTTGATGGTCAAAGTCTCCACCACAGCCTGCTGGAACGCCAGCGCGATGTCGCAACGGGCTTGCTCGTTGTCGTCACCGGCGCTGACGCACTGCTGCCAGGCGTTGAGAGCAGAGGTTTTCAGACCACTGAAGCTGAATTGCAGACCCGGGCGATCACACATCGGACGCGGGAAGGTGAAACTTCCGGCGACGCCCTTCTCTGCCAACTTGGCGATTTCCGGTCCGCCCGGGTAATTGAGGCCCATCATCTTTGCGGTTTTGTCGAAGGCTTCGCCCGCCGCGTCGTCGAGGGTCTCGCCGAGCAACGTGTATTGGCCGATGCCGTCGACCTGAACCAACTGCGTATGACCGCCGGAGACCAACAAAGCGACGAACGGGAATTCCGGCGGTTTTGGCTCCAGCATTGGCGCCAGCAGATGGCCTTCCATGTGGTGCACGCCCAGCGCCGGAATGCCCCAGGCAAACGCCAGCGCCTGCGCGCAGGAAGCACCGACCAACAGCGCTCCGACCAGGCCAGGACCTGCGGTATAAGCAATCGCGTCGATCTCGGTCGGCACACAGTCAGCCTCGGCCAACACCTGACGGATCAAGGGCAGCATGCGCTTGACGTGGTCACGCGAAGCCAGCTCCGGCACCACACCGCCATAAGCGCGGTGCAGGTCGATCTGGCTGAACAATGCATCGGCCAGCAAGCCGCGTTCACTGTCATATAATGCGACACCGGTTTCGTCGCAGGAGGTTTCTAATCCCAGTACTAGCATGGGTTTGCGCCTTGTTTAGGCTGAATTCGAAGGCGCGCATAATAGTCGCCACGTGATGCCCCGACCAGCGGTTTTCGATCAGAGGCTTTGCATTCCGAGCGATGAGGGGTTAACATCCGCAACCCTTAAAAACCGACGTCTTCAAGTGCTCTTTTGCCGCGAGGATGTTGCCCCCGGTAATGAATGAAGGTAGCTCTGGATGCCAGCCGTCAAAGTTAAAGAGAACGAACCCTTCGACGTAGCTCTGCGTCGTTTCAAGCGCTCCTGCGAAAAAGCCGGTGTACTGGCTGAAGTTCGTAGCCGCGAATTTTACGAGAAGCCAACTTCCGAGCGTAAGCGCAAAGCAGCAGCCGCTGTTAAGCGTCACGCCAAGAAAGTTCAGCGCGAACAGCGCCGCGCCGTTCGTCTGTACTAATACACAGACGTTCGTAGCAAGCTTCTTGCCTAAGCCCGGCCTTCAGCCGGGCTAATGGCATTTGCGTAAAACGCTTGATGCTTCACCGTCGAAGCCGCAGACGCGACCGAGACAAATCTGCTTCACGCGTCAGACCTGGCTCTTTTGCCAGCGGTGCACGTCTTTTCTGACGAGCCTTTCAAGGCTACTGACGAGCACACCCACTGATTCCTCTTACGACGATCAGCCCAAGGCACCTGAATGCGTGCCCGCTTTATTGAGCTATCCGAGGCCCTTAACCGGCCGTCAGCGGATTCAGCGCAACACTTTCAAATAGTCGAAGGCTGATGAGTACTAACGTCAGTGGATTTTCGGCAGATACACTTCCCGACAGCGATCACGCAGACGACACCGGTCGAGCCGCATTTTTTGCGCGCCTACAGTAACGACCCGCGTCCGACAGCCCTTCGTTTCGGACTATTCACAGCGCAGACGACGAGAACGCCATGGCCGGGCTGATTCCCCAGAGCTTCATTGACGACCTGCTGAACCGCACCGACATCGTCGACGTGGTCAGCTCGCGCGTGCAATTGAAGAAGGCCGGCAAGAACTACACCGCCTGTTGCCCGTTTCACAAAGAAAAAACCCCGTCCTTCAGCGTCAGTCCCGACAAACAGTTCTACTACTGTTTCGGTTGCGGCGCTGGCGGCAACGCCCTCGGCTTCCTCATGGATCACGACAACCTGGATTTCCCCCAGGCAGTCGAAGATCTGGCGAAGGCCGCCGGCATGGAAATCCCCCGCGAAGAAAGCGGCCGCGCCCACAAACCGCGCCAGCCGACAGATTCGCCACTGTATCCGCTGCTCACCGCTGCCGCCGACTTTTATCGTCAGGCACTCAAGAGCCATCCATCGCGCAAAGCCGCGGTGGACTATCTGAAAGGCCGCGGCCTGACTGGCGAGATCGCCCGGGATTTCGGCCTCGGCTTTGCTCCGCCCGGCTGGGACAACCTGTTCAAACACTTGAGCAGCGACACGCTTCAGCAAAAAGCCATGATTGATGCCGGCCTGCTGATCGAAAACGCCGAAACCGGCAAACGCTATGACCGCTTTCGCGATCGCGTGATGTTCCCGATCCGCGATACCCGGGGGCGCATCATCGCTTTCGGCGGTCGCGTACTGGGCGACGACAAGCCGAAATACCTGAACTCACCGGAAACCCCGGTATTCCATAAAGGCCAGGAACTCTACGGCCTTTATGAAGCGCGCAAGAACAACCGCAACCTCGATGAAATCATCGTCGTTGAAGGTTATATGGACGTCATCGCCCTTGCCCAGCAAGGCTTGAAGAATGCCGTCGCGACACTGGGCACCGCGACCAGCGAAGAACACTTGAAGCGCCTGTTCCGGGTCGTCCCGAACGTATTGTTCTGCTTCGACGGCGACCAGGCCGGCCGCAATGCGGCGTGGCGCGCACTGGAAGCAACACTTTCAAGCCTGCAGGACGGCCGCCGTGCGCGCTTCCTGTTTCTGCCCGAAGGCGAAGACCCGGATACCCTGGTGCGCGCCGAGGGCACTGACGCGTTCAAGGCGCGAATCAATCAGCACGCGCAGCCATTGGCAGATTACTTTTTCCAGCAACTGACGGAAGAAGCTGACCCGCGCTCGCTCGAAGGCAAGGCCCACATGGCCACCCTCGCCGCACCGTTGATCGACAAAGTGCCGGGCGCCAACCTGCGCATCCTGATGCGCCAGCGCCTGACCGAAATTACCGGCCTGAGCAGCGAGACCGTCAGTCAGCTCGCGCAAAGTGCGCCGCAGGAAGCGCCGCCCGCCTACGATCCGGGCATCGATTACGACGCAATGCCGGACTACAGCGACTACCATCAGCCGCAGGCACAGGACATGTATGTGCCGCAGCAGGAATGGACTCCGAAGAAACCCGGTGCCGGCGGCAAGAAGTGGGACAAGAAACCCTGGGACAAGAACGGCAAGCGCGGCGGCGATCGTGATCAGCAACGCCCACGAACGCCAATCGGCGTCGAGTCACCGACCCTGACCGCCCTGCGCACACTGCTTCATCACCCGCAACTGGCCGAGCGCGTCGAAGATGCCGGGCACATTGCGGACGAAAATCAGACCAACGCCCAGCTGCTTGTGGCGTTGCTCGAAGCCGTACAGAAGAATCCCAAGCTAAACTCATTTCAATTGATCGCGCGATGGCACGGCACTGAACAGGGTCGATTGCTCAAGGCACTGGCAGAAAAGGAATGGCTGATTGACGGAGATAACCTTGAACAACAGTTTTTCGACACCATTACTAGCTTGTCAGCCCGCCAACGCGAGCGAAATCTGGAACAACTGCTCAGGAAAGCGCGTCAAAGCGAACTGAGCCTGGAAGAGAAAAATCAACTGCGCGACCTTCTAAGTCGCAATGTTTCCGCATCAAACCCGACCTCAACTGGCGCGTGAGGTCATAGCTCAGGTATAATCCTCGGCTTGTTTTTTGCCCGCCAAGACCTTCAGTGGATAGGGTGTTATGTCCGGAAAAGCGCAACAGCAGTCTCGTATTATTGAGTTGATCAAACTGGGTCGTGAGCAGAAGTATCTGACTTACGCCGAGGTCAACGACCACCTGCCCGAGGATATTTCAGATCCGGAGCAGGTGGAAGACATCATCCGCATGATTAACGACATGGGGATCCCCGTACACGAGAGTGCTCCGGATGCGGACGCCCTTATGTTGGCCGACGCCGATACCGACGAGGCCGCTGCGGAAGAAGCAGCCGCTGCGTTGGCAGCGGTGGAGACCGATATCGGTCGCACCACTGACCCGGTGCGCATGTACATGCGTGAGATGGGTACGGTCGAGCTTCTGACTCGTGAAGGCGAAATCGAAATCGCCAAACGTATCGAAGAAGGCATCCGTGAAGTGATGAGCGCAATCGCGCACTTCCCTGGCACGGTCGACCATATTCTCTCCGAGTACACTCGCGTCACCACCGAGGGTGGTCGCCTGTCCGACGTCCTGAGCGGTTATATCGACCCGGACGACGGCATTGCGCCGCCTGCCGAAGTGCCGCCGCCGATCGAAGCGAAAGCGGCGAAAGCCGACGACGACACCGACGACGAAGAAGCCGAATCTTCCGATGACGAAGAAGAAGCCGAAAGTGGTCCGGATCCGGTCATCGCTGCCCAGCGTTTCGGCGCTGTGTCCGATCAGATGGAGATCACTCGCAAGGCGCTGAAAAAGCACGGTCGCAACAACAAGGCAGCGATTGCCGAGTTGCTGGCATTGGCCGAGCTGTTCATGCCGATCAAACTGGTACCGAAGCAATTCGAAGGCCTGGTCGAGCGTGTTCGCGGCGCCCTGGATCGTCTGCGTCAGCAAGAGCGCGCGATCATGCAACTGTGCGTACGTGATGCACGTATGCCACGCACTGATTTCCTGCGTCAGTTCCCGGGTAACGAAGTCGACGAAAGCTGGTCCGACGCCCTGGCCAAAGGCAAGAGCAAGTACGCCGAAGCCATTGGCCGTGTTCAGCCGGACATCATCCGTTGCCAGCAGAAGCTGATTGCACTGGAAACCGAGACCGGTCTGACCATCGCGGAAATCAAGGACATCAACCGTCGCATGTCGATCGGTGAGGCCAAGGCCCGCCGCGCGAAGAAAGAGATGGTTGAAGCCAACTTGCGTCTGGTGATCTCGATCGCCAAGAAGTACACCAACCGCGGCCTGCAATTCCTCGATCTGATCCAGGAAGGCAACATCGGCCTGATGAAAGCGGTGGACAAGTTCGAATACCGTCGTGGTTACAAGTTCTCGACTTATGCCACTTGGTGGATCCGTCAGGCGATCACTCGCTCGATCGCCGACCAGGCCCGCACCATCCGTATTCCGGTGCACATGATCGAGACGATCAACAAGCTCAACCGCATTTCCCGGCAGATGTTGCAGGAAATGGGTCGCGAACCGACCCCGGAAGAGCTGGGCGAACGCATGGAAATGCCTGAGGACAAGATCCGCAAGGTATTGAAGATCGCTAAAGAGCCGATCTCCATGGAAACCCCGATCGGTGATGACGAAGACTCCCATCTGGGTGACTTCATCGAAGACTCGACCATGCAGTCGCCAATCGATGTCGCCACTGTTGAGAGCCTGAAAGAAGCGACTCGCGAAGTGCTGTCCGGCCTCACTGCCCGTGAAGCCAAAGTACTGCGCATGCGTTTCGGTATCGACATGAACACCGACCATACGCTCGAAGAAGTGGGCAAACAGTTTGACGTAACGCGTGAGCGGATCCGTCAGATCGAAGCCAAGGCGCTGCGCAAGCTGCGCCACCCGACGCGAAGCGAGCATTTGCGCTCCTTCCTCGACGAGTGATACCAGAACCCCCGGCCCAGGCCGGGGGTTTTGTTTATATGGCAGATTAAATTCCTCGCAACGCCCCTCCCCCGCATACCCCGTCTACACTCGAAACAATCATCCCCGAGCCATAACGAGAGCGTTATGCCCAGATTGGCGTCCGTGCTTTTTTTGCTGTCACTGATGATCTGGACCGCAACGGCTGACGCGCTGACTCTGACCGATGAAGAACGTAGCTGGCTGGCGGCTCATCCGGACTTGCGCCTGGGTGTTGACGCGTCGTGGCCGCCCTTCGAGTTTCGCGATGATCAGGCTCGTTATCAGGGGCTCGCGGCGGACTATATCGATGTGATTCGCCAACGGCTGGCGATCAAACTCACACCCATTGAGCCGGTGAGCTGGACGGTGGTGCTGGAGCAGGTCAAAGCAGGCAAGATCGACCTGCTGCCGGGCATCATGTCCACCCCGGAACGCCAGAGCTACCTGTCATTCACTCGTCCCTATCTCGACTTCCCGATCGTCATTCTGGCCCACGTCGGCGGCGCCCAACCGCGCAAACTCGAAGATCTGTACGGTCTGAAAATCGCCGTGGTGGAAAACTACGCGCCGCACGAACTCCTGCGCACGAACCATCCAGACCTGAATCTGGTCGCCATGCCCAACGTCAGCTCGGCACTGCAGGCGCTCGCGACCGACGAAGTGGACGCCGTGGTCGGCGACCTCGCCTCCAGCGTCTGGAGCCTGCGCCAGCTCAAGCTCGATGGCCTGTATGTCAGCGGTGAAACGCCTTACCGCTATCAATTGGCAATGGGCGTGCCGCGCGAAAACAAAATGCTGGTGGGAATTCTGGACAAAGTCCTGGCCGACATGAGCCCAGACGAAATCAGCAGCATCCAGGAACACTGGGTGGGCAACGTCCTCGATCATCGGACATTGTGGTCAGATCTGTTGATCTACGGCCTGCCCGGCCTGCTCCTGCTGATGATTATTCTGGCAGTGGTCATCCGCATCAACCGGCGCTTGAGTTCGGAAATTGCCCGACGCATCGACCTCGAACAGGAACTGCGCAGCAGCGAGTATCACTACCGCGGCCTGGTAGAGAGCCTGTCGGCCATCGCCTGGGAAGCGCGGATGAGCGACTTCACCTACAGCTACGTCTCGCCTCATGCTGAAGATCTGCTCGGTTATCCACTGTCGCATTGGTTGATTCCGGGGTTCTGGCGCAACATCATCCATCCAGCCGACCTGACCCGCGCTCAAAGCTTCTGCGACCACGAAGTGCTGGCCGGACGCGATCACAGCCTCGATTACCGGGTAATCACCGCCGATGGTCGCTGCTTGTGGGTACGCGATATTGTCAGCCTGATCGAGCACGGCCATGAGCCCGTGATGCGCGGGTTGATGATCGACATCAGCGAAACCAAGCGCACCGAAGAAGCGTTGCGGCTATCGGAGCAGAAATTCGCCTCGGTCTTCCAGCAATGCCCGGACATTCTGGTGATCGCGCGCCTGTCCGACGGCTGCCTGCTGGAGGTCAACGAAGCCTTCGAGGAACAGATCGGACTGAAAGCAGAAGAGATCATCGGCCAGACAGCCACCGAGCTGAACATCTGGGGCATTCCCGGCGTGGGCCCGGGCCTGCTGCAGCGTTTGCAGGCCGGCAGCATCCGTAACCTGGAGATGCCCTTTCGCCGCAACAACGGTCAGGTGTTTACCGGCCTGATTTCCGCCGAACCCTTCGACCTCGACACCACGCCAGCGCTGGTGGTGGTAGTGCGCGACATCACTCAACTCAAGGAAACCCAGCAGCAACTGCAAACCTCGGAAGAGAAGTTTGCCAAGGCCTTTCATGCCTCACCGGACGGCCTGCTGCTGTCGCGCCAGAGCGACGGTTTGCTACTGGAGGTCAACGAAGGCTTCAGCCGCATCACCGGGTTCAACAGTGCCATGTCGGTCGATCGCTCGGCGCTGGACCTGGGGATCTGGGTCAACCTCAACGAACGCAAACAGATGCTCGACCTGCTGCACCGTGACGGTTTCGTCCGCGATTTCAGCTGCCATATTCGCCGTAGCGACGGGCAGATCCGCCTCTGCGAAGTATCCGCCCGGCCGCTACCGATTGGCGACGAAGACTGCATGCTGACCATCGCCCGCGACATCACCGAACGTCATCTGATGCAGGAAAAGCTGCAACAGGCCGCGACGGTATTCGAAAGCACTGCAGAAGGCGTGTTGATCACCGACACCCAGCAGCACATCAGCGCCGTCAACCGGGCTTTCACCGAGATCACCGGCTACACCGAAAGCGAAGCCCTCGGCCACACCCCGCGCCTGCTCGCCTCCGGCCTGCACGACAGCGCGTTTTATGCGGCGATGTGGCACCAGTTGACCGACGAAGGTCACTGGCAAGGCGAGATATCCAATCGACGCAAGAACGGCGAGCTGTACCCAAGCTGGCTGACCATCAGCGCCGTGCGCAACCGCGACAAGTTCATCACCCACTTTGTCGCCGTGTTTGCCGACATCTCCAGCCTCAAGCACGCCCAGGCCAAACTCGACTATCAGGCTCACCATGACCCGCTCACGGGCCTGCCCAACCGGACGCTATTCGAAAGCCGTTTGTTGATGGCGCTGAACAGTCAGCAAGAAAACGGCGGCCAGGGTGCCGTGCTGTTTCTCGACCTCGATCGCTTCAAACACATCAACGACAGCCTTGGTCATCCGGTCGGCGACCTGCTGCTCAAAGGCATCGCGGTGCGCCTGAAAGAACAGCTGCGCGACATCGACACCGTCGCCCGCCTGGGTGGTGATGAGTTCATCATTCTGTTGCCCGGCCTGCAGCAGGCCAGCGACGCCGATAACATCGCGCTGAAACTGCTCAATTGCTTCGGCGCGCCCTTCCAGGCCGGCGAACACGAATTTTTCATCAGTGCCAGCATCGGCACCAGCCTCTACCCGCGCGACGGCTGCGACGTGGCCACTTTGGTAAAAAACGCCGACGCGGCGATGTACCGCTCCAAAGCCAAGGGCCGCAACCGGGTCGAAAGCTACACCCGCGACCTCACCGCACAGGCCATCGAACGCGTGGCACTGGAGCACGAACTGCGTCGGGCGATCGAACGCGATGAACTGTTCCTCTACTACCAACCGAAAATCAGCCTCGACGATCACAGTCTGGTCGGTGCCGAAGCACTGATCCGCTGGCGGCACCCGACCTTTGGCGAGGTGCCACCGGAGCACTTCATTCCACTGGCCGAAGAAAACGGCATGATCCTGCAGATCGGCGACTGGGTGCTGGAGACCGCATGCCGACAAATGTTCGAGTGGAGTCAGGTCTACGACAGCCTTGGGCCGCTGTCCGTCAACCTCGCAGGCGCGCAACTGCGTCAGCCGAACCTGCTCGGACGTATCGAGCAACTGCTCAAGGAAAACCGCCTGAGGCCCGATTTACTGCAACTGGAAATTACCGAGAATTTCATCATGAGTCAGGCCGAAGAGGCGCTGGCGGTGCTGCACCAACTCAAACACCTTGGCGTACAACTGGCAATCGATGACTTCGGCACAGGTTATTCCTCACTCAGCTACCTCAAGCGCCTGCCGCTGGACATCCTCAAAATCGACCAGTCTTTCGTCCGCGGACTGCCCGACGACCCCCACGACGCGGCGATTGTGCGCGCCATCATCGCGCTGGGCCGGAGCATGCAATTCACTGTGATTGCCGAGGGCGTGGAAACCCAGGCACAACAACAATTCCTCGCCGCCGAAGGCTGCGAACAGATCCAGGGCTACATCGTCAGCCTGCCTTTACCGCCGGAAGAGTTCGCGGCAACGTTTCTTCGTGTAACCGTATCGGATTATTCGGATAGCACAGCCGAGAAACCATCGCTATAATCCGCGGCCTACTGAGGGCCTATAGCTCAGTTGGTTAGAGCAGAGGACTCATAATCCTTTGGTCCACGGTTCAAGTCCGTGTGGGCCCACCACTTTGAAAGCCACGTATTACGTGGCTTTCGTCGTTTCTGGCATTTGAAAAATCGGCCAACCGGATTGCAAAAAACGCGTTCCGTCCATAATCCGTCCAGATACTGCGACCGACACCTCATCCCTACACAAGTGAGCCAGCAGTCGCACTCCACCAGTAAAACGCATTTGCTAAAAGGCGAGGGCTTCTGCTTCCATGAGGGCGGCCTTTAACCAAAGCGCGGCCCTGGCAGTTGCTTCGCGACAGTTGATACTGGCTCACTTGCGGCAATCGGACTTGAGGCCTGCCGAACGTTGCGCCGCAATCGCCCTTTTGCAAGGATTCGCAAAATGAGTGGTAAACCTGCTGCACGCGTTACCGATCCGACCGCCTGCCCTTTGCCCGGGCATGGAACAAACCCCATCGTTTCGGGTTCACCGGATGTCATATTCGAAGGCCTGCAGGCCGCACGAATGAACGACGCCACCGCTTGCGGCGGCCACATTGTTTCAGGAGTGTCCTCTACTGTTTTCATCAATGGCCAACCCGCCGCCATGCTTGGCAGTGTCACCGACCATGGTGCGCCGGTCATTCAAGGTGCGAGCACAATCATCATCGGCGACACGCATACTCCCGCCCCTTTCATCCCGATCCCGTCTCTACCCGCACCGTTCTCCGGGCGCTTTCAACTGATCAACCAGGAAACAGGCAAGCCCATGGCTGGCCGCAAGGTCAAAGTGTGGTCCTCCTCTGGCACCAGCCTCTTCGACACTACTGATTCCGAGGGCATGACTTGTTGGGTCAAGGATAAATCGCCGCAAACCCTTCACATCGACCTCGTGCCTGGTGAAAGCAATGACTGAACCGTCAGTATCCCAAGGTGGCATGAAACCAGATGGTCAGATGAACCCTGTCAGCGTCCTGGAGCCCAAACTCGATCCGCGAGACCGGAAGGTACTTTGCTCGGCGATGTGTTATTGCCGCACCAAGCCGAACATCAGCACAGACGGCAAGAAAAGCCTCAAACAGGCCTGCGTAGCTCAGCGTCTGCTCGAACTGGACGAAATTCTGCAAGGGCGAAGCCCCTATAAGCCGGAAGTCAGTTACGACATGACCAAAGACCCTCCACAGCCGATCATGGATAGCCAGACAGGTACTCAACCGCATGGCTGGATTCCGGGCTGGATCAGGAAGTACTGGCATCTGGACCCGGATCATCCACCGTTCGAGGCTGACACTGGCATGATTCGCCGACCCGATGTGCTGGTACTGAATAACCCGAGCGGTGTGCCGACCCAATCAAACATCAAGGTATTGGTGGAGATGAAGTTTCCCCCCGACAAGGAAGATCCCGAGCAGGCTCAGGCTTACGAGAGGATCGCTGGCAGTGAGCAGAAGGTAGTGATAATGGGGCCCAAAGATTGTGACTGCGATCAGGAAGAGCAGACATCCAGAATCCCGAATGAAGAGCTGGGGTGGGCGGCTGGAATCGCTAGCGCCATCCTGTTCGTGGTGACCCGAGGACGCTCGCGCCCCATGCTGCCCGCGTATTAAGTTAACGGAGTAACCCATGGAACAACCATTCAACATGGCTGCAGAGTTGATCAAACAGCCCCATGTATTGGAGATACCGGGCAACTTGCTGATGAAAGGTGGCCCGGAGGACTATATCGGCGCCGTTCTTTGTTTACGCGCAACGCTATATTTCAAGGATGCCCATACGCCCTTGGTTAGAGAGGCACTGTGTAAGTGCTTTGACGAGTTCCAGCTATTGGCCGATGGTCACTTGACGTGGCTCATGCGTGACAACCCGCCTCAAGGGGAGCGTGTCACCCCATACGCCCAGGCGCGTAATCTGCGCGCAATTATGGGCCCCATGGGGGAGAACGATTTTCTGAGTGTCCATTACACCAGTGGCAAACAATCCCAAGATGCCAGCCCATGGCTTTTCAGTGTTTTGGGCCCCCGTGCCTGGCAAGCCAACATGGGCAACAATATTGGTGTACTGGAGTTTTCGGTACCGCTGTTGTTCCAGGAACAAAATCCGCTGAGTTTCTTGAAACTGTTCTATGGATTCGCACGCCGGATAAACCCACAGCAAGGCTACGCAGGCCATGCGTTCAATCTGTCTGTCGGAAATCAGGATGACAATCAGCCCACGGAGGCCTTCATGGCCGCGCGTATGCCAGGGCTGGATGTAGGCTCCGCGTTTTTGCTGTCGGGTCGTAAAACCTTCAAACAAGCCAAGATCAAAACAGTCAGTTGGCTCACGCTTTTAGATAATGAACGCCTGGAGTCAGCCGGCGGCCTGGAAGCTCTGCGAGCACAACTACCCGCCAGCCACTTCGCGTTTTATACCTACAACGAAGGTGTGATCATCCAGTCAGGCGCCCACCCCTACATCGCCGGCGATGCCGAAGATCTGAAGCCGGCTCCCTATGTGCTGATTAACCACTTGCTGAAACCCGTTCGCTACGAGTCTGTCGGGTCGCTGCATGGCAACAGTCACATGGGTGAATTGAGGTTGGTCGGATGGTCAGCAGATCAGTGGCTCAAGCGTCTGGATATCGACAACAGTTCGATGACAGATTGGCGCGTCAAGTTGCTGCGCGACGAACCGCATCTGGACTCTACAAATTCGCTGGCAGAACGCTTATAACTACCAGCGCGTAGAGAAAAACCAACGCCCGCTGCACATGCTGAACCGCCCGTGAAGGGCGGTTTTTTTTGCGTGGGCTTTTTCATTCATGAGATTGCCTGCGCGCGGAAGAAAATTCGTCGCCCACGAAGTGCCACTGAGTGCCGAACATGAGCACGACCTTCCGCAGCGTCCTCGCTATTGAGCCTGTAACATGCAAAAACCACTGATCCGCGCCAAAGGAGTTGCCCTTGCCAGACACCCGCCCCCCCGCACTCGATGAAATCGACCGCCAGTTGATCGCGGCCCTGCAGATCAACGCCCGCGAGAGCGTGGCCATGCTCGCCCGGCAATTGGGCATTGCGCGCACCACGGTGACTTCGCGGTTGGCCCGGCTGGAAAAGGCCAAAGTCATCACCGGTTATGGCGTGCGTCTGGGTCAGCGTGTGGTCGATGGCGGGCTGCAGGCGTATGTCGGAATCAAAGTTCAGCCGCGCTCCGGCAAAGAGGTGTTGCGCCGTTTGAGTGCGATGGCGCAAGTGCAGCAACTGTGTGCGGTGAGTGGCGAATTTGATTATGTGGCGTGGTTGCGCACGGACTCGCCGGAACAGCTGGATCAGTTGCTGGATCAGATTGGCAGCGTGGATGGGGTGGAGAAGACCACTACGTCGATCATTTTGAGTAGCAAGATTGATCGGGGGCAGCCGGTTTGAGTTTTCTCACCGGGATTTCTCGGTTGAATATGAAGGCCTCATCGCGGGCAAGCCCGCTCCCACAGTGATCGAAGTGAAGTCAAGCATCGTCACTCTGCTTAATTAATTATCAAAACGACGACACTTTGAGTCTTATTAACGTGTTCTACGCTCCCTAGAATGGCTGGCATCTTTTCCTATACTCAGACGCGCATACCGCGTCGGGTCGCCAGCAAGGTCAGCCATGAACAAGAACAATCGCCATCCTGCAGACGGTAATAAACCAGTCACCATTTTCGGCCCGGACTTTCCGTTCGCTTTTGACGACTGGATCGAACACCCGGCGGGCCTCGGCAGCATTCCTGAACACCATCACGGCGCTGAAGTGGCGATTGTCGGCGCCGGCATCGCCGGGCTGGTGGCCGCTTACGAGTTGATGAAGCTTGGCCTGAAACCGGTGGTTTACGAGGCCTCCAAGCTGGGTGGCCGTCTGCGCTCGCAGGCGTTCAACGGCACCGATGGCATCGTCGCCGAACTCGGTGGCATGCGCTTCCCGGTGTCGTCCACCGCGTTCTATCACTACGTCGACAAGCTCGGGCTTGAGACCAAACCTTTCCCGAACCCGCTCACGCCAGCCTCCGGCAGCACGGTGATCGACCTGGAAGGGAAAACCCATTACGCACAGAAACTGGCGGATCTTCCTGCACTGTTCCAGGAAGTGGCTGACGCCTGGGCGGATGCGCTGGAGGCCGGTTCGCAGTTCTCCGACATCCAGCAAGCGATTCGCGACCGTGACGTACCACGCCTCAAAGAGCTGTGGAACACCTTGGTGCCGCTGTGGGACGACCGCACGTTCTACGACTTCGTCGCCACCTCGGAAGCCTTCGCCAAACTGTCGTTCCATCACCGCGAAGTGTTCGGTCAGGTCGGTTTCGGTACCGGCGGCTGGGACTCGGACTTCCCCAACTCGATGCTGGAAATTTTCCGCGTGGTGATGACTAACTGCGACGATCACCAGCATCTGGTGGTCGGCGGTGTCGAGCAAGTCCCACAAGGCATCTGGCGCCATGTACCTGAACGCTGCGTGCACTGGCCGCAAGGCACCAGCCTGAAATCTCTGCACCGTGGCGCGCCGCGTTCCGGTGTGAAGAAAATCGCCCACGCGCCGGATGGCCGCTTCGCCGTCACCGACAACAACGGCGACACCCGCGAATACGCTGCCGTGCTGACCACTTGCCAGAGCTGGCTGCTGACCACCCAGATCGAATGCGACGAAACTCTGTTCTCGCAGAAGATGTGGATGGCACTCGACCGCACCCGCTACATGCAGTCGTCGAAAACCTTCGTGATGGTCGACCGGCCATTCTGGAAGGACAAGGATCCGGAAACCGGCCGCGACCTGATGAGCATGACCCTCACCGACCGCCTGACCCGTGGCACTTACCTGTTCGACAACGGCGACGACAAGCCGGGCGTGATCTGCCTGTCGTACTCGTGGATGAGCGACGCGCTGAAGATGCTGCCGCACCCGGTAGAAAAACGCGTTGAACTGGCGCTGAATGCGTTGAAAAAGATCTACCCGAAAGTCGACATCGCTGCGCGGATCATTGGCGATCCGATCACCGTGTCGTGGGAAGCCGATCCGTATTTCCTCGGTGCATTCAAGGGTGCCTTGCCCGGCCACTACCGCTACAACCAGCGCATGTACGCACACTTCATGCAGGACGACATGCCGGCCGAGCAGCGCGGGATTTTCATCGCCGGCGACGACGTGTCGTGGACTCCGGCGTGGGTCGAAGGCGCGGTGCAGACTTCGCTCAATGCGGTGTGGGGGATCATGAAGCACTTCGGCGGTTCTACACATAAAGCGAACCCGGGCCCGGGTGATGTGTTCAAAGACATCGGCCCTATCGCCCTGCCCGAGTAAGAGGAATCCCTGATGCGTGTAGCCCTTTACCAATGTCCACCGCTGCCACTGGACCCCGCCGCCAACCTGCAACGCCTGCATCAACTGGCGATGGAGGCCAAGGGCGCCGACCTTTTGGTGCTGCCGGAGATGTTCATGACCGGCTACAACATCGGCGCCGAAGCGGTCAGCACATTGGCCGAGGTCTACAACGGCGAATGGGCGCAGCAAATCGGCCGGATCGCCAAGGCTGCCGGCCTGGCGATCCTCTACGGCTATCCCGAGCGCACCGCCGACGGACAGATTTACAACGCCGTGCAGTTGATCGACTCGAACGGCGAGCGCCTGTGCAATTACCGCAAGACGCATCTGTTCGGCGATCTTGATCGTTCAATGTTCAGCCCCGGCGAAGGTGACTTTCCGGTGGTTGAACTGAACGGCTGGAAGCTCGGGTTCCTGATCTGCTACGACCTCGAGTTTCCGGAAAATGCCCGTCGTCTCGCCCTCGAGGGTGCCGAGCTGATTCTGGTGCCAACGGCGAACATGATTCCGTTCGATTTCATCGCCGATGTATCGGTGCGCGCCCGCGCCTTCGAAAACCAGTGCTACGTGGCCTACGCGAACTACTGTGGCCACGAAGGCGACATTCACTATTGCGGCCAAAGCAGCATCGCCGCACCGGACGGCAGCCGTAGCGCTCAGGCCGGTATCGATGAAGCGCTGATCGTCGGTGAGCTGGATCGACAGTTGATGGTCGACTCCCGCGCCGCCAATCGCTACCTCAGCGACCGTCGCCCTGAGCTTTACGACGCGCTGAACAAGCGCTAATCCGCTAGCATTGGCACTTCACTGTTCTGGAAGTGCCCATGCCTGCGCCGACTCACCCCCGCCCCCACACAGAAACCCTGGCCAATGGCTTGCGCGTGACCCTGCGTCACGTGCCCGGCCTGAAGCGCAGCGCCGCCGCGTTGCGCGTGGCTGCCGGTAGCCACGACGTGCCGCTGGCCTGGCCGGGGCTGGCGCATTTTCTTGAACATCTGTTGTTTCTCGGCACCGAACGTTTTCCTGCAAGTGAAGGGCTGATGGCCTACGTGCAAGGGCATGGCGGGCAGGTCAATGCCAGCACTCGAGAGCGCACCACCGACTTTTTCTTTTATCTCCCGACACACTCGTTCAGCGGCGGGCTGGAGCGTCTGTCAGACATGCTCGCCCATCCGCGTATGAATCCGGACGATCAATTGCGGGAAAGGGAAGTGTTGCAGGCGGAATTTGTCGCTTGGTCGCAGGATCCTGTGGCGCAGCAGGCGTTTGCACTGTACGAGGGTTTGCCGGAAAACCATCCGTTACGCGGCTTTCATGCCGGGAACCGCGACACACTGCAAGTCGAGCAGCCGGCGTTTCAGCAGGCGCTGCAAAACTTCCATCAGCAGTTTTATCGCAGCGGGCAAATGACCCTGAGCCTGACTGGCCCGCAGGGCATTGAGCAATTGCGCGCATTGGCGCAGCAGTTCGCAGCAAAGCTGCCGGCTGGGGATAAAGTTGCCCAGGCCGAGACATTGCCGCTAGGGGTGAAAAGTTATCAACAGGCCGGCGAACGGCGTTGCCATCTGCTGTTTGCCTTCGACTCGTTGCCAGTCTCGTCTGCTGAAGCCTTGGGGTTTCTTTGCCATTGGTTGAACAACGCCAAACCTGGCGGCTTGCTCGCACATCTGCAGCAACAAAACCTCGCGGACAATCTGCAAGCCGCTCCGCTTTACCACTTTGCCGGACAGGCATTGCTGCACCTGCAATTCACTGCCCCCCGCGAAGCTATAAGCGCCATTCGCGAACAACTGCTGGACTGGCTGAGCTTCTTCGCCAAGCAGCAGGACTGGGCAGCGTTGCGGGAGGAATACGCCAATTTGCTTGAGCGTCAACAACAAATCAGCACAGCACTGCAACTGGCGCGCCTCGACAGTGAACAACTTGCCAGCGAATTGTCCGAAAACGCTGTCGTCGCACTTCAGCAGGTACTGCGCGAAATAGGCGTTGTGGATAACTTCAGCAACCACTGGCACCTGCCTGCAGGCAACCCTTTCCTGCGTTCCAGCGAACCGCTGGCCAACGCCGGTTTGATTCGCGGCCAGACCAGCGCCCACCGTGGCTTGCGCACGTTTGCCCAGGATCGTTCGCGCGGCCGTCGCGAGCGCTCACCGATGCAGTTCAGCCAGGCGCTGCCGGACACCGGAGATCAAGGCGCGATTTATCTGCGCTGGCAACTGCAAGCCGCAGCCAGTGCCGATCTGCAAGGCAAGCTTCAACGTTGCCTGCGGGAAACCCAGGAAGACGCGCGTCAGGCCGGGGTCGAGTTGTCGCTCAGTGCCACCGGCACTCAATGGCTGCTGAAACTGACCGGCCTGCAAGAGCCGATGCCCGACGTCCTGGAGCATGCGCTGAAAGATCTGACGCAGGTTGATGCCGATTCCGCGAGCGCAGCGCCAGAAGCGCCGTTGATGCCTATCCGCCAATTGCTCAAGGCTTTGCCGGAACGTTGCCTGCCAACCGCCGCCGAGGCGGACGACGCCAACCACCTGTGGACAACTTCGCGCTGGGACGGACTTGCACTGGGTCTCGGCGCACAGACTCAATCGGCGATGGGGCTGGCCCTGAGCCGCATCCCAGGGACACCGGACAATCAACTGCCGGCCACACCTGCGATCAATGCTCAACACCTGTGGAGCTACATCGATACCGGCTCCAGCGAACACGCCCTGCTGTTGTTCTGTCCGACAGCCAGCCGCGAAATTGCCGACGAAGCGGCGTGGCGCTTGCTCGCACAGCTATGCCAGACACCTTTCTATCAGCGGCTGCGGGTCGAATTGCAGTTGGGTTATGCAGTATTCAGCGCCCTGCGGCAGATTCACGGCCAAAGCGGCCTGATGTTTGGTGTGCAGTCGCCGAACATTGCACCGGTTCAGTTACTCGGTCATATCCGGGAGTTCCTCGACAGCGTTCCTGCGCTGATCGAAAACCTCGATGACCGCAGTTTCAACCAGCTACGCCAGTCACTCGCGGAGCAATTCGACGAAAGCAATCTGTCTGGCAAAGACGCCGCCGAACTGCTCTGGCAGGCAAAACTTGCTGGCCACTCGTCGGATTACCTGACGCAATTGGGCACCGCTATCGATCAACTGGATCGCCCGGCCGTGCTGGCCGCCGCACATCGCCTGAACAACGCGGAAGGCGGCTGGCGCTGCCTCGCCAGTGACGTGATGCCGGATTCATCGTGGCAAGCGGCAGAATGATCATTACTCAGGCTGCAAGGAGCTTTCTCAAAGATTCACGGGCAATACCGGTGAAATTTTGAGTAACATAGCAGCCTAACTATTTGGAACATCTTTGCGCTGCCGTGGACTATACCTATGGATAGCGCTATCTCACCCACCTGAAGGAGTCACCTTATGTCTTGGACAAAACCGGCTTACACCGACCTGCGTATCGGCTTCGAAGTCACCATGTACTTCGCCAGCCGCTGAGTTCTGCCTCGTCAGAATTGCAGTGCAACGCCTCGGCTCGCCGAGGCGTTTTATTTTCAGCGTTGAAAGATTGGAGCGTTCATGTTCGTCCAGATTCTGGGTTCGGCCGCCGGCGGCGGTTTTCCGCAGTGGAATTGCAACTGCGTCAATTGCGCAGGTTTTCGCGACGGCAGCCTGAATGCCAAGGCCCGCACCCAATCGTCCATCGCGATTTCCGATGACGGCGTGAACTGGGTGCTGTGCAACGCCTCGCCGGACATCCGCGCGCAACTGCAAAGCTTCGCCCCGATGCAACCGGGCCGAGCCCTGCGCGACACCGGTATCAGCGCGATCATTCTGATGGACAGCCAGATCGACCACACCACCGGCCTGCTCAGCCTGCGCGAAGGCTGCCCGCATCAGGTCTGGTGCACGGACATGGTTCACGAAGATCTCAGCACCGGTTTCCCGCTGTTCAAGATGCTCACCCACTGGAACGGCGGGTTGGACTGGAACCGCATCGAACTCGACCAGAGTTTCACCGTGGCGGCGTGCCCGAACCTGCGTTTCACGCCGCTGCCGCTGCGCAGCGCTGCGCCGCCCTACTCCCCGCACCGTTTCGACCCGCATCCGGGCGACAACATCGGCCTGATCGTCGAAGACCTGAAGACCGGTGGCAAGCTGTTCTACGCACCGGGTCTGGGCAAGGTCGACGCGCCGCTACTGGAAATCATGGCGAGCAGTGATTGCCTGCTGGTCGACGGCACGATGTGGGATGACGATGAGATGCAGCGCCGTGGCGTTGGCACCCGTACCGGTCGCGAGATGGGCCATCTGGCGCAGAACGGCCCCGGCGGCATGCTCGAAGTGCTGGAACAGCTTCCCGAGCAGCGCAAGGTGCTTATCCACATCAACAACACCAACCCGATTCTCGATGAGGATTCGCCGGAGCGTGCAGAGCTGGCCCGACGTGATGTTGAAGTGGCATATGACGGCATGAGTATTGTGCTGTAAGCATTTGAGACCGCTGCGCGGTCTATCGCGAGCAGGCTCACTCCTACATTGGAATGCGATCACCTGTAGGAGTGAGCCTGCTCGCGATAAGGACGGCACAGACACCAGAGATTTCTAGGGTTGTTCCCCGGAGAACCGCAATGACCGACCAAGCAATGTCCCCCGCCGAATTCGAAGCGGCCCTGCGCGCCAAAGGCGCCTATTACCACATCTACCACCCGTATCACGTGGCGATGTACGAAGGTCGCGCCAGCCGCGAGCAGATTCAGGGCTGGGTCGCCAACCGCTTCTACTATCAGGTGAACATCCCCCTGAAAGACGCGGCGATCCTCGCCAACTGCCCGGATCGCGAGATCCGTCGCGAGTGGATTCAGCGCTTGCTCGACCACGACGGCGCCCCCGGTGAAGACGGCGGTATCGAAGCGTGGCTGCGTCTCGGCCAGGCCGTCGGTCTCGATCCGGATCAGCTGCGCTCCCAGGAACTGGTGCTGCCCGGCGTGCGTTTCGCCGTCGATGCCTACGTCAACTTCGCCCGCCGCGCCAGTTGGCAGGAAGCTGCCAGCAGCTCATTGACCGAACTGTTCGCGCCGCAAATCCACCAATCGCGACTCGACAGTTGGCCGCAGCATTACCCATGGATCGACCCGGCCGGGTACGAGTATTTCCGTACCCGCCTCGGGCAGGCGCGGCGTGATGTCGAGCATGGTCTGGCGATCACGCTTGAGCATTACAAGACCCGCGAAGGCCAGGAGCGCATGCTGGAAATTCTCCAGTTCAAACTGGACATTCTTTGGAGCATGCTCGATGCCATGAGCATGGCCTACGAATTGAACCGCCCGCCGTATCACAGCGTCACCGATCAACGGGTCTGGCATAAAGGAATCGCCTTATGAGTTTCGACCGCAGCAAGACCCCGACCTGGCGTCCCGGCTACCGTTTCCAGTACGAGCCGGCGCAGAAAGGCCATGTGCTCCTGTACCCGGAAGGCATGATCAAGCTCAATGAAAGCGCCGCGCTGATCGGCGGGTTGATCGACGGTGAACGGGATGTCGCGGCGATCATCGCCAAACTCGACGAGCAGTTCCCCGGCGTGCCCGAGCTCGGTGAAGACATCGAGCAATTCATGGAGGTTGCCCGTGCACAGCACTGGATCGAACTTGCCTGAGTCATCGGTGCAAGTCCCGGCCAAACCGGAAATCGGCCTGCCGCTGTGGCTGCTCGCCGAGCTGACCTACCGCTGTCCGCTGCAATGCCCATACTGCTCCAATCCACTGGATTTCGCCGAGCAAGGCAAAGAGCTGAGCACCGAGCAGTGGATCAAGGTATTCCGCGAGGCGCGGGAGATGGGCGCGGCGCAGCTGGGCTTTTCCGGCGGTGAGCCACTGGTGCGTCAGGACCTCGCCGAGCTGATTCATGAAGCGCGGCAGTTGGGCTTCTACACCAATCTGATCACTTCCGGCATCGGCCTGACAGAGCAGAAAATCAGCGACTTCAAAAAGGCTGGCCTCGATCACATCCAGATCAGTTTCCAGGCCAGCGACGAGCAAGTGAACAACCTGCTCGCCGGCTCGAAAAAAGCCTTCGCGCAGAAGCTGGAGATGGCCCGTGCGGTGAAGGCCCACGGCTATCCGATGGTGCTGAACTTCGTCACCCATCGGCACAACATCGACAAGATCGACCGCATCATCGAACTGTGCATCGCGCTTGAGGCCGACTTCGTCGAACTCGCCACCTGCCAGTTTTACGGTTGGGCGCAGCTCAATCGTGTCGGCCTGTTGCCGACCAAGAAACAACTGGTGCGCGCCGAACGCATTACCAACGAGTACCGGGCGAAACTGGAAGCCGAAGGGCATCCGTGCAAGCTGATTTTCGTCACGCCGGATTACTACGAAGAACGCCCGAAAGCCTGCATGAACGGCTGGGGCAGTATTTTTCTTACCGTTACCCCGGACGGCACCGCCCTGCCCTGTCATGGCGCCCGACAGCTGCCGGTACAATTTCCCAACGTGCGCGATCACAGCATGCAGCACATCTGGTACGACTCGTTCGGCTTCAACCGCTTTCGCGGTTACGACTGGATGCCCGAGCCGTGCCGTTCGTGTGACGAGAAAGAAAAAGACTTCGGCGGCTGCCGCTGCCAGGCCTTCATGCTCACCGGTGATGCAAGCAATGCCGACCCGGTGTGCAGCAAGTCCGAACATCACGGCGTGATCCTCAAGGCCCGCGAAGAAGCTGAGACCGCCACTCAAACCATTGAACAACTGGCCTTCCGCAATGAACGAAACTCGCGCCTCATCGCCAAGGGCTGAACCTTTCAGCGCCTCGCAAGCCGTCGCCGCCGGGATGGATTTCGCCGAACTGCAGTTCGGTGCCAATGGGCTGTTCTGGAATGAATACCGTCCGGAAGACGGCGCCTGCCGGATCTGGCATTGGCGCGATGGTGTGGCGAAATGTCTGACACCAAACGGTTTCAGCGTGCGTAGTCGGGTGTACGAATATGGCGGTGGCGCGTTTTGTCTGACGCCTGACGGGGTGGTTTTCGTCGCTGAGGCGGATCAACAGCTGTATCGCCAGGATTTGGCCGGAATGCCTCAGGCACTGACCTCGGGTGAGTGTCGTTATGGCGATCTGCACTTTGCTTTCAGCCAAGTGCTGGCGGTGGAAGAGCAGCATGATCAGCATCGACTCGTAGCGATTGATCTGGCCGACGGGACGCGGCATTTGTTGGCTGAGGGCGCGGATTTTTATGCGGCGCCGATCATCAGTGCGGACGGCCAGCGTCTGGCCTGGATCGAGTGGAGTCGGCCGCATCAGCCGTGGACGTCGACTCGGTTGATGGTGGCGCTGCGTTTGCCTGACGGTGCATTCAGTTCGCCGCGCTGCATTGCCGGTGCCGGGTCTGAAGAGTCCATTCAGCAACCGCGATTCGATGCCGAAGGTCGCCTCTATTGCTTGACCGATCGCGGCGGATTCTGGCAGCCATGGTTGGAGACTTCCGACGGTTTACAACCATTGCAGGCTGCGCAGGCGGACCATGCACCCGCACCGTGGCAACTGGGCGGCTGCACCTGGCTCCCTGTTGAGGATTCGTTTTTAGCCAGTTGGAGCGAAGGGGGTTTTGCTCGCCTGACGTTCGGCGACGAAGATTTCACCGGTGACTACAGTCGCTTCCGTCATCTGGCGCTGGATGATCAGAACATCTACTGCATCGCCGCCTCGCCGATCAGCCCTTCGGCGGTGATCGCGATTGATCGAACGACCCACGCAGTGAAGGTGCTGGCCGGTGGCGTGGCGCCCCTGCCCGCCGAGCGCATCAGCCGTCCGCAAACCTTGCGTTACCCAAGCGGTTCGGGTGAAGCGCATGGGTTCTTCTATCCAGCCATGAACGATGAAATCAAACCGCCGCTGGTGGTGTTCATCCACGGCGGCCCGACATCGGCGTGCTACCCGATACTCGACCCGCGCATTCAGTACTGGACGCAACGCGGCTTCGCCGTCGCCGACCTCAACTATCGCGGCAGCAGTGGTTATGGCCGGGAATATCGGCAGGCCCTGCACCTGAGTTGGGGTGAGGTGGACGTCGAGGATGCTTGCGCGGTGGTGGCGTATCTGGCCGAACGCGACATGATCGACGGCGATAATGCGTTCATCCGTGGCGGCAGCGCCGGCGGTTATACGACGCTGTGCGCCTTGGCGTTCCATCAGGTATTTCGCGCCGGCGCCAGTCTGTACGGGGTCAGTGACCCAGTCGCACTTGCCCGTGCGACACACAAGTTCGAAGGCGATTATCTGGACTGGCTGATCGGCGACCCCGAGCAGGACGCCGAACGCTACGCCGCCCGCACACCCCTGCTGCACGCGAGCAACATTCGCGTACCGGTGATTTTCTTTCAGGGTGAGCTGGACGCTGTTGTTGTGCCGCAACAGACGCGGGACATGGTCACGGCACTGGAACAGAACAACATCCCGGTCGAGGCGCATTATTACGCCGACGAACGCCACGGCTTCCGCCGGGCAGTGAATCAGGCGCATGCGTTGGAGCAGGAGTGGAAGTTCTATCGGCGGGTGATGGGTTTGGGGGATTGAAAATCCGCTTCCACCTCTCAGGTCCGTGTCGCCCCAATCGCCGGCAAGCCAGCTCCCACAGGCTTATTGGTGTACACATAATCCGTGTACGACCGACACCACTGTGGGAGCTGACTTGCCAGCGATAGCGATCTATCCGGCGCCGCAGAACTCAGCGCTTGGCGATGATGTACACCGCATGCACGATCCCCGGAATGTACCCGCACAACGTCAGCAGAATGTTCAACCAGAACGCCCCGCCAAACCCGACTTGCAGAAACACACCCAGTGGCGGCAACAGAATGGCAATGATGATTCGAATGAAGTCCATGGGTCAGCTCCTGAATGGGGGTTGGCTCACTTGAGCCATACAAGCTAATCGACCAGCGCCGTTCGTCAGGGTTCAGTGCAATCACAGCGCCAGTAACCAATCGTGGCTCAAGCGAGTATCTGCAGTCCGTGCTTCTGCACAATGCTCAGCAACTTCAACGCCATTCCACTGGGATGTTTGTCTCCCGACTCCCATTGTTTGACTGTCGATGCACTGGTGTTCAAATATCGGGCGAATACGGGTTGGCTGACATTGTTGAGCTCACGCAAAGCTTTGATCTGCTCCGCCGCAATCGCATCAGGAACCGCTGCAATGCACGACTCATCAAACTCGCGCATCGTCGCCTTGCTGATGGCGCCGATTGCAAACAGCGCGTCGGCCGATTCGTGAATCGACTCAAACACTTCACTTTTGAATTTTTTACTCATGAGATATCTCCACGAACGCCTTCATTGCCAACAAACTCTGAATCTGTGCCTCGTTCAGCTCCGCGTATGCCTTCGCCAGGACTCGTAAATCTTTCAACTCAGCAGTGCTGATATTGCTCCGATCCTTCTTGGCGAACAGCACCTGATAGATCCAGTAATGCCCACCTTTTGCCAGAATGATCGAACGATGACGGTTAGCGTTCAGACGCTTTTTCCAGACGCCTCCGCCAAGATTGTCGGCTTGACCATGAAGCATTTCGATAAATGCCTCTTGAAGCTCTTTATCCGTGATCCATGCCTTACTGGCTTGCACGGCAAAACCTTTGGTCTTGAATAATCTGAATGACATCGGAATCCCTTCCAAAAAACATACCACCTGGTGGTATGGATTACAAAAAGCTTTACGACACTCTGCTTGCTCGCGCCAACACTCCCTGCCGGCGCATCTAAAAAACACCGATACCGCAATCTCTCAAGCGCTAATCGTTGATTGCAAAACCCGGCCACAAAAAAAACGCCCCACGCCAAAAGAATCAGGCGTGGGGCGTGCGTTATACCGCGAGACGGTTCTTCAATTCGGGCAGGACGGTTCGGCTCAGACGGCAATCCCTTTGCGGCATTGCAGTTGTGCGGTGCGCACTCGCGAGAAGGCACGGCCGAGGCGCAGGAGCATTTCGTCGATGTTGGTTTTGCTGACGGTCAGGGCCGGGGTGAAGCGTAGGCAGTTGGCTTGCGGGGCGTTGAGCAGCAGGCCTTCGTGCAATGCGGCGTGGATGACGGCTTCGGCGGAATCGTCTGACAGGGTCAGCCCATGGAACAGGCCTTGACCGCGCAGTTCGCCGTGGCCGTAACGGTGGGCCAGTCGGGCTAGACCTTCGTGCAGATGCTGACCGTTTTCTTTGACCTGTTCGAGAAAACTGCGGTCTTGCACGCTGTCGAGGACGACCAGGCCGGCCGCTGTCATCAGCGCGTTGCCGTGATGCGTGCCGCCGAGTTCGCCCGCGTCGAAACAGCATGCCTTGCCGCGCGCCAGCAGCGCCGCCAACGGCACGCCGCCGCCAAGGCCTTTGCCGAGCACAACGATATCGGCGCGCACGCCGTAGGATTGTTCGGCGAGCAAGGTGCCACAGCGACCGATACCGGTCTGCACTTCGTCGAGAATCAGCAGAATGCCCAGCTCACGGCACAGACGTTCAACGCCCTTAAGGTAATGCCCGGTCGCTGGAATGACACCGGCGTCGCTCTGGATCGGCTCAAGCATGATCGCCACGGTCTGCGCATCGACCGCCGCGTGCAGCGCCGGCAGATCGTTGAACGGCACCAGATCGAAGCCCGGCAGCAGCGGCGCGAAACGGTTGTGCAGATTGCAACTGTCCGAGGCGGAAATCGTCGCCAGACTGCGGCCATGACACCCCTGCTTCGCCACGATAATCCGCGAGGCGCCACCGCGATGCAGTTGGCCCCATTTGCGCGCCAGCTTGATCGCGGCTTCGCATGCCTCGCTGCCGCTGTTTAGCAGGTAAGCCTGATCACTGGACGTGCTGGCGCACAGCCGCTCGGCAAGGCTGAGCATGCCACGATTGTGCAGATTGAAACCGGGGTTGATCAGCGCCTGGGCCTGGCTGGCGATGGCTTTGACCAGCGCCGAAGGGCTATGTCCAAGGCTGTTGGCGCCGCCGGCCTGGGAGAAATCGAGGTAAGCGCGGTCGTTGCTGTCCCACAGCCAGGAACCTTGGCCGCGAACGAAGACCTGTTGTGGCCGTTCAACACTTGGCATCAGGCGCTCGGCATTCAGGCTGTCGCCGACAGCGGGTTGACTGGCTTCCAACGCCAGGTCATCAAGACTCGGCGCTGAACGCCGCAAACTGAACAGATTCATTGGAAAAAACCTCGCTTGAGGTTTTTTGAACTGCCTATGTAAACACTCTTGAAGCTGACGCTGATCATCGCGCTTTCCGGCCCTGTAAGCCTTGTGAATGCGGTTAGACTAGGCTCCCTGACGGCCTCGGGCCATTTCGATTTCCCAGCATTTTCGATAAGCATTACTTATGGATTTCAAACAACTGCGTTATTTCGTCGCGGTCTACGAAGAAGGGCATGTCGGCAGAGCCGCCGAACGCCTGTCGATCTCGCAACCCGCGCTTTCCCAGCAAATCCGTCAGCTCGAACAGAACCTCGACGTCACCCTGTTCGAACGCAGCAGTAAACGTCTGCTGCCAACGCTTGCCGCGCACACGCTGTACAACCACGCGCTGCCACTGCTCGACGGTTTGCAGCGCGCACGCGAGGCGTTGGGCAACTTCAAGGGCCAGGCGCTGCGCACGCTGGCAATCGGCGTATTGCAAACCGTACACACCAGTCTGGTGCCGCAAATGCTCGAGCGGGTGCGCAAGGCACAACCGCATCTGGTGGTGCAGATCTATGAACTGACCGGTCTGGAGATTGAACGACGATTGCTCAACGGCTCATTGGACATCGGCATCAGTTACTTACCGCCACGTCAGCCCGGGCTGCATGGCGTGATGTTGTACGAGGATGAGTTGACGCTGGTCATTCCGGCGGATCATCCGCTGCGGGAATTCAAGAAAGTCTCGATGCGCCAGGCGGCCGAGCTGCCCATGTTGCTGTTGGGCGAAGAGTTTCAAATTCGCCAGATCTGGCAGGCGCAACTGACAGCCCTCGGGCGACGCCCGCAAGTACAGGCCGAGTTGAACAATATGGTGGGGATTCTCGACAGTCTGCCGCACACCAAACTGGCGACGGTGTTGCCGGGGCGTTCACAGAAGGAGTACGACGATCAGGATCTGCTGTGGAAACCGCTGAGCGAACCGCGGGTACCGCTGAAGGTTGGCCTGGTCTGTCGTGATGTGCAGCGCCAGCAAGCATCTTTGGCGCTGTTGCGCACGTTGCTGGAGGAAGTGATGGAGCGTGAAGCGAAGCCGCCACTCGATCCCCTGGCCTGACTACTTTTCTGCAGGCAAAAGAAAACCCCGCCGAAGCGGGGCTTTGCAGACTGTTTCCCTGACATCCATTTCACTCCGCCACCCTGGCAGAATCCTACGTGTCCGTGTTGTTGCTTTGCGCTTCCTGCGCGACGTCCATGAAATGTAGATTAGCTCTGGATCCAATCCGCGCATATGGGAGAACAGCAGCACGTCATGTAAGAGAATGCTTACACGACGTTACATCGTCAGAATTGCGCTGCATCCAACAGGAACAACGACTCGCTGCCGGCCTTCACCGACGCGCTCAACGAGTGAATGCGTGGCAGCAGACGGGCGAAGTAGAAACGTGCAGTACCCAGCTTGCTGGCATAGAAATCGTCCTGCGCTTCTTTGCCCAACGCAGCTTTGGCCATCAGTGCCCACATATACGCGTAGGAAACGTAGCCGAACGCTTGCAGATATTCGACCGAGGCCGCGCCGATTTCGTTCGGGTTGTTTTTCGCCCGATCCAGCAGCCATGAAGTCAGTTCGTCGAGGGTATCGACGGCATCATTCAGCGGCTTGGTGAATTCGCCCAGATCGGCACTGGCCGTCGCGGTGAAGTGGCGGATCTCGTCAGCGAACAGCTTGTAGAACGCGCCGCCGCTGCCGACGATCTTGCGACCGACCAGGTCCAGCGCCTGGATGCCGTTGGTGCCTTCGTAGATCTGGGTGATGCGCACATCACGTACCAGTTGCTCCTGGCCCCACTCGCGAATGTAGCCGTGGCCGCCAAAAATCTGCTGGCCATGCACCGTGGTTTCCAGACCCAGATCGGTCAGGAAGGCCTTGGCCACCGGCGTCAGCAGTGCAACCAGATCTTCGGCACGCTTGCGAGTCGCCGCGTCTTCGCTGAACTTGGCCGTGTCGAGTTGCATCGCCACGTAGGTCGAAAACGCACGGCCACCTTCGTTCGAGGCTTTCATGGTCAGCAGCATGCGACGCACGTCCGGGTGAACGATGATCGGGTCGGCGACTTTGTCTTTGTTCTGTGCGCCAGTGGGCGAACGGCTTTGCAGACGGTCGCGGGCGTATTCGACGGCGTTCTGGTAGGAGCGCTCGCCAGTGGCCAGGCCCTGGATACCGACGCCCAGACGCTCGTAGTTCATCATGGTGAACATCGCCGCCAAACCCTTGTTCGGCTCGCCGACCAGATAACCCACGGCTTCGTCGAAGTTCATCACGCAGGTCGCGGACGCCTGGATGCCCATCTTGTGTTCGATCGAACCGCAGTTCGCCGGGTTGCGCGCGCCCAGGCTGCCATCGGCATTGACCATGAATTTCGGCACGAGGAACAGCGAAATGCCTTTCGGGCCTGCTGGAGCATCCGGCAACTTGGCCAGCACCAGGTGAATGATATTTTCAGTGAGGTCGTGTTCGCCGCCAGTGATGAAGATCTTGGTGCCGCTGACCTTGTAGGAACCATCGGCCTGAGGCTCGGCCTTGGTGCGGATGATGCCCAGATCGGTGCCGGCGTGCGGCTCGGTCAGGCACATGGACCCGGCCCAGATGCCGGCGTACATATTCGGCAGGTAGGCGGCTTTCAGCTCTTCGCTGGCGTGAGCGTTGATCGACAGGCAAGCGCCGGCGGTCAGCATCGGATACAGACCAAAGGACAGGCTGGCGGAGTTGACCATTTCTTCAACCTGGGCCGACACGGCTTTGGGCATGCCCATGCCGCCGTAGGCCGGATCGCCACCAACGCCAACCCAACCGCCTTCAGCGTAAGTCTGATAAGCCTGTGGGAAACCGGCCGGCGTGGTGACGGCACCGTCCGCCCAATGGCAACCTTCTTCGTCAGCGGCACGGCTCAGTGGCGCGATGCTTTTGCTGGTGACCTTGCCGGCCTCTTCGAGAATCGCTTCAACGGTCTCGGCGTCGACAGTCTCGGCCAGCGCCGGCAACTCGGCCCAGAGTTTGGCGACTTCGAACACTTCATTGAGGACGAAGCGCATATCGCGCAGCGGCGCTTTGTAGTCAGCCATGGCAAACCTCGCAAAATCTAAACAGGTGATTCGTGGAAGGGTGTTTTCGTTAGGCCGGAGTGTACCCCAACAACTTTTGCGACACATAGGGTCAACCGGTGACTGATTTGTTATTTTTAGTCACCATCCTGAAACGATAATCGAAGGCTGTATAGAAACCTGTGGCGAGGGAGCTTGCTCCCGCTTGAGTGCGCAGCGCTCACCCATTGGCGGCTGCTACGCACCCGAGCGGGAGCAAGCTCCCTCGCCACAGAAGCGGGTCAGAGTGAGAACAGTTCAGCTGGCAACTTCATCAAACAATCACTCCCCGCCTCAATCGCCGCCCGATGTGCCGCCGTTCGCGGTAACAAGCGTTTGAAGTAGAACTCGCAAGTCGCCAATTTGCCCCGCAGGTAATCCGCCTCTCCGTCACCCGCGTCCAGTTGCGCCTGCGCCACCAGCGCCATGCGCAACCACAGATAGCCGAGGATGATGTAGCCGCTGTACATCAGGTAATCCACCGAAGCGGCGCCGACTTCATCCGGGTTCTTCATCGCCGCCATGCCGACCTTCATGGTCAGATCGCCCCACTGCTGGTTCAGCTCATTGAGTTGCGCGACGAAACCGCCCAATTGCGCATGTTCGGCATTGGCCGCGCAGAACTTGTGGACGATTTTGGTAAAACCACGCAGCAACTTGCCCTGACTGCCGAGCACTTTGCGCCCGAGCAGGTCGAGCGCCTGAATGCCGTTGGTGCCCTCATAAATCGGGGCGATCCGACAATCACGAACCAGCTGTTCCATGCCCCATTCACGAATGAACCCGTGGCCGCCAAATATCTGCATGCCATGGTTGGTCACTTCCAGCCCGGTGTCGGTCATGAACGCTTTGCAGATCGGCGTGAGGAACGCCAACAGGTCTTCGGCCTCCTGACACGCCTCGGCGTCGCTGCTCAAGTGCGCAACGTCGAGCATCTGGGCGGTGAAGTACGTCAGCGCACGGTTGCCTTCGTTGAACGCTTTCATGGTGAGCAGCATGCGCCGCACGTCCGGGTGAACGATGATAGGATCCGCTGGTTTATCCGGGGCCTTGGCGCCGGTCAGGGCACGCATCTGCAAACGATCGTTGGCATATTTGATTGCGCCCTGGAAGCTCGCCTCGCCCAGACACAGGCCCTGCATGCCGGTGCCGAGCCGCGCGTGGTTCATCATGGTGAACATGCAGTTGAGGCCTTTGTTCGGCTCGCCGATCAGAAAGCCCTTGGCGCCGTCGAAGTTCAGTACGCAAGTGGCCGAGGCCTTGATGCCCATTTTGTGCTCGATCGAACCGCAGGCAACGCCGTTGCGCGCCCCCGCCTCGCCCGCTGTATCGGGCAGAAACTTCGGCACGATGAACAGCGAAATGCCTTTGGTCCCGGCAGGTGCATCCGGCAATTTGGCCAACACCAGATGGATGATGTTGTCGCTCATGTCGTGCTCACCGGCGGAGATGAAAATCTTGCTGCCGGTGACCGCGTAGCTGCCGTCAGCCTGAGGCGCGGCGCGGGTCTTGATGATGCCCAGATCGGTGCCGCAATGAGCTTCGGTCAGGCACATGGTGCCGGTCCATTGGCCGGCGGTGAGTTTGCTCAGATAGGTGTCTTTCTGCTCGGCGGTGCCGTGGGCATGGATCGCCGACATTGCGCCGTGGGTCAGGCCCGGGTACATGCCCCAGGAAGTGTTGCTGGAGCCGACCATCTCACTGATCACCAGGCCCAGCGAACTCGGCAGGCCCTGGCCGCCGTAAGCCGGGTCCGCCGCCAATCCATGCCAGCCACCTTCGACATATTGTGCGAAGGCTTGCTTGAAGCCTGTAGGCGTTGTCACCACGCCATTGTCGAAATGGCAGCCCTCTTCGTCACCGCTGCGATTGAGCGGCGCGAGAACGTTCTCACAGAACTTCGCACCCTCTTCGAGGATCGCGTTGATCATGTCCGGACTGGCGTCGTGAGCGCCGAGGGCGGCGTAATTGGTGTGAAAATCGAAGACGTGGTCGATCAGAAAGCGCATGTCGCGCAGGGGAGCTTTGTACTCAGGCATGGTGGCTTCTCCGTCAGCAGGTTGTTTGAACCTACTGCCGGCCACCACACCCGACAATCATTGTGCAGACGCTGAATGCGCCGTCATCACTCAACCCGCAGCGCTGTCCATACGCACCGCGCCGCGACGGTTTTGCCCGTAGGCCATCACGCAGTTGCGCCCCGCGCCTTTAGCGGCGTATAGCGCTTCGTCGGCGGATTTCAGCACTTGTTCCGGGTTGCGCTGCTCGATCCGTTCGGCAACGCCGATACTCACCGTGACCGAAACGCTGGAAGCACCGGAACCAGCGCGGCGCTGACGACCTTGCTGATCATCCTGCGGGCGGTTTTCCTGATTGCGCAACTGGATGTTGTAGGAGGCAATCGACTCGCGGATCACTTCCAGGTGCGGCATACACTCTTCAAGAGTTTTACCTGCAAACACCAAGGCGAATTCCTCACCGCCATAGCGATACGCCCTACCGCCACCGCTGATTTTCGACAGTTTGCTGGCGACCAAACGGAGTACCTGGTCACCGACGTCGTGGCCGTGGGTGTCGTTGAATTTCTTGAAGTGGTCAACGTCGCTCATCGCCAGCACATAGTTGCGGCCAAGACGCTGCATGCGTTCGTTGAGTGCGCGGCGACCCGGCAGACCGGTGAGTTCGTCGCGGAAGGCCATTTGATAAGCCTCATGCGCCACGGCGGCAGCAATCATCAGCATCACCTGACTGCACATGATGTTCAGGGTGAACGGCAGGATGAAGGTTTTCGGCAGCATCCAGAACACGCCGAGCAACCCGACCAGTTGCGCCGCGTGCAGCGGACGCGGGTTACGCCAGTACTGCCAGGCCAGCAGCAGGAACGCTGAAATAAATACCGGATAGGACAACTGGATCAGGCTCATCCACGCACCATGCAACGCCGGCCAGCGGATCTCCGAAAGCCACATCAGCAATGCCTGTGGGTAACTTTGCTCAAGCCCCAGCGCGACGCTGCCGAAGGCGAGCAGCACGGCAAACCGCGCGACCATGTCCTGGAAAAGGTGCGTGCGCTCCTGCCAGGCGGCGAAGAGGCCAAACAGCAGCGGCAGCAGCAGACAGACCAGATGAAAGACCACGGCGGCGTCTTCGCGCACCTTGCCGTTGTCGCGGTAGTAGTCGGTCTGGGTGTCGAGCAAAAAGTAGGCGATGTACACCGTTAGCATCAGAAACAGTTCACGCTGACGTCGGTAAACCGCGCAATAAGCACCGCCCAACAACAGCACCAAGGTCGGCAATACGTTGAACAGAGAAGTGAAGAACACGTTGAGGTCTTTGACGTACGCAGCCGCCAACCCCGCGAGTAACAACAGCAGTGAAGGTAAAAAATGACTGAAACGTACAGCGGAAGAACGCGGCAAGGGTAAAGCTCCGACCCGTCATATCAAAGAGATGGCATTGTGCCTGCAATGTGGCCAGTTAAGCACACACAATGTGATCCAGATCACATGCAGTCTCTTTAACGGCCGCAAATATTGATTGCTGAGCCATCGAACGATGTTTTTTGCCTTTGTACGGATGAATCTTTGTTAATGGCCACTATGCCTGATGGCCAGGACCCAAATTGCCCCTCGAAATGCCAAAAAAATCGGCCACAAAAAAACCGCTGCTCCCCAGGGAAGCAGCGGTTTTTCACAAGACCGCGTTAAGGCTTAGTAGCCCAGTGCGAAGTCTTCTTCTTTCATGTCCATCAGGTTGTTGGCGCCCGACAGCATGGTGGCCACGTGAGTACGGGTACGCGGCAGGATGCGCTGGAAGTAGAAGCGCGCGGTTTGCAGCTTGGCGGTGTAGAACGCCGCATCACCGGTGCCTTCTGCCAGCTTCTCGGCTGCCAGACGTGCCATGTCGGCCCAGAAGTAAGCCAGGCAGGCATAACCGGAGTACATCAGGTAGTCCACGGAAGCTGCGCCGACTTCTTCGCGATCTTTCATGGCGGCCATACCGACCTTCATGGTCAGTTCGCCCCATTCCTTGTTGATTGCAGCCAGCGGTGCGACGAACTCTTTGACGGCTTCGTTGCCTTCGTTGTTCTGGCAGAACTTGTGGACGATCTTGGTGAAGCCTTTCAGAGCTTCGCCTTGGGTCATCAGCACTTTACGGCCCAGCAGGTCGAGTGCCTGGATACCGGTGGTGCCTTCGTACAGCATCGAAATGCGGCTGTCGCGAACGTTCTGCTCCATGCCCCACTCGGCGATGAAGCCGTGGCCGCCGTAGATCTGCACGCCATGGTTGGCGGATTCGAAACCGACTTCGGTCATGAACGCTTTGGCGATCGGCGTCATGAAAGCCAGCAGTGCGTCGGCTTTCTTCTTCTCGTCTTCGTCCACGCCGTATTTGACGATGTCGACCTGTTTGGCGGTGAAGTACACCATCGCACGGTTGCCTTCGGCGAATGCCTTCATGGTCAACAGCATGCGGCGTACGTCTGGGTGAACGATGATCGGGTCAGCAGCCTTGTCCGGCGCTTTCGGGCCAGTCAGGGAACGCATTTGCAGACGGTCGCGAGCGTATTTCAGGCCACCCTGGAAGCCGATTTCGGCGTGGGCCAGACCTTGCAGTGCGGTGCCCAGACGTGCGGTGTTCATGAAGGTGAACATGCAGTTCAGGCCTTTGTTCGCCGGGCCGATCAGGAAACCGGTAGCGCCGTCGAAGTTCATCACGCAAGTGGCGTTGCCGTGGATGCCCATCTTGTGTTCCAGCGAACCACAGGTCACAGCGTTGCGTGCACCGACGGTGCCATCAGCATTCGGCATGAACTTTGGAACGATGAACAACGAGATGCCTTTGGTACCGGCCGGTGCATCCGGCAGGCGGGCCAGGACGATGTGGACGATGTTGTCGGCCATATCGTGTTCACCGGCCGAGATGAAGATCTTGGTGCCGGAAACTTTGTAGGAACCGTCGGCCTGAGGTTCGGCCTTGGTGCGCAGCATGCCCAGGTCGGTGCCGCAGTGCGGTTCGGTCAGGCACATGGTACCGGTCCATTCGCCGGAAACCAGTTTGGTCAGATAGGCTTCTTGCTGCTCTGGAGTGCCGTGCTCGGAGATGGTGTTCATCGCGCCGTGCGACAGGCCAGGGTACATGCCCCACGACCAGTTGGCTTCGCCAACCATTTCGCTGACTGCCAGACCCAACGACTCAGGCAGGCCCTGACCACCGTGCTCGACGTCGTGCGCCAGGCTCGGCCAGCCGCCTTCAACGAATTGCTTGTAAGCCTCTTTGAAGCCAGTCGGGGTTTTCACGCCGGACTCGCTCCAGGTGCAACCTTCGAGGTCGCCCACGCGGTTCAGCGGCGCCAGTACCTGCTCACAAAACTTGGCGCCTTCTTCGAGAATGGCGTCAACCATGTCCGGAGTTGCGTCTGCGCAAGCCGGAAGGCTCTGATAGTGCGCTTCGTAGCCGAGCAGCTCGTCACGAACGAAGCGAATATCACGCAAGGGGGCCTTGTAGTCAGGCATAGCGATAAACCTCTGCTGATGTAACCGGGAATGAACGACCGTGTTGATTTGTTGTGACGGTCAAACAGTTGTTTGAAACATACGTTTACGCCGAAATCTTGTCAAGCGTCGATCTTTTGCCGTTCGTCTTCACAATTTTCAAACGCCGGATACAGCAAACTGCCGTGTGCTCGAACGAGCCACGGGCGATGAAAAAAGATTAGTTGAGGAAGAAGGACTTACAACGAAAAACGCCGCGACAAGGCGCGGCGTTCGGAAGGCACGAAGCGAGAAAGATCAGGCGAACGTATCGATGATCGTGCCGAGCATTTCGTCGGAGGCCTTGGCGACTTTCGCCCCCAACTCCACTTGAAATTTGCCTTGGGCCATCTGGATCATATCGCTGCCCGGATCCATTTGCTGGCTTCGATCGATGCCACGCAGACGATCGACCTGAGCCTCGGAAGACTGACTGGTAACCGAGCGCTCAATAGTGTTGTTGGCGATCTGGCTAGCCGCCTGATCGACACGATTCTGCCCGGTCTGAATGGTGCTCAAACCGGCATAAAAAGCTGTGTTACCGGAGATTTCCATGGGAGTTCTCATCCTTGGGAAGGATCAATGTGTGCCATTGAACCAGAGGCGTCAGAAAAACACCCGTCAAAAACACTAATGGCACAGTGCCTGCCCATAGGCAGCCTTCATGGCTAAACACTAGTCAAGCAGATCCAGTTGCAGATGTTCGGCAACCGCCTCGGCACTCAACGCCTTGAGTTTCGGCACTCGCCCCAGGCACGGCGCAGGAATCCGCTCGGCCAGGGTCGCCAGATTCTCTTCCAGTCGCGACGTTTTCGGATCGATGATGTTGGCCACCCATCCCGCCAGTTGCAGGCCATCACGCGCAATTGCCTCAGCCGTCAGCAAGGCATGACTGATACACCCCAGCCGCACACCCACCACCAGAATCACCGGCAGCTTCAGGGCGATGGCCAGATCTGACAGATTGTCCTGATCCGCCAACGGCACCCGCCAGCCACCCGCGCCTTCGATAAGGGTGAAATCGGCATTCATTGCCAGAATCTCGCGCATTGGTGCCAGCAACGATTGCACCGTCAGCGCGACACCGGCTTCGCGTGCTGCCAGATGCGGCGCAATCGCCGGTTCGAAGGCCACGGGATTGACCTGTTGATAACTCAGCGGCAACGAACATTCGGCCATCAGCGCCAGCGCATCGGCGTTCCGCAAACCCTTGGTCGTCACCTCACAACCGGAAGCCACAGGCTTGCCCGCCGCCGTGCTCAATCCCGCTGAGCGCGCCGCATGCAGCAAGCCAGCGGCAACCGTGGTCTTGCCGACATCGGTGTCAGTTCCAGTAATGAAATAGGCGGCGCTCATAAAGGTTTCTCCAACACGGCGTAGACCACCTGATAAGTCGCCGGCAAACCCGACGCCTCGCGGAACTGCTCGTAAGCCTCGACCAGACCCAGAATCCGTGCCCGCCCGGTCAATCCGCCCGGCCGCCCGGGGTTCAGATTGTGCGCACCCAGCGCTTTCAGCTCATGAGTCAAACTGCGCACATCCGGGTAATGCAGCACATGCGCCTGATTCTCCAGACTCACTGTGCGCAAGCCACTGGCCGCGCACAACTGTTCATAGCGGGCGAACTCGCGGAAACGGTTGACGTGCACCAGGCCATCGACCTGACGCCAGCTATCACGCAATTCGTACAACGTTCCTACACAAAGACTAGCAAACGCGAAAATCCCCCCCGGTTTCAGTACGCGAAACGCCTCACTGAGCACCGAATCAAACTGCGCACACCACTGCACCGCCAGACTGGAGAAGATCAAGTCGCAGGTGCCATCCTGCAATGGCAGACGCTCCGCATCACCGGCAATGAAATACTCTGCCCCTCCCAACGGACGGGCGTGCTCAAGCATGCCCTCGGCGATATCCAGCGCCAGCCCCTGCCGCCCGGCAAATCGCTCGGCCAACGCGCGGGTGAAATAGCCGGTGCCGCAGCCCAGATCCATCCATTGCGATGGCGAAAAATCCGTCGGCAAGCGCCGCAGCAACTGTGTACCAACATCGCGTTGCAACTCGGCGACGCTGTCGTAACTGGCCGCTGCACGGGAGAAAGAGGCCGCCACCTGACGCTTGTCTGGCAAGCCGCCGGGCAGCGCAACAAGGGACAAATCAGTCATCACCGCACTCATGTAGAAAGGCCTGGATCGCACCCGCCACTCCATGGGGGTCCTCCAGAAGAAACGCATGACTGGCCTGTTCGATCAGACCAATTTCGATATCTGGCAACAGGGCAAACAATTCACCCGCTGCCTCCGCTGGCACCAGGCTGTCCTGCCCGGCAAACAGATGTAACTGCGGGCCGCGAAACGCCTGCAAGGCTTCACGAGTGTCCAGTTGCGCGAGCAATTCCAGCCCGGCCATCAACGCGGCCGGCGCAACGCTTGGCGCAGCGCCGAGCAGCAGTCGCGACAATCCGCGTGGATCCTTGGCACCTTGTGCGCACAACAGGGAAAATCGCTTGAGGGTCAGCCGCGGATCGGCATTGCAACCGGCGAGAAAGCCATCGAACGTTTCGCCGGGCATCGCACTCGGCCATTGTTCGTGGGCGACGAAGGACGGATTACTCGCCAGCGTCAGCAAACCGCAGCAGCGTTCACCACGGCGCGCCGCCAGTTCGGACGCGAGCATGCCGCCGAGCGACCAGCCTGCGAGCCAGACGTCTTGGGGAATGCGCTCATCAAGCACATCGAGCCAGTCCTGTACGTCGCTGGAGCCCAGCTCCGGCAATGGCTCGATATCGACGTTCAAGTGCTCGTCGAGCCCTTGCAATGCGGCGGCCAAGGGTTCCATCGGCGACACGCCGAGGCCCCAGCCGGGCAGCAGGATCAGGCGATTACGCATGGCTTGGCTCCGACGACAATTGGGCAAAGCAATCGGCCAGTCCCTCTAACAATAGCTGTACCTGCGCCTCACTGTGGGCGGCGGTCAGGGTCACACGCAGGCGCGCACTGCCAGCGGGCACGGTTGGCGGGCGAATCGCCGTGACCATCAGCCCGCGCTCACGCAGCATTTGCGAAAGCCGTACAGCGCGCCCGGCATCGCCGATCATGATCGGCTGGATCGGCGTGAAGCTGTCCATCAACTCCAGACCAATCTGCTCGGCGCCATGGCGGAACTGGCGAATCAGCGTCTGCAAATGCTCGCGACGCCAGTGTTCGCTGCGCAGCAATTCCAGACTTTTCAGTGTCGCGCAGGCCAGCGCCGGTGGTTGGCTGGTGGTGTAAATGTACGGGCGGGCGAACTGGATCAGGCTTTCGATCAGCTCTTCACTGCCGGCGACAAACGCGCCTGCCGTGCCGAACGCCTTGCCAAGCGTGCCGACCAATACCGGCACATCCTCCTGGCTCAAGCCGAAATGCTCGACAATCCCGCCACCATTGGCGCCGAGCGTGCCGAAACCATGGGCATCGTCGACCATCAGCCACGCGCCTTTGGCCTTGGCCTCACGGGCCAGCGCCGGCAGATCGGCAAGGTCGCCGTCCATGCTGAACACGCCATCGGTGACCACCAGCGTATTGCCGGTGGCTTTCTCCAGACGCTTGGCCAGACTCACCGCATCGTTATGCAGATAGCGATTGAATCGCGCGCCGGACAACAGGCCGGCATCCAGTAGCGAAGCGTGATTGAGGCGGTCTTCCAGCACCGTATCGCCCTGCCCGACCAGCGCCGTGACCGCACCGAGGTTGGCCATGTAGCCGGTGGTAAATAGCAGCGCACGCGGGCGCCCGGTGAGATCGGCCAGCGCTTCCTCCAATGCGTGATGCGGGCCGCTGTGGCCGATCACCAGATGCGAAGCGCCACCGCCGACGCCCCAGCGTTCGGCACCGGCACGCCAGGCTTCGATCACTTGCGGGTGATTGGCCAGGCCCAGATAGTCGTTGTTGCAGAAAGCGAGCAACGGCTGGCCGTCGACCACCACTTCAGGCCCTTGCGGGGATTCAAGCAGCGGGCGCTGGCGGTAGAGGTTTTCGGCACGACGGGCAGCAAGGCGTGCGGCGAGATCGAAAGACATGCAGGCCTCGACTTTCAAGTGACACAGGTCCCCTGTAGGAGTGAGCCTGCTCGCGATGGCGGTGTATCAGTCGACATTATTGGTGAATGTCAGACCGCTATCGCGAGCAGGCTCACTCCTACAAGGTTTTGCATTTCAAGTGGCGGTCAGACCGCAGCGTTATAGAACTGCTCGCTGCTCTTCTGCTCTACCAGCGCTTGCTCGATCGCAGCCTGGTGCACTTCATCGGCATGCTCTTCGCGGGCTTCCGGTTGAATGCCCAGACGTGCGAACAACTGCATGTCCTTGTCCGCCTGCGGGTTGGCGGTGGTCAGCAACTTGTCACCGTAGAAAATCGAGTTGGCACCGGCGAAGAACGCCAATGCCTGCATCTGCTCGTTCATTGCTTCGCGGCCGGCGGACAGGCGCACATGGGATTGCGGCATGAGGATGCGCGCCACGGCGAGCATGCGGATGAAATCGAACGGGTCGATGTCTTCGGCGTTTTCCAGTGGCGTGCCGGCGACTTTCACCAGCATGTTGATCGGCACCGACTCCGGGTGTTCCGGCAGGTTAGCCAACTGGATCAGCAGATTGGCGCGGTCGTCCAGCGACTCGCCCATGCCGAGAATGCCGCCGGAGCAGATCTTCATCCCCGACTCACGCACGTAAGCCAGCGTCTGCAGGCGCTCGCTGTAAGTCCGGGTGGTGATGATGCTGCCGTAGAACTCCGGCGACGTGTCGAGGTTGTGGTTGTAGTAATCGAGGCCGGCCTTGGCCAGCGCTTCGGTCTGCTCCTGATCGAGACGACCGAGGGTCATGCAGGTTTCCAGGCCCATGGCTTTCACACCCTCGACCATCTTCAGCACGTACGGCATGTCTTTCGCCGACGGGTGCTTCCACGCGGCGCCCATGCAGAAACGGGTCGAGCCGATGGCCTTGGCGCGAGCGGCCTCTTCGAGGACTTTCTGCACTTCCATCAGCTTTTCTTTTTCCAGGCCGGTGTTGTAGTGACCGGACTGCGGGCAGTACTTGCAGTCTTCCGGGCAGGCGCCGGTCTTGATCGACAGCAGGGTCGACACCTGAACGCGGTTGGCGTCGAAGTGCGCGCGATGCACCGTTTGCGCCTGGAACAGCAAGTCGTTGAATGGCTGTACGAAAAGTGCTTTGACTTCGGCCAGTGACCAGTCGTGACGCAGGGTGGCGGTGGTGCTCGCGCTCATGGGTAGTTCCTTGGTTATGCTTGGCTGGCGCCGGGGAAACGGAATACCCACAGGCGCGACACGGATGTTCGGCATATTTAAGGAAGAGTCATGCGCTGTCAACCACGATACGAAGGACAGGTTTACATCTGTTTAAAAAACGTACAGACCTGCTTATTGTGCGATGAGCCCGCAGAAGCGGAAATGCCAATCTGCGTCGCCTGCGAAATCGAACTGCCCTGGCTCGGTGATCACTGCCAGACCTGCGCCTTGCCGCTGTCCCGCGCCGGCCTGACCTGCGGCGAATGCCTGCTAGAGCCGCCGACGTTCGAACGGGTTGTTGCACCTTGGCTTTACGGCTTCCCGCTGGACAGTTTGATTACGCGTTTTAAACACAACGCGAAATGGCCGTTTGGCCACCTGCTCGCCGACGTTCTCGGACAATACCTGCACCATCGCTTCGATGAAGGTTTGCCACGTCCAGACGCTTTGTTGCCGGTGCCGCTGGCGAGCCAACGCCTGCGTCAACGTGGTTTTAATCAAGCGGCGATGTTGGCGCGGTGGTTAAGCACATCGCTGGGCCTGCCGTGTGAGGAAACGGTTCTGCGCCGAATCAAGGACACCGACGCCCAGCAGGATCTCGACGCCAAGGCGCGTAAACGCAATCTGCGCCAGGCATTCGCTCTGGTGCCTGACGCCGCAGTGCAGGGGCGGCATCTGGCATTGGTCGATGATGTGCTGACCACTGGCGCAACTGCCCAGGCACTCGCCCGACTGTTGATGGAGGCTGGCGCGGCGCGGGTCGATGTCTATTGCCTGGCCCGCACGCCAAAGCCCGGAACCTGAAACCAGACACAATCCCCCTGTAGGAGTGAGCCTGCTCGCGATATCGGTGGAAAGGTCAGCAGAGATGTTGGCAATGACAACGCCATCGCGAGCAGGCTCACTCCTACAAGGGCTCTCCGCTCGACTTGACTCTGGCGTCGCAAGCGGCCAACTTCACTTCCCACCGCCACAGCACAAAAGCACCCATCCATGTCCATGCCTTCTCTGTTGTCCCAGCACATCGTCCGCCGACCGCAGCGCATTGCCCTGCTGCAGCACATCGCCGAACAGGGCTCGATCACCCGCGCCGCGAAAAGTGCTGGCCTGAGTTACAAAGCGGCCTGGGATGCGATCGATGAGCTGAACAACCTGGCACAGAAACCGCTGGTCGAACGTGCGGTCGGGGGCAAGGGCGGCGGTGGCGCGAAGCTGTCGGATGAGGGCGAACGCGTGCTGCGTCTCTATCAAAAGCTGCAAGCCTTGCAAGCGCAGGTACTCGAAGCGGCGGAAGATGCCAGCGATCTGGATTTGCTCGGGCGCCTGATGTTGCGCACCAGTGCGCGTAACCAGTTGCACGGCAAGGTCGTGGCGATCGAAAGTCATGGCCGCAATGACCTGATCCGTCTGGAGCTGGCCGAAGGCCTGTGCCTCGATGCGCAAATCACCCACGACAGCACCGTGCATCTGGAACTGCAAACCGGCACCGAAGTGGTCGCCCTGATCAAGGCCGGCTGGCTCGAATTGCTTGCCAGCGATCAGCCTGCAACGTCTGGACACAATCTTCTTAGAGGCACCCTCGAAGCCATTCTCGATGCCGAAGACGGTCCCAGCGAAGTACGTGTTTCTTTGCCAAACGGCCACACCCTCTGCGCGCTGGCCGAACCGCTGGACTTGCGCACTCGCGGATTGTCCGTAGGGCAATCGGTACAGGTGCAGTTTTCGCCGTCCAACGTGCTGATCGGTACGCCGCTCTAATCAAGCCCTGCAACGAAAGCGTCATCGACGCTCATTAAGGTGTCTGCCAAAACCAAGCAGGGAGCCTGATGTGAGCCTATTAGAAGAAAACCAATCCACTGATCTGGAAAAAATGGTCGGCCTCAGCCGTCGCGGTTTCATCGGCGCCGGCGCGTTGTGCGGCGCCGCCATGTTCCTCGGCGGCAGCCTGTTGAACCGCAGTGCGCTCGCTGCCGGCGTCAGTGCTGGCAACAGCCGTTTGCTCGGCTTCGACAGCATTGCCGCCGCGACCACTGACGTCATCAGCCTGCCCAAGGGCTACAAGTCTTCGGTGCTGATCAGTTGGGGCCAGCCGCTGCAAAAGAACGGCCCGGCCTTCGACCCGAGCGGTAACGGCACCGCCGCCGCACAGGAAGTGCAATTCGGCGACAACAACGACGGCATGAGCCTGTTCGAATTCCCGGACGACCGAAACCGCGCGTTGATGGCGATCAACAACGAATACACCAACTACCGCTACCTCTACCCGCACGGCGGCATGCCGCAATCGGCCGAAGACGTGCGCAAGGCGCTGGCCTGCGAAGGCGTATCGGTGATCGAGGTGCAGCGCAAGAACGGCCAATGGCAGTTCGTCCAGGGTTCGCGCTACAACCGCCGCATCCACGGCAACTCGCCGTTGCGCATTGGCGGCCCGGCAGCCGGCCACGACCTGATGAAAACCGCCGCCGACAAGCACGGCAAGAAAGTCCTCGGCACCTTCCAGAACTGCGCCAACGGTAAAACCCCGTGGGGCACTTACCTGACCTGCGAAGAGAACTTCACTGATTGCTTCGGCAGCAGCAACGCCCAGCAGCAGTTCGACCCGGCGCAAAAACGCTACGGCGTATCGGCCGCCAGCCGCGAAATCAACTGGCACCCGCATGACCCACGCTTCGACATGGCGAAGAACCCCAACGAACTCAACCGTCACGGCTGGGTGGTCGAAATCGACCCGTTCGATCCGCAATCGACCCCGGTCAAACGCACGGCGCTGGGCCGCTTCAAACATGAAAACGCCGCCCTGGCCGAGACCGACGATGGCCGCGCCGTGGTGTACATGGGCGATGACGAGCGTGGCGAATTCATCTACAAATTCGTCAGCCGCGACCGCATCAACCACCGCAACGCCAAAGCCAACCGCGACATCCTCGATCACGGCACGCTGTACGTGGCGAAGTTCGACAACGGCGACAGCAATCCCGATCACCCGAAAGGCCAGGGCCAATGGATTGAGCTGACCCACGGCAAAAACGGCATCGACGCCAGCAGCGGTTTCGCCGATCAGGCCGAAGTGCTGATCCACGCGCGCCTCGCCGCCAGTGTGGTCGGCGCCACGCGCATGGACCGCCCGGAATGGATCGTGGTCAGCCCGAAGGACGGCCAGGTTTATTGCACCCTGACCAACAACGCCAAGCGCGGCGAAGACGGTCAACCCGTGGGCGGGCCGAACCCGCGCGAGAAGAACGTCTACGGGCAGATTCTGCGCTGGCGCACCGACCGTGACGATCATGCTTCGAAGACGTTTGCCTGGGACTTGTTTGTGGTTGCCGGCAACCCGGGCGTGCACGCCGGAACTCCAAAGGCTGGCTCGTCCAACATCACCCCGCAGAACATGTTCAACAGCCCGGATGGTCTGGGTTTCGACAAGGCCGGACGCTTGTGGATTCTCACCGACGGCGATTCGAGCAACGCCGGGGACTTTGCCGGGATGGGCAATAACCAGATGTTGTGCGCTGACCCGAAGACCGGTGAGATTCGCCGCTTCATGGTCGGGCCGATTGGTTGTGAGGTGACGGGGATCAGCTTTTCGCCGGATCAGAAAACCCTGTTTGTCGGGATTCAGCATCCGGGAGAGAACGGTGGATCAACCTTCCCCGAGCATTTGCCGAATGGCAAACCACGGTCTTCGGTGATGGCGATTACCCGTGAGGATGGCGGGATCGTCGGCGCCTGATCGGGCCTCATCGCTGGCAAGCCAGCTCCCACAGGTTTTTGCGCTGACTTTAAAATAGCGCAAGACCGTGTGGGAGCTGGCTTGCCAGCGATGGCGTCAACACAGACACCAACCACCTCCCCTGCTGCCATCTGCGCTACCATGCTGGGCCGGACGCGGCAGCCTGCTGCGCGCAGGAGTCAGCATGGCCCACCCGTTTGAAACCCTCACACCCGACCTCGTCCTTGATGCCGTTGAAAGCATCGGGTTCCTGAGTGATGCGCGCATTCTGGCGCTCAACAGCTACGAAAACCGCGTCTATCAGGTCGGCATCGAAGACTCCGAACCGCTGATCGCCAAGTTCTACCGTCCGCAGCGCTGGACCAACGAAGCCATCCTCGAAGAACACCAGTTCACCTTCGAACTGGCCGACGTCGAAATTCCTGTGGTCGCGCCGCTGATCCACAACGGCCAGACCCTGCACGAACACGCCGGTTTCCGTTTCACCCTGTTCCCACGACGTGGTGGCCGCGCGCCGGAGCCGGGCAATCTTGATCAGCTGTATCGCCTCGGACAGTTGCTCGGGCGGATTCATGCGGTCGGCGCAACCAAGCCGTTCGAACATCGCGAAGCACTCGCCGTGCAGAACTTCGGCCATGCCTCGCTGGCTACATTGCTCGAAGGCAATTTCATTCCGAAAAGCCTGCTGCCGGCCTATGAGTCTGTCGCCCGCGACCTGCTCAAACGTGTCGAAGATGCCTACGCCAACACGCCGCACCAGAACATTCGCATGCACGGCGATTGCCACCCCGGCAACATGATGTGCCGCGACGAGATGTTCCACATCGTCGACCTCGACGACTGCCGCATGGGCCCGACAGTGCAGGACATCTGGATGATGCTCGCCGGCGATCGGCAGGAATGCCTGGGGCAACTGTCGGAGTTGATGGACGGCTACAACGAATTCCACGACTTCGATCCCCGTGAACTGGCGTTGATCGAGCCGCTGCGCGCCCTGCGCCTGATGCACTACAGCGCCTGGCTGGCGCGACGCTGGGATGACCCGGCGTTCCCGCACAGCTTTCCGTGGTTCGGCACCGAACGTTATTGGGGCGATCAGGTGCTGGCGTTGCGAGAGCAGCTTTCGGCGCTCAACGAAGAACCGCTGAAGCTCTTCTGACTCATCACCGCCGTTGTAGGAGTGAGCCTGCTCGCGATAGCGTTTTATCAATCAACAAAAATGTTGAATTTCAGACTGCTATCGCGAGCAGGCTCACTCCTACAGGGTTCTGTGTTCACAGATTTCTGACCAATCAGCTCAGGCATTCATCGACAAATCTCCTTACAATCCCTTCTTTTGTTAGCTGCCTAAGCAAGGATTCTGCATGCAAGCCGCCAACCCGCGTCGCGGGTACATTCTGGGCCTGAGTGCCTACATCATCTGGGGCCTGTTCCCGATCTACTTCAAAGCCATTGCCGAAGTGCCGGCCGTCGAGATCATCATCCATCGGGTGTTGTGGTCGGCGCTGTTTGGCGCGCTGCTGCTGATGGTGTGGAAACACCCGGGATGGCTGCGCGAACTGCTGGATAACCCCAAGCGTCTGGCGATTCTGGCCTTGAGCGGCACGCTGATCGCGGCCAACTGGCTGACGTACGTGTGGTCGGTGAACAACGGGCGAATGCTCGAAGCGAGCCTCGGTTACTACATCAACCCGCTGGTGAATGTGCTGCTGGGGATGTTGATTCTTGGCGAACGTCTGCGCCGGATGCAATGGGTCGCGGTCGGTCTGGCGGCAGTAGGTGTGGCGCAACAGGTGTGGCAGGTCGGCAGTCTGCCGTGGGTCTCGCTGGTGCTGGCGCTGACTTTCGGTTTCTACGGGCTGATCCGCAAACAGGCACCGGTCAAGGCACTGCCGGGGCTGGTGGTGGAAACCTGGATGCTGGTGCCGATCGCTATCGCGTGGTTGCTGTTCAACCAAACCGCGACCAGTGCGCAACCGGAGTTCTGGACCACATCGCAAGCCTGGTGGCTGGTGGCGGCCGGCCCGGTGACGCTGGTGCCGCTGGTGTGCTTCAACGCCGCCACCCGACATCTGCCCTACACCACCATCGGTTTCCTGCAATACCTCGCGCCAACGCTGGTGCTGTTGCAGGCGGTACTGCTGTTCGGTGAGCACTTGTCGTCGAGCACGCTAGTCGCGTTTATGTTCATTTGGGCCGGTCTGGCGGTTTACAGCGTCGACGCGTGGATAAGTTTGCGCCGCCGCGCCTGATCAAAAAACGTACAAACCTCCGCAGGCCACGGTTCTCGTGGCCTGCATAGTTCCTTCCCAAGGTTATCCACAGCGTGATCCCCGGCGTTTGTGCGCAAGTTGTTGAATGCTGGCGGTTTTTTGATCAACTCACGCAAGGCCACGGTCGACGTGGCCTGGAGCCCGGTCTCTACAGGTTATCCACAGGCAGGTGCACGTTAAAACTGGATAACCCGCGAGGCCTTAAACGTCGGTGCGTAACACCAGTTCGACCATCAAATCGTCCGCCAGGGTTTCCAGGCGCGACTGCAACACGTCCAGGGACAAGGTCAGCGGCACGGCGAGAATCGCTTCGGCGTGGAACAACGGTTCGCTGCTCATCGGTGCCGGCCGCACTTCCGTCACCAGCCGTTCGAGGTTCACACCCTGTTCGCTCAACAGCCGAGTGATATCGCGGACGATCCCCGGACGATCATTGCCCACCAGTTCCATGGCTATCGGCTTCCAGGTACAGGATTGCTCGATGCCGCTTTCGGCGATCAGCACGCGAATGCCGTGAGTCGACAGCGCTTGTAAGGCATCGACTAATTCGTCGTAAGCCTCTGCCGGTACGCCCACCCGCAGAATCCCGGCGAACTGCCCGGCCATCCGCGACATGCGACTTTCCAGCCAGTTACCACCATGCTCGGCGATGCATTGGGCAATGCGCTCAACCTGCCCGGGCTTGTCCGGGGCGAAAACGGTGAGTACGAGATGGTCCATGGCGCAGCCCTCTTGTCATGACTTTTGTTATAGAAGAGCAAGTATAGGCAAGCACCGAAATTCGGCCGCCACCCCCAAGTGAACACCCACCTGTGAATGTGATTTGGGAAAAACCTGTGGCGAGGGGATTTATCCCCGTCCGGCTGCGCAGCAGTCGTAAATCCTGCCAATTCGGTTTACCTGCCAGAACGCAGGGGGCGGCTTCGCCACCCAACGGGGATAAATCCCCTCGCCACCATTAACCTCACCACAAGGCCCTTCGTGGCAGAAGTCATGGGCCATAGCAGCTGAATAGTATTTATGTGTACAACTTTTGATATTTAGCTGGAACAATCCAATGGTTTTTTGAGAACATCCCGTTCCGCGATGTGACCGCAATGCGACATGAGGTCGCAGAACGACGTTATTAGTCTGATTTTCACAAGCGCAACTCATCATGTAGTATGCCTCGGCGCGCACTACATAACGCTGGATCGATGTCTGCCCAAGGCATGTTCGCAACCCTGAAAGCCCCGTCAGCAAGGCCCCCAAGCCGTTGATTGGTCCTACCCCAGCCGCCAGCAATGGCATGTACTGGTCGGCAGGTTTGTGGTTTAAATGGCCAGAGGCTTCATTGTCAATTTGAAGAGCTGAAAAGCGAAATAGCTGAGCAGAGTGAGGCAAGCAATGACTGAACACGTTCAAGTCGGTGGCCTGCAGGTCGCCAAAGTCCTGTTCGACTTCGTGAACAACGAAGCCATTCCCGGTACCGGCCTCACCGCCGACAAATTCTGGGAAGGTGCCGACAAGGTCATTCACGACCTGGCACCGAAGAACAAAGCCCTACTCGCCAAACGCGATGACTTCCAGGCTCGCATTGATGCCTGGCATCAGGAACGTGCCGGTCAAGCGCACGACGCTGTGGCCTACAAAGCTTTCCTGCAAGAAATCGGTTATCTGCTGCCAGAAGCGGCTGATTTCCAGGCAACGACGCAAAACGTCGATGATGAAATCGCCCGTACCGCCGGCCCGCAACTCGTTGTGCCGGTGATGAATGCCCGCTTCGCTCTCAATGCCTCGAACGCCCGCTGGGGTTCGCTGTACGACGCCCTCTACGGCACCGACGCGATCAGCGAAGAAGGTGGCGCGGAAAAAGGCAAAGGCTACAACAAGGTGCGTGGCGACAAAGTCATCGCCTTCGCCCGTGCCTTCCTCGACGAAGCCGCGCCATTGGCCGCAGGCTCGCACGTCGACTCGACCGGCTACAAAATCGCTGCCGGCAAACTGCTGGTCACCCTCAAGGGCGGCAGCAACAGTGGCCTGCGCGACGATGCTCAACTGATCGGTTTCCAGGGCGACGCCAACGCGCCAATCGCCATCCTGCTGAAACACAACGGTCTGCATTTCGAAATCCAGATCGACGCCAGCACCCCGGTCGGCCAGACCGACGCCGCCGGTGTCAAAGACGTGCTGATGGAAGCCGCGCTGACCACCATCATGGACTGCGAAGACTCCGTCGCCGCCGTCGATGCCGACGACAAAGTGGTGATCTACCGCAACTGGCTCGGCCTGATGAAGGGCGACCTGGCGGAATCCGTGTCCAAGGGCGGCCAGACCTTCACCCGCACCATGAACCCGGATCGCAGCTACACCACGCCCAATGGCGGCGAAGTGACCCTGCATGGCCGCTCGCTGTTGTTCGTGCGTAACGTTGGCCATCTGATGACCATCGACGCCATTCTCGACAAGGACGGCAACGAAGTACCGGAAGGCATCCTCGACGGTCTGGTGACTTGCCTCGCGGCAATGCACAACCTCAACGGCAACACCTCGCGCAAGAACACCCGCACCGGCTCCGTCTACATCGTTAAACCGAAGATGCACGGCCCGGAAGAAGCGGCGTTCACCAACGAGCTGTTCGGCCGCATCGAAGATGTATTGGGCTTGAAGCGCAACACCCTGAAAGTCGGGATCATGGACGAGGAGCGCCGCACCACGGTCAACCTCAAGGCCTGCATCAAGGCTGCCAGCGAGCGCGTGGTGTTCATCAACACCGGTTTCCTCGACCGCACCGGCGACGAAATCCACACCTCCATGGAAGCCGGCCCGGTGGTACGCAAGGCCGACATGAAGGCTGAGAAGTGGATCGGCGCCTACGAGAACTGGAACGTCGATATCGGTCTGAGCACCGGCCTGCAAGGTCGCGCGCAGATCGGTAAAGGCATGTGGGCCATGCCCGACCTGATGGCGGCGATGCTCGAACAGAAAATCGCTCACCCACTGGCCGGCGCCAACACTGCCTGGGTTCCATCGCCAACCGCTGCTGCGCTGCACGCGCTGCACTACCACAAGGTCGACGTGTTCGCCCGTCAGGCCGAGCTGGCCAAACGTGCCCGCGCTTCGGTGGATGACATTCTGACCATCCCGTTGGCGGTCAACCCGAACTGGACGCCAGAGCAGATCAAGAACGAACTGGACAACAACGCCCAGGGCATTCTCGGTTACGTGGTGCGCTGGATTGACCAGGGCGTGGGTTGTTCGAAAGTGCCGGACATCAATGACGTCGGCCTGATGGAAGACCGTGCAACGCTGCGTATCTCCAGCCAGCACATCGCCAACTGGCTGCGCCACGGTGTAGTCACCGAAGCCCAAGTGATGGAAAGCCTCAAGCGCATGGCGCCAGTGGTGGACCGTCAGAACGCCAACGATCCGCTGTACCGTCCGCTGGCACCGAACTTCGACAGCAACATCGCCTTCCAGGCGGCGGTCGAACTGGTGATCGAAGGCACCCAGCAGCCGAACGGTTATACCGAGCCGGTTCTGCACCGTCGTCGTCGCGAGTTCAAGAAGGCCAACGGCCTGTAACTTGCGCTGGATGCCGGACATGAAAAAGCCCTGATCGAAAGATCAGGGCTTTTTTGTTTGTAACAGAATCAAAAGATCGCAGCCTTCGGCAACTCCTACATAGGGTCCGTGCAGGAGCTGCCGCAGGCTGCGATCTTTTGACCTTCAAATCTCAGGGCTCGATGCCCAATTCATGCTTCACCAACGCCAACAACTTGCCCGTATCAATCGGCTTCAGCAGAAAATCCACCACGCTCAAATGCATCGCCGCAATGGCGTCTTTCACATCGGCATCACCCGAAACGATGATGATCGGCATCGCTGCCCGCACCGATTCGCGTACCTGTCGAATCAGGTCAAGCCCGCCAACATGGCCCATGCGCAGATCGGTGATGACCAAGCCGATCGAAGGTTTTTCTTCAAGCATCTTCAGTGCCGTTTCGCCACTGGCCGCAGTCATGCAACGAATACCGTCCAAGGCGAGAATCTCCGACAACAGCTCCCGGGCGTCCTTGTCGTCATCGACGATCAGCACACGCTGCGGTGGCAGGTCAGGTTCGAGCATGACTGCACTGAGCGCTTCTCGCTCGGCGTCGCTCAAAATATCGTGGTCGGACATAGCATTCTCTAAATATTCAAAACAGTCCCTTGGCAAGTGGTCAGACATCGCTGGGCAGAGCTTCAATGTGCACTTCGTCGGAATTTTTTCCAAGAGGTCGCACAAGAGAATTTCCGACTGTTTGCGTAGGGCATCTCCGAAACCTCCCCAACGGTGCCCAAACCTAGACTTACGTCCAATGGGCACTCTGCTCGCCGGGGTCGACCATGGCTGCAACGATCCGACCACAACAATTCGAAAAAGACTGCGGTAATGGTTATGAGTAAAGCGGACGCCTTCACCCAGGCAGGGAAAACCGCGGTGTTGCAGAACATTCAGGGCACTCTGCAATTCCTCCAGCGCTTCCCGCCCTTCAATCAGATGGAACACGCCCACCTCGCCTACCTGGTGGAGCAATGTCAGCTGCGCTTTTACGCTCAGGGCGAGAGCATCATCAAACCCACCGATGGCCCGGTCGAACACTTTTACATCGTCAAACAGGGCCGTGTGGTCGGTGAACGTCAGCACATCACCAAACCCGGAACCGAAACCACCTTTGAAATCACCACCGGTGAATGCTTTCCCCTCGCCGCGCTGCTGGGCGAGCGGGCGACGCGCACCGAGCATCTGGCCGGCGAAGACACCTTCTGCCTGCAACTGAACAAACTCGCATTCATCAAACTGTTCGCGCTGTCCAACGCCTTTCGCGACTTTGCCTTGCGCGGGGTCAGCAGCCTGCTTGATCAGGTCAACCAGCAAGTCCAGCAGAAAGCCGTGGAAACCCTCGGCACCCAGTATTCGCTGAACACCCGACTCGGCGAGTTGGCCATGCGCCATCCAGTGACGTGCAGCCCGCAAACGCCGTTGCGTGAAGCGGTGAAGTTGATGCATGAGCAACAGGTCGGCAGCATCGTCGCGGTGGATGAACACAAGGCACCGCTGGGGATTTTCACCCTGCGCGATCTGCGCCACGTAGTAGCTGAAGGCATTGGCGATTTCAGCGAAGCCATCGAGCGCCACATGACCCGTGCGCCCTTCTACCTTTCGCCGGACCACAGCGCCTTCGATGCCGCGATTGCCATGACCGAACGGCACATCGCTCACGTCTGTCTGGTCAAGGATCAGCGCCTGTGCGGCGTGGTTTCCGAGCGTGATCTGTTTTCCCTGCAACGCGTCGATCTGGTGCATCTGGCCCGGACCATCCGCAGCGCCCAGCGCGTCGAACAACTGGTCACATTGCGCGGCGAGATCGGCCAACTGGTCGAACGCATGCTGGCGCACGGCGCGTCTTCAACCCAGATCACCCACATCATCACCCTGCTCAACGACCACACCGTGTGTCGAGTGATCGAACTGACCCTCGCCGAAAAAGGTGACCCCGGCGTGCCGTTCAGTTGGCTGTGTTTCGGCAGCGAAGGCCGCCGCGAGCAAACGCTGCACACCGATCAGGACAACGGCATTCTGTTCGAGGCTCGCGATGCGGCGCACGCGGCGGAGATTCGCGGCAATCTGCTGCCGATTGCCCAGCAGATCAATCAGAGCCTGGCGCAATGCGGCTTCACCCTGTGCAAGGGCAACATCATGGCCGGCAACCCTGAGCTGTGTTTGTCGCGGGCGGAATGGGCGCGGCGTTTTGCGGCGTTTATCCGCGAGGCGACGCCGGAGAATCTGCTGGGTTCGAGTATCTATTTTGATCTGCGGGTGGTCTGGGGCGATGAAAGCGCTTGCGCGCAATTGCGTCGGGGGATACTCGATCAGGTCGGCGACAATCGTCTGTTCCAGCGCATGATGGCCGACAATGCCCTGCGCAATCGCCCGCCGGTCGGGCGTTTCCGCGAGTTTGTGCTGGCGCGCAAGAATGGCGAGAAGGCCACGCTGGATTTGAAAGTCCAGGGACTGACACCGTTCGTCGATGGTGCGCGCCTGCTGGCGCTGGCCAACGGCATCGACGCCAACAACACCCTCGAACGCTTCCGCCAACTGGTCGATAAAGAAGTCATCGAACGACTCGACGGCGCCGCGTATGAAGAGGCTTACCACTTCATTCAGCAAACCCGCATGCAGCAACATCAGATCCAGACCCGGGAGAACCTGCCCTACTCCAACCGCGTCGATCCCGACAGCCTCAACCACCTCGACCGCCGCATCCTGCGTGAATCCCTGCGTCAGGCTCAACGCCTGCAAAGCAGCCTGACGTTGCGGTATCAGCTATGAGCCTGTTCTCGTGGCTGCGCCCGGTCAGCCCGGTGGTGCCGGTCGATCTGCAACAACGCCTCGCGCAACTGCCGGCGATCAGCGAGTTGAGCGATTGCAGCCTGCGCGAACAGCGTTGGGTGGTGCTGGATCTGGAAACCACCGGGCTGAACCTGAACAAGGATCGGGTGCTGTCGATCGGCGCAGTGGTGATCGAGGACGGCGCGATCGACTTCAGCCAGCAGTTCGAAAGAACGCTGCAGTGTCGCGAACTGAAGCTCAGCCCCAGTGTGTTGATCCATGGCCTGGGGCCAAATGCGATTGCCGCCGGCAGCGACCCCGCCGAAGCGTTGCTGGAACTCCTGGAATTTGTCGGCGACAGCCCGGTGCTGGCGTTTCATGCGCCGTTCGATCAGCACATGCTCGGGCGGGCGCTGAAGGAGCATCTGGGGCACAAGTTGCAGCAGGTTTTTCTGGACGTCGCGGATATCGCGCCGCTGGTATGCCCGCAGGCGAATATTCGCGAGGCGGGGCTGGATGAGTGGATCGACTGGTTCCGCCTGGAAGTGTTCGAACGGCATAACGCCAGTGCCGATGCGCTGGCCACGGCGGAATTGGCGTTGATTCTGTTTAGTCGGGCGCGGGGGCAGCAGATTCATAGTCCGCTGAATTTGCAGCAGCGGTTGAGCCAGTGGAAGCGTCGACAACAAGCACCGTCCTTTTAGATTTTCGTTGGCCGTTCTGGCCTCTTCGCGAGCAGGCTCGCTCCCACATTTGGAATGCGATGCCTTGTGGGAGCGAGCCTGCTCGCGAAGAACGATGACGCGATTTCCCTGATGCCACCTGACCAGTGGCCAATTGCTAACCATTCCCACCTCTGCCAGAATCGCGAACAATTCGCGTTAGTTAATATTTCCCAATCGGTGATGTTCGGTGTCGTCAGTCCCAAGCCCTCACAGTGAGCTCGTCGGTGCGATGTATCGTGACCATCGCGGTTGGCTGCTGGCATGGCTGCGGCGCAACGTGGCCTGTCCGCAGCGGGCCGAAGACCTGAGCCAGGACACCTTCGTGCGCCTGCTCGGGCGCGATGAACTGCTGACACCGCGCGAGCCCCGCGCATTTCTCGTGGCGATTGCCAAGGGTCTGTTGTTCGACTACTTCCGCCGCGCCGCGCTGGAACAGGCCTACCTCACCGAATTGATGCTGATCCCCGAGGGCGAACAGCCGTCGGTGGAAGAACAGCAAATGATCCTCGAAGATCTCAAAGCCATCGACCGCCTGCTCGGCAAACTGTCGACCAAGGCCCGTGCCGCTTTCCTTTATAACCGCCTCGATGGCCTCAGCCATGCCGAGATCGCCGGAAAACTCGGCGTGTCGGTGCCGCGCGTGCGCCAGTATCTGGCGCAGGGTATTCGTCAGTGCTACATCGCGCTGTACGGTGAGCCAACGTGAGCCCGGCCAGTTCCAGACCGGTGCCGGCGCATGTGCTGGATGCGGCGATTGCCTGGCAGTTGACGCTCGATTCGAGCAGCCCGCTGGAACGCGAGGAATTTGCCAAATGGCACGCGGCCAATGAAGAGCATGCCCGCGCATGGCGTCAACTGGGCATGCTCGACCAACGCTTCAGCGTGGCCAAGGGGCCGGCGCGCAGTGCCTTGCTGCAATCGCGCGAAGGCATCCGGCGGCGCGTGCGCAAGCTCGGCAGTGGGCTGGCCAGCGTTGTCGCGGTGATCGGTCTGGGTCTGTTTGTCGCCGAGCGTTACTTGCCGCTGGACTACTGGCTGGCCGATCAGCGCACCGCTACCGGCGAACAGCGCACCGTGCGTTTGGCCGATGGCACCGTGATCAACCTCAACACCCACAGTGCCGTGGATGTGCGGTTCGATGAGAAGCAGCGCCTGATCGTTTTGCAGGAAGGCGAAATCCTCGTCGAAACCGGCCACGGTGACGCACGCCCGTTCATCGTCGAAACCCGCGAAGGCAGCATGCGTGCATTGGGCACACGGTTCCTGGTCAAGCGCGAGGAAGAAGGTACGCGCCTGAGCGTGCTGCAATCGGCGGTGGCGGCACACACCCAAGCGAATCCCGAAGAACAGATTTTGCGCGAAGGCCAGCAGGTGCTGCTGCGCAGTGACGGGTTGGGCTCGATTGTCGCGCTCAACCCCGGCGCCGATGCCTGGACCCGTGGCATGCTGGTGGTCGACAACGCACGGCTGGGCGATCTGGTGCATGAACTGGCGCGCTATCGTCGCGGGCATCTGGGCGTGGCGCCGGAAGTGGCAGACCTGCGGATTACCGGCAGCTTCCCGCTGCATGACACCGATAAAGCGTTGAGCGCCCTGCTCCCGACCCTGCCGGTGCAGATCGAGCAGCACACGCCGTATTGGGTCACCGTGGCGAAGGCTGATACCAAACCTGAATGATCGGGTGGCTGAGCGGTCGCCATCGCGAGCAGGCGAAGGCCTACAGATGAAATGCGTTCCCCTGTAGGAGTGAGCCTGCTCGAGATGGCGTCATCCGCCACACCGCTGTTTTCGTTAATCGAAATTATTTTCATCCAGCCCTATCACTTTTTGATTTTCATCCGGCACACAGGCAATTGAGAAATATTTCCATTCAGGAGCCGCCGTATGTCCCGTTCGCTAGACACCTTGTTGCGCCCCAGTCTGCTGGCCATCGCCATCGCGCTCAGCGCACCGCTGATCAGCAGCCCGTTGCTCGCCGCTGAACAAGCGTCCAGCGTGCGCGCCTACAACCTGCCGGCGGCCCCTTTGGCCACCACCCTGAACCAGATCGCCAGTCAGGGCGGCCTCGCCCTGTCGCTGAACCCGGCGCTGGCAGCGGGCAAGACTTCGGCACCGGTCAACGGTCAGTACGATGCGGCTGGCGCTCTGCGCGCAGCCTTGCAAGGCACCGGTCTGCAACTGGAACAGGCCAGCACCGGCACTTACACCCTGGTCGCCGTGCCGGAAGGCGTGATGGCTCTGCCGGAAACATCGGTCATCGGCGTTGAAAATACCGAAAGCGCCTGGGGCCCGGTCGAAGGCTACACCGCCACCCGCACCGCCGCCGGCACCAAAACCGACACCGCACTGGTCGAAGCACCGCGCTCGATCTCGGTTGCGACCCGCCAGCAGATGGAAGACCGTGGCGTGCACAGCCTTGATGACGCCGTGCGCTACATGCCGGGCATCACCGCCAGCAGCTACGGCAGCGACACCCGCGCCGACTGGTTACGCGTGCGCGGTTTCGAACCGACCCAGTTCCTCGATGGCCTGCCATTGCCGAAAGGCGTGTACGCCAACCCTAAACAGGAAACCTGGAACCTCGACCGCCTCGCCCTGCTGCGCGGCCCGGCTTCGTCGGTTTACGGTCAAACCCCTCCAGGCGGCCTGCTGGATATGGTCAGCCGTCGTCCAAGCGCTGAAGCCAGCAATGAAATTCAGCTGCAATACGGCAGCGACAACCATCGCCAGATCAACTTCGCCAGCACCGGCAAGATCGACGACGCAGGCCAGTTTCTCTACGGCATCAGCGGCGTGGTGCGTGACAGCGGCACGCAGGTCGACCACGTCGACAACAAGCGCTACAACATTGCGCCGAGCCTGACCTGGAACATCGACGACGACACCAAGTTCACCCTGCTGAGCCAGTTCACCCGCGACGATACCGGCATCACCAGCCAGTTCCTGCCGATTCAAGGCACCAAGATCAAATCGCCGTTTGGTGATATTTCCCATCACAAAAACCTGGGTGATCCGGACTGGGAATACTACGACCGGACTTACTACGCGCTGGGTTACGCGTTCGAACATCGTCTGAACGACACTTGGCAGTTCAAGCAGAACCTGCGCTACACCAAGTCGGATCTGTCGTTCCAGTCGCTGACGCCGGGTTCCTACCCATTCACCGAAGTGGATGATCAAGGCAACGTCGGGCGCACCAGCACCAGCGTCGAAGAAGACATCAGCCAGTTCGCTGTGGACAACAACTTCCAGGCCGACTTCGCCACCGGCGATATCCGCCACACCTTGCTGCTGGGCCTTGATCACCAGCGCAGCAACACCAACTACACCTCGATCTTCGGTGACGGCCTGACCACCAACGTGATCACTCCGATCTACGGTCAGCCGATCGTGCGCCCTGCGCGCTCCACCGCGTTTTACGATTACGACCAGAAGACCTACCAGACCGGCCTGTACATCCAGGACCAGATGGCCCTCGACCAGTGGCGCCTGACCCTCGGCGGCCGTGAAGACTGGGTGCACACCAGCACAAAGTTCATCAACAAGGGCGATGCCACCAATACCCAGCGTGACAAGGCGTTCAGCGGCAACGCAGCGCTCAGCTACGTCTTCGACAACGGTTTCGTGCCGTACCTGTCGTACGCCGAATCCTTCCAGCCGACCACGGGCGCCGACGCCACCTCGACCGGTTCGCTCAAACCGACCGAAGGCAAACAGTGGGAACTGGGCATCAAATACCAGCCACCGGGCAGCAAAACCCTGCTGACTGCCGCCGTGTACGACCTCACCCAGAAGAACGTCTCGGTCAACACCTTCGTCAACAACGTGTCGATCACCAGCCAGACCGGCGAAGTGAAAGTCAAAGGCCTCGAACTGGAAGCGGTGTCCGACGTCACCGAAAACCTGAAAGTGATCGCTGCCTACACCCTGGCCAAATCCGAAGTGCAGAATGGCGTCGACAAGGGCAATCGCCTGCAACTGATGCCGAACCAGCAAGCCTCGTTGTGGACCGACTACACCTGGCACACCGGCGTGCTCGACGGCTTCGGCATCGGCGGCGGCGTGCGCTACACCGGCAACACCTACGGCGACAAGGCCAACACCTGGCTGGGTAAAGCGGACGCTTACACCGTGTTCGACGCAAGCGTGCATTACGACCTCGGCCGCCTCGACAACAGTCTCAAAGGCGCGTCGCTGGCACTCAACGCCACTAACCTGTTCGACAAGGAATACATTTCCACCTGCGACAGCTTCTACTGCTACTACGGCGATACGCGCAGTGTGGTCGCCAGTGCCACTTACAAGTGGTAAACGACTGAGCTGAAACAGGCCCCGTCTCCAGGCCGTCCTTCGTGGACGGCTTTGGTGTTTTTGAAGGTCATGAAATGAAAAGTAAAACAATTCGCCGCTGGTCGTTCATCCACACCTGGACAAGCCTGATCTGCACCGTGTTTTTGCTGATGCTGGCACTGACCGGTCTGCCGCTGATCTTCCATCACGAGATCGAGCACTTGCTCGGCGATGCGCCCGAAGTGCGCGAGATGCCAGCGGACGCGCCACGCCTGAATCTGGCGCAACTGGTCGAGGCCGCGGAAAAACATCGTCCGGATGAAGTCGTGCAGTACTTCGGCTTCGACGACGATGAGCCGAATGCCGTGCTGACGATCATGGCGAAAACCGCCGGCACCGAACCGAACTCCTCGCACACTTTCATGCTTGATGCTCGCACCGGTGAAGCGCTGGAAACCCCTTCGGCCAACGGCGGGCTGATGCTGTTTATCCTGCGCCTGCACGTCGACATGTTTGCCGGGCTGCCGGGCAAATTGCTGTTGGCGTTCATGGGGCTGCTGTTTGTCGTCGCGATTGTCTCGGGAACGGTGCTGTATCTGCCGTTCATGCGGCGACTGAAGTTCGGCACGGTGCGTCAGGACAAATCCACGCGCCTGCGCTGGCTCGACCTGCATAACCTGATCGGCGTGGTCACGCTGACCTGGGCCTTGGTGGTCGGCGTGACCGGAGTGATCAGCGCGTGCGCCGACCTGATCATCGCCGCGTGGCGCAACGACGCGCTCAACACATTGATTGCGCCCTACCGCGATGCGCCGCCGCTGACACAACTGGCGCCGGCCACGCGTTTGCTCGACATCGCTGGCGAAGTCGCGCCGGGGATGAAGCCGGATTTCATCGCGTTCCCCGGCACACGGTTTTCCAGCGAGCACCACTACTCGGTGTTCATGAAGGGCGGTACGCATTTGACCTCGCATCTGCTGACGCCGGTGCTGATCGACGCCACTACACTGCAAGTCACCGCCGTGGCCGAACGCCCGTGGTACATGGACGCCATGGGCATGTCGCAACCGTTGCACTTCGGTGACTACGGCGGCATGCCGATGAAGATTCTCTGGGCGACGCTGGATGTGCTGACGATCATCGTCCTCGGTAGCGGCGTGTATTTGTGGGTGGTGCGGCGCAAAGCGGCCAAGCCTGTGCTGGAAACGGCGGAGGCGTCTGCATGAAGCCGCGTCAGTCGAATTTCTGGAAGGTCTTCAGCACGCCGCTGGTGATCGCGCTGCTCAGTGCGGCGGGGTTGTTTGCAGCGTTGCTGGGGGATGGGATCTGGGATGCGTTGAGCTGGGTCGGGTTGGGTGTTCCGGCAATTCTCGCCATAAGGGGATTGTTGCCGCGAAGCTGAAGATCCCTGTAGGAGTGAGCCTGCTCGCGATGGCGCACTTGCCTCAACATTAATGTTGACTGAGCTACCGCGATCGCGAGCAGGCTCACTCCTACAAGGGGGCTGTGCAGGGCTTGAGCAAGCCAAGTAACACGCTATGCTCCCCCCTCACCATCCTGATCGAGACCCTGCCAATGTCCGCCCCCAGCATGACCCTGTTTCACAACACGCTTTCCCCGTTCGTTCGCAAAGTGATGGTATTGCTGCACGAGACCGGTCAGCAGGATCGCGTCGCGCTGCAAGACTGCGTCCTCAGCCCGGTCAGCCCCGATCCGGCACTCAACGCCGACAACCCGCTGGGCAAGATCCCCGCCCTGCGCCTGGCCGATGGCAACGTCATCCATGACAGCCGCGTGATCCTCGATTACCTCGATCACCAACACGTCGGCAACCCGCTGATCCCCCGTGACGGCTCGGCCCGCTGGCGGCGCCTGACCCTGGCCTCGATGGCCGACGGGATCATGGATGCTTCGGTGATGGTGCGTTACGAACAGGCGCTGCGTGCCCCGGAAAAACACTGGGACGAATGGCTCGAGGCGCAACGCGAGAAGATCCGCCGCGCGCTCGCCCTGCTGGAAGCGGATGCGATCGCCGAGCTGACCAGTCACTTCGATGTCGCCGCGATCAGTGTGGCCTGTGCACTGGGCTACCTCGACCTGCGCTTCCCCGAGATGGGCTGGCGTGACGCCAACCCGCAACTGGCCAACTGGTACTTTGAGGTCAGCCAGCGACCGTCCATGATCGCGACCATGCCCAAGCCTTAGCTCGACGGCGCCTGTTCCGGCCTCTTCGCGAGCAGGCTCACTCCTACAGTTGACCGCATTCCCCTGTAGGAGTGAGCCTGCTCGCGATAGCCCCACATCGGTTCCACAGGCAAATACCCAATAATCCGCGCCACCAATTCATCCTTCCAGCGCTGATCCTCACGTAACCCCAGCAACCCGCTCATTGCACCGCCCCGATATCAAACTCCAACGGCTTGGCCGACTTCTGCCCGATCCCGTACCAGTCCAGTTTGCGCGTCAGTACCATGAACACCCCGAGCAAGCCGAACAGCAACAGCGAGCCCATCAACAGCGCGTAATCCTCGGCACTCAACAGTCCGTACAGCAGGCCATACAACGCCGCCAATCCCGCCGAAAAACTCAAACCGTGGCGCACGCTGCGCAGCACATGGCAAACGTAAAAGCCGATCAACAACACACAACCGCTGGCCGACAGCAGATACGCCAGGGCAAACCCGATGTGTTCCGACAGCGACAGCAGCAACAGATAAAAGAACGCAAGCGCCACACCGACCAAGGCGTACTGCACCGGGTGCACCGCCAGACTTTTCAGCACTTCGAACAAGAAGAAACCGGCAAACGTCAGGACGATGAACAACAGCGCATATTTGATCGCCCGGTCGCTCTTCAGATACTGATCCACCGGATCGATGAAACTCACACCGAAGCTGCGCGCATTGAATGCCTCGCAATCGTTGTTGCTCACGCAACGGCTCATGGCGTCCTGCATGTTGGTGGAGAAGAACGTGGTCTGCCAGTCGGCGCTGAAACCGGCATCGTTGATTTCGCGTTTGGCCGGCAGAAAGTTGCCGACAAAACTTGGATGCGGCCAATTGGCCGTGATGCTCACGCTGCTGCTCTTGCCCACCGGCAGCACTTGCAGCGCACCGGTGCCTTGCAGGCGCAAGTCAAAACCGAACGCCAGTTCCGTGGCTTTGCTGGTATCGAGCAGCGGCAACGTGACGCGTACACCTTCGCCGAGCCAACCGACCTGGGTGCCCGGGACAAAGTCCAGGCGCTGGCCGTCGAGTTCCAGTTTCAAAGCGTTTTCAATGCCGCGAATGTCGCTGATGCCGACCGCGAGAAACGGCGCGTCGAACTGGTAGTCGGCGAAGTCTTCCTTGATGCCCAATTGTGCCGGCAGCGAGAACTGACCGTTGATGCGGTTCTCGGCGTGGAACAGCCGCGCTTCGTAAATACCCCGGGCGCGCAGCTCGGTCTGCACCTGGCCATCGAGTTCGAAACGCTCCGGCAGAAAGTACAAACGCCCGCGTTCTTCCCACGGATCGTCGTAGCGCTTGTTTTTGTCGTTGATCTTCCAGTTGTGCATCACCCTGCGATACGGCACGACCATCACCGGTCCGCTCACTTGCTGGTTGTAACTGGAACTGCGGGCGATGTCCTGCAACACGCCATCGCGCAATTGCTGGCGATCGTCGATCACGCCGTCGATCATCATCAGCGGTATGAGCAACAGCAGGATCAACAGGGCAATGGCCCCGAGCTTTATGGTCAGATTCTTGTTCATGGGACTCTCCCTGATTGGATGGGCAGAGTCTGGTGTGGGTGTATGGGGGTTTTGTGGGAGGAATGTGGAGATTGTGTGGAGACTTCACCGGCCCCATCGCGAGCAGGCTCACTCCTACAGTTGATCGCATTCCAAACTGTAGGAGTGAGCCTGCTCGCGATGGCCGCGCCTCGGTTTCAAGACAAGCGCAATGTCACTTCAACACCACCCTCAACATTGCGAATGCTCATCAAACCACCATGCAACTTGACCACCTCTTCAACGAAATTAAGCCCCAACCCGGTACTTTTACGCCCACTATCCGGGCGCGGAAGTGAATAGAAACGCTCAGTCAAACGCGGCAAGGCGTAATCGGGAATCGGCGCAGTTTCATTGAACAAGCGAAACTCGATCTGCTCGCCGAAGTGCCCGGCGCTGAAACGCAACAACCCCTGCGGCGGCGTGAAATCCAGCGCGTTCTCCAGCAAGTTACCCAACGCCTGACGCAGCAAAAACGGTTCGCCGATCAGCAGCACATCCGCCGCAATCGTCTGTTCTATCTGCAACGATTTGCCTTCAATCCGCGCCGCCTGCGCCTGCAACAACTCATCGACCAACGCCGCCAACGGCACCGCCACCCGCTCTTCCAGGCCATGACGCTGTTCGACCTGCGCCAGATTCAGCAATCGCTCGATCAATTGCTGCATCCGCGCACTTTCACTGTCGATGTTGCTGACAAAACGCAATCGCTGAACCGCTGGCATGTCACCTTGCAGCAACTCCGCCGCGCCGCGAATCGCCGCCAGCGGACTTTTCAGTTCGTGGGTCAGGGTGTGCACGTAGCGTTCGACGTAAGCCTTGCCCTCCAGTTGCGTGCGCATCTGCTCGACCGCCGTAGCCAGTTGCTCCAGTTCACCGCCGCGATAGTGCGGCACTTCAACGCGCCGACCTTCGCTGACAGCCTCGGCATACCGGGTCAAACGGTGCAGTGCGCGACTCAGCCACCACGACAACAAGGCGCCGAACAACAGGCCGAGGCCGATCAGACCCGCACCGTAAAACAGCAGGCGCCGTTCGGTGCGATCGACATAGGGCTGCAACGAGCTGTTGGGTTTGGCCACGGTGACTACGCCGATGATCCGGCCGTTGTCGCGGATCGGCGCGCCAACGTGCATGACCGACGATGCCGGGTCATCCGGGTCGCTGCGGCTGGAACGCGCACCGTATTCGCCGCGCAGAGTCAGGTAGACATCGTTCCACCGCGAGTAATCCTGACCCACCGCCACACCACTGGAATCCAGCACCACGATGCCCTTGGCGTCGGTGACGTAGATGCGATGGTTGACCTGATTCTTCGGCAATCCCCAGATGGTCGCTTGCGGCTGGCGCTCGCCATAGGCGCGCAGCAACTCGGGCCAGCGATTCTCACTGAGGGTGCCGGCCTTGAAATCGTCGCGGAGGATTTCTGCCATCAGGTTGGCGGTGTCGACCAGGGTTTCTTCGGTGGACTGGCGCACACCGGGACGGATTTCCTCCATCACCGTGTTGAGCACGAAATAGCCGGTCAGGCCGACAAACAGCACATACACCAGAAAGATCCGCAGCCCCAACGACATCAGCTGTGCCCCGGGCTGTAGCTGTAACCGAGGCCCCGATGGGTCTGGATCGGCTCGGCTTCTGCGCGCACCAGCCGCAGTTTGGCGCGCACGCTTTTGATGTGACTGTCGATGCTGCGCTCGTAACCGGCATCGGCGGCAACACCCAGCGCATCAAGCAATTGCTCGCGGCTGAATACCCGCTCGGGCTGTTCGAGCAGGCATTGCAACAGACGGAATTCGTGGCGGGTCAGGCTCAGGGTCTGGCCGCGATAGACAATCTGCACGCGCTCGGAATCAATGCGAAACAGCGCCGAAGTGGCTTCAATCGGCGGACGCGGAGCCATGCGTTTGAGGATCGCCCGAACCCGCGCCGCCACTTCCCGGGGGCTGAACGGTTTGACCACGTAATCGTCGGCGCCGATCTCCAGCCCCACTACGCGGTCGATCTCGGCGTTGCGGGCGCTGAGGAACAGCACCGGCACTTCGCTGAATCGGCGCAGCTGTTTGCAGGTTTCGAAACCGCTGATGTCCGGCAGGCCGATGTCGAGGATGATCAGATCGGCCGGCGACTGATGCTGGTGCGCGAGCGCCGCCTCGCCGAGGCTCACCCAAGTGGTGGTGAACCCCTCGCCTTGCAAGGCAAAAATCAGCGTGTCGGCAATCGCCGCTTCGTCTTCGACAATCAGGATATGAGGCATGGCGTCCGAGCCCGTGGTTAAGTGCGCGAACGGTGCCCCAAGCGTGCCTTTACGTCAATGAGACCACTTGGCTCTAGCAGTCCGGTTTGTCGGCGGTGAAGCGCCGCGCCGGGTTCACTGCCGCGCCAAATTCACGCAAGGCCTTGGCACCGATCAGCAGCGGATAGTTGAAGTTGCTGCGGTCGGTCAGATTGACCTCCACGGTACGCTTGACGTCGCCCAGGCACAGCTCCAGATCGACCACTGGGCGTTTCGCGACTTCGGTGCTTTCGCCCTCGTCCTCTTCATCCGAACGACTCTTGATCTTGCTGATGCGCGCGACTTTGTGTTCGTACACCTTGTTGCTGGCGTCCTTGGTACCGAGGCGGAAACGCACCCAGTCTTCGCCGTCACGGGTGAAGGTTTCGATGTCCTTGGCCGACAGCGACGCCGTCAGCGCGCCGGTGTCCATCTTGGCCTTGAGCACTTCACCGCCGATTTCCGGCAGCGCGATGTATTCGTAGCGCCCGTACAGGGTCGGCTCGACGGCCATGACCGGCAGGGCGACAAGGGCAAACAGTGCAAGGAGGGATTTCACGTAAGGGGCTTCCTGAAAGAGTGGGCTCAGCGCCGAATTCTAGACCGCGGAAAATCACGATAGTTGAAGCAACAGCAACCTTTTGTGGCGAGGGAGCTTGCTCCCGCTCGGCGACGCAGTCGTCGTAAGATCTGTATGCGCAATTAAGCTGACACACCGAGGCGCATGAATTCGGGGCCGCTTCGCAGCCCAGCGGGAGCAAGCTCCCTCGCCACAGGGTTTTGCATAAGCACTGAAGATTAGCGCGACTAAAGTGAAACATTCGTCACCACCGATTTGGCCTGTCGCCCGAAGCCACTTATCATGGCGCGCCCATCCGACTTCATAGAGTTGCTTATGCGCCGCCTGCTCACCGGCTGTTTCGTCACCCTGCTGTTGTTGCTCAACACCCTGATCCTGATCGGGCCGCTAATGGTGTTTGCCCTGCTCAAACTGGTGGCGCCCGGGCGCTGGCGCGATTACGCGTCGTGGGCGGTGATGTGGATCGCCGAGACCTGGGCCGAAATCGACAAGCTGATTTTCCGCCTGTGCATCCCCACCCAATGGGACATTCGTGGCGGCGACGACTTGCGTGGCGACACCTCCTATCTGGTGGTCAGCAACCATCAATCGTGGGTCGACATTCCGGCGCTGATCCAGACACTCAACCGACGCACGCCGTTCTTCAAGTTCTTCCTCAAGAAAGAGCTGATCTGGGTGCCATTCCTGGGGCTGGCGTGGTGGGCGCTGGATTACCCGTTCATGAAGCGCTACACCAAGGCGTTTCTGGCGAAGCACCCGGAGCTGGCGGGCAAGGATCTGGAAATCACCAGACAGGCCTGCGAGCTGTTCAAGCGTCAGCCGGTGACCGTGGTGAATTATCTGGAAGGCACCCGCTACACCACTGCGAAAAGTGCGCAGCAGCAATCACCGTTCAAGCATTTGCTCAAGCCCAAGGCCGGCGGCGTGGCGTTTGTTTTGGCGGCGATGGGTGAACAGCTGGATGCGATTCTCGACGTCACCGTGGTTTATCCACAGGCGGAAATTCCGGGGTTCTGGGATTTGATCAGCGGCAACGTGCCGCGCGTGATCATCGACATCAAGACTCGCGAACTCGACCCGGCGCTGTGGCAGGGCGATTACGAAAACGATCCGGCGTTTCGCGAGAAGGTCCAGAGCTGGGTCAACCAGCTCTGGACCGAGAAGGATCTGCGCATCGCCGAGCTGCGCGGCGAGCGCGACTGAATCAGCTACCGGTGCCGGCGCCCCAGATGCTGCCCAGGCTTTGCAGCAGCGGGCCGCCGACGCCTTGATCACCCAGATACTTGAGGAGCACCGGGGCAAACTGGCCGACCATGCCGCTGTCCATGCCCAAGGCACCGAAGGCGTTGTTCAGGTCACTGGTGTTCTTGACGTTGCCCAGCGCGTTTTCCAGACCGGCGGATTTGCCCGACGAACCCAGCAAGCCGCTCAACGCCGCCATGTTGCCGCTACCGCCCGACAGCTTGTCGATGCCCGGCACTTCTTTGGCCAACTGCGAATAATCGGTGCTGCTCAACTGGTTCTTGGCCAGGCCCAGCATGGCGCTGGTGCCACCGACGGCTTGCTGAGGCGTAACCCCCAGACCGGTGACAGCTTGCAGCAGACCGGCGGTTTCCGAAGTCGGCGCGGCGGCGGTGGCAGCGTTGCCGCCCTGCATGCTCGAAGCCGCTTTGGTCACATCGTCCAGGCTGAAACCGGCAAACACCGGGCTGGCCGCAAGGGTCATCAGCGAAGCCATGGCAATACCGCGTGAAATCTTCATTCAGACATCCTCTTGCGCTGTGAAACCGCCCGTTGCATGGGCGGCGAAACTGCCGGTTTGACCGGCTATCCGGCGGCATGTTCCTCGCCCGCGCATCCATTTTCAGCATAGCCACGTATATAAATCGTGAAACCCTGGAATGGCCGCGATGAATGGCACAAGCGCTTTCGCTGAACTAGCCTGTGAACAACCCGAGATCAGTCCTCGTCGCCCGCCCTTTGCCTGGAGAGACGTCATTTCCATCGCCGACACCGATCAGTTGCGACAGCTGTTGGCCCAGTGCTCACTGGGTGATCGTCGCGCCTTCGAAACGCTGTACCGCAGCGTCGGCCCGCGCCTGCACGGCGTGGCCCTGCGCTTTATGGGACGTGCGGATCTGGCCGAAGAGGTCTTGCAGGAGAGCTTCGTGCGCATCTGGAACAACGCTTCGCGCTATGAAGCGCATCTGTCGGCGCCGATGACGTGGATGATCAACATCACCCGCAATCAGGCGATCGATCAGTTACGCAAACACCGCGAGCGGCCGCTGAGCGATCTTGAGCAGGACGCGTTGCCAGATGAAAGTCCCTCGGCGCATGAGCAATTGAGCAGCGCCCGTGAGGCTCACGCACTGAACCGCTGCCTGGAAACCCTCGACGGCATGCAACGCCAGTCGATCAGCGTGGCGTATTTCCACGGCTTGTCCTGCACCGAACTGGCCGAGCATCTGGCCACGCCGCTGGGCACGGTGAAATCGTGGATCCGTCGGGGCATGGAACGACTGCGCCGGTGCCTTGAATCATGAACTACCAGACCCCTGCCCTGCGCCGCGCCCTCGCCGCCGATTACGCCATCGGCTTGATGTCCACGGCTGCGCGTCGGCGCTTCGAACAATTGTTGCTCAATGACGCTGCGTTGCGAGCGGAAGTGGCGCAATGGCAGGAAACCCTCGCCAGCCTCACCGAAGCCGTGCCGGAACAACCGGTACCCGATCGCGTATGGCGCGGCATTACCGCACGCATCGAACCGCAAGTGCTGCATGTGCCAGAGAAACGTCCGTTCTGGAATTGGCTGAGACTTACGGCTGCCGCAGCCTCAATTGTTGTGCTGGTCTTCCTCGGCTCGCTGTACAACCGCGACGACGCCCGCTACCGCGCCACCCTGCTGACCGCCGATGCGCAACCGGCGCTGAAGGTCGAGGCGCATGAGGATTATCTGCAGGTCGAGCCGCTGACACTGGCGGCCATCGACCCCGGACGCAGTCTGGAACTGTGGGCGATTCCGGCGGATGGCAGGCCGATCTCGCTGGGTGTGATCCCGGCGGGGGGCAAAGGCAAGGTTGAGTTGAGCGAGGCGCAGAAAGTGTTGATCGGCAAGCCGATTGCGCTCGCGGTGAGTCTGGAGCCGAAGGGTGGTTCGCCGACTGGGCAGCCGACGGGGCCGGTTCTTTACCAGGGTGCTTTAGCAGCCCTCTGATTGCAAAGATCAAAAGATCGCAGCCTTCGGCAGCTCCTACAGAGACCGTGTAGGAGCTGCCGAAGGCTGCGATCTTTATAGTCCCGTTTCTTCTTAAAGCGCTCTTGATTATTTCTAAAAAAACTAGAAAACCTGTCAGATTTGACAGTTGGCACAAGCCTGTAACACCGCCAACATTTCTGCTCCCCTTACGTAATGGAGTACAAATGATGAAGCTGAAAATTGCCGCTGGTGTTCTGGTTAGCTTGGCCATGATGAGCACCGCCTATGCAGCAACTTGCCCGACACTCTCAGTGACCCACTCTCAGGAAGCCGAAAATCTCACTTTCACCTCTGCACGCCTGAAAGACAAAGACACTCCCAATTCAGTTGTCATTTGCCGATATGAAGGCAAGGACGACCTCGGCGCCTCGGTCGGGTACAGGAATGGCACTCCAGTTGAAGCCACCACTGAAAATTGGAAGAAAGATGATTGTGTAGCCGAGAAAGGTGATGCCAGTAAATGCTCGTTTGAAGAAAAAAAAGAAAAGAAATAGTTCAAAGAAAAGGGCAACCCGAGGGTTGCCCTTTTTTCACCATTGAAACCTACGCCGCACTGAACAACTTGTGCGGATCAATCACAAACTTCTTCGGCACGCCAGCATCGAACTCGCCGTAACCCTCCGGCGCCTGATCGAGACTGATCACTTGCACCCCGACCACTTCAGCAATGTTGATGCGATCCCACATGATTGCCTGCATCAGTTGGCGGTTGTACTTCATCACCGGGGTTTGACCGGTGTGGAAGCTGTGTGACTTGGCCCAACCGAGGCCGAAGCGAATGCTCAGGCTGCCCATTTTTGCGGCGGCGTCCACGGCACCCGGATCTTCGGTCACGTACAGGCCCGGGATGCCGATCTTGCCGGCCACACGCACCACGCCCATCAACGAGTTGAGCACGGTGGCAGGAGCTTCGGATTTCACGCCGTCATGGCCATGGCCACGGGCTTCGAAGCCAACGCAGTCCACTGCGCAATCGACTTCCGGTTCGCCCAGCAGGGCGGCGATTTGTTCATGCAACGGCGTGTCTTTTGACAGGTCGACGATTTCGAAACCCTGGGCCTTGGCGTGGGCCAGACGGATGGTGTTGACGTCGCCGACGATCACCACCGCCGCGCCAAGAAGACGCGCGGAAGCTGCTGCTGCCAGACCGACCGGGCCGGCGCCGGCAATGTAAACAGTGCTGCCCGGGCCAACACCGGCAGTAACGGCACCGTGATAACCGGTCGGGAGAATGTCGGAAAGGCAGGTCAGGTCGCGGATTTTCTCCATGGCCTTGTCGCGATCCGGCAGTTTCAGCAGGTTGAAGTCAGCGTACGGCACCAGCACGTACTCGGCCTGGCCGCCGGTCCAGTCGCCCATGTCGACATAGCCGTAAGCGCCACCGGCACGGGCCGGGTTGACGGTCAGGCAGACGCCGGTGTGTTGCTCCTTGCAGGAACGGCAGCGCCCGCAAGCGACGTTGAATGGGACGGAGACCAGGTCGCCGATTTTCAGATTCTCGACGTCGGAGCCTTTTTCGATCACCTCGCCGGTGATTTCGTGGCCCAGCACCAGACCGGTCTGCGCCGTGGTACGGCCGCGCACCATGTGTTGGTCGGAGCCGCAGATATTGGTGGAAACCACTTTGAGAATGACCCCGTGCTCGATCTTGCGACCGCGCGGGTCCTGCATTTTCGGATAGTCGATTTTCTGTACTTCGACCTTGCCAGCGCCGAGATACACCACACCACGATTGCCAGACATGCTTTCACCTCGCTGTTGTTTTTATGGAACCGCGTTGCCCAGGCAGGCAGCGCGTTAAGTGCTCGGGTTACTGCTTGTTGGTTTTGCGTTGTTTGTTATGGCCCTATCGCGAGCAGGCTAACTCCTACATTGGAATGCGTCCCCCTTGTAGGAGTGAGCCTGCTCGCGATAACTATCTAAAGAACGACGGTGCGATTGGCATTTAAAAACACCCTCCGCTCAATGTGATATCCCACCGCCCGGGCCAACGTCAGGCCTTCAATATCGCGCCCCTTGGCAATCAAATCCTCGGGGTAATGACTGTGATCCACCGCCTCGACGCCCTGGGCAATGATCGGCCCTTCATCGAGATCGTTATTGATGTAGTGCGCCGTCGCACCCACCAGTTTCACGCCTTTGTTGTAGGCCTGGTGATACGGCTTGGCGCCCTTGAAACCCGGCAGCAGCGAGTGATGAATGTTGATCGCCTTGCCATCGAGCTTGCGGCACAGCTCCGGCGACAGCACCTGCATATAGCGGGCGAGAATCACCAGTTCGGCGCCGGACTCCTCAATCACCTGCCACACCTGACGCTCCTGCGACGGCTTGTCGTTGGGGTCGAGGGGGAAATGGTAGTAGGGAATCTGGTGCCAGTCGGCCAGCGGTTTCAAATCCGGATGGTTGGAGACTACCGCCGCCACGTCCATCGATAACTGGCCGATGCGCTGGCGGTAGAGCAAGTCGTTGAGGCAGTGATCGGCCTTGGAGACCATGATCACCACTTTTGGCCGGTAGTTCGGCGCAGTCAGCTCGAAGATCATGCCGAACGCCTGCCCGCGCTCGGCTAAACCTGCGCGGAAGGACTGCTCGTCGAAATCGTCGGGCTGGCGAAATTCCACACGAATGAAGAAACGCCCCGAGAGGCGGTCATCGAACGAGTGGTGCTCGGTGACGTAGCAACCCTGCTCGAACAGAAAACGCGTCACCGCGTCCACGGTGCCGAGAACGCTGGGGCAGTCGGCGGTCAGAATCCATGTGTCTGGGGCGCGGCTCATGGTGCGGTGACTCCTGTTACAACAACGGTGAGCAGAGTGAACTCTGAACTGGGCTGACCTGCTTTTGTGGCGAGGGGATTTATCCCCGTTCGGCTGCGAAGCAGTCGCAAAACCTATGAATACGATCTACCTGATAAACCGCGGTGATTGATTTGGGGCGGCTTCGCCACCCAACGGGGATAAATCCCCTCGCCACAGAAGCAGGCACGATAGCCATTCAGTGTCAGGCCTGAACGCTGAGGCCGTACTCGGCCGATGCATCCTGCAACCACAACCACCAGTAATCCGAAAAACTGCGACGGATCAGCAACTCCCACGTGTCTTCAGCCGTATGACGAATCATCAATTGCGACTTGGCGAACACCGTGCCGACTGCCTTACCGACCGGGAAGTTATTCGGGTGCACGTCATAACTGGTGGATTTCATCAGCACCTGACGCACGTTCGGACCGCTCAGTTCCAGCACTTGCTGGCCGCCGCTGACGTTGACGATCGCGATGTGCAGATCGCCCAGCGCTTCACGCAGTTTCTGTTCGGCGGCGAACTCTTCACCGCTCGGCACGATCAGCAGCCACTCATCCGGGCCCATCCATTGCAGGCTGGTTTCGCCTTTGACGATCACGCTCAGGGCAGCGGGCAACTCGATGCCCAGGGCTTTGTGCACACCGGCGGCGAACGCTGCGTCATGACCATCCCCCCGAATCGTCAGGTGGCCGAGGAGTTTCTTTTCACGCACGATCACGCCGGCATTCTTGCGGCCCTTGCCGGCCAGGCTGGCGAGGTCGGCATGGTGCAGCGACGACTCGGCACGGGCACCGGTGGTCGGGCGTTGTTGGTACACGTTGGCTGTGGTCATAAAGCACCTTTACTGAATTCTGACTTGAGCCCTGTGCAGGTAGATCTAACCGCTATCGCGAGCAGGCTCACTCCTACAAGGGGTACGCGATCACCTGTAGGAGTGAGCCTGCTCGCGATGAAGTCACCGCGGTGCAACTGCCCTCCCCAGGCGCCGAACCATCAAATGTTCTGCCGATCACCCTTCGGATCGAAGAACACCGAAGAAACAATCTCCGCCTCGATCACGCTGCCATCGGCCAGCGGTGCAAACACCCGCTCGCCGAGGCGCTTCAGACCGCCCTTGACCACGCCCATGGCAAACGAATAACCGAGGGAGTTGTGTGCGTAGCTGGAGGTCACGTGGCCGACCATGGTCATCGGGATCGCCTGTTTGGTGTTGAACACCAACTGCGCACCTTCCGGCAGCCAGACGTTCGGATCGATCGGCTTCAGACCCACCAGTTGCTTACGCTGATCCTTCACACAGTCTTCACGGTTCATGCCGCGCTGGCCGATCCACGAGAACGGTTTGGTGCGACCGACACACCAGCCCATGTTCAAGTCGTCCGGGGTCATCGAGCCGTCAGTGTCCTGGCCGACGATGATGAAACCCTTCTCGGCGCGCAGCACGTGCATGGTCTCGGTGCCGTACGGCGTCAGGTTGTACTGCTTGCCGGCCTCGACGATTTTCTCCAGCACGCCCATCGCGTAGTCGGCCTGGACGTTGACTTCGTACGACAGCTCACCGGTGAACGAGATGCGGAACACCCGCGCCGGAACGCCGCCGACCAGACCTTCTTTCCAGGTCATGAACGGGAAGGCTTCGTTGCTCAGATCGATGTCGGTCACGGCGCTGAGCAGCTTGCGGCTGTTCGGCCCGGACAGGGTCATGGTCGCCCAGTGGTCGGTGACGGAAGTGAAGTAAACCTTCATGTCCGGCCATTCGGTCTGGTGGTACAGCTCCAGCCATTGCAGCACGCGAGCCGCGCCGCCGGTGGTGGTGGTCATGACGAAATGGTTGTCTGCCAGACACGCCGTCACACCGTCGTCGAAGACCATGCCGTCTTCTTTGCACATCAGGCCGTAACGGGCCTTGCCCACATCGAGCTTGGTCCAGGCGTTGGTGTACACGCGGTTGAGGAACTCACGGGCATCCGGGCCTTGAATGTCGATCTTGCCGAGGGTCGAGGCATCGAGCAGGCCGACGCTATCGCGCACGGCTTTGCATTCGCGCTTGACGGCGGCATGCATGTCTTCGCCGTTTTTCGGGAAGTACCATGGACGCTTCCATTGGCCGACGTCTTCAAACTCGGCGCCACTCTTCACATGCCAGGCATGCAGCGCGGTGTAACGCACAGGTTCGAAGATGTGCCCACAGTGACGACCGGCCACAGCACCGAAGGTCACCGGCGTGTAGTTCGGACGGAACATCGTGGTGCCCATCTGCGGGATGGTCACGTTCAGCGAACGGGCGGCGATGGCCAGACCGTTGACGTTGCCGAGCTTGCCCTGATCGGTGCCGAAGCCCAGCGCGGTGTAGCGTTTGACGTGCTCGACCGACTCGAAACCTTCGCGGGTCGCCAGTTCGATGGCGGCGGCGGTGACGTCGTTCTGCAGGTCGACGAATTGCTTCGGTGCCCGTGCGGTGCCCTTCTCATGCGGCACCTGGAACAGCGCCAGCGTCGGCTCTTCGAGACGGCTCAGGGCTTTCGGCAGAGTGCCCTCGACCGCTGCGAAACCAGCTTCACTGGCAGCGCGCACGCCACCTTCAAAACCGTCAGCGAGGGAATCGCCGAGGCCGTAAACACCGTTGATGCCACCGACGCACACGCGCTTCTGCGGTGCTTCGCCCGGTACGAAACCGAGGATGTCTTCACGCCAGGTCGGCTTGCCACCGAGGTGCGACGCCAGGTGGACGACCGGACTGTAACCGCCGGAACTGGCGATCACGTCGCAGTCGAGCCATTCGCCCGGGCTGGTCACGGCATGCGCTTTGACATCAATCGCGGCAACGCGAGCAGCGGTGACACGCTTGCTGCCACGGGCCTCGATCACGGCGCTGCCGGTGAGGATGCGGATGCCTTTGGCGCGCGCCTCTTCCACCAGTGCACCGCGCGGATTACTGCGTGCATCGGCGATGGCGACCACTTGCAGACTGGCGTCGAGCCAATCCAGCGCCACGCGGTAAGCGTGATCGTTGTTGGTGGTCAGCACCAGTTTCTTGCCCGGGGCCACGCCGTAGCGGCGCACGTAAGTCGACACCGCACCAGCGAGCATGTTGCCCGGCACGTCGTTGTTACCGTAGACCAACGGACGCTCGCAAGCACCGGTCGCCAGCACCACACGCTTGGCGCGGACGCGGTGGATGCGCTGACGCACCTGACCGATGGGCGCACGGTCACCGAGGTGATCAGTGAGGCGCTCGTGAATGGTCAGGAAATTGTGGTCGTGGTAGCCGTTGACCGTGGCGCGCGGCAACAGCAACACGTCCGGGGTGTTCTTCAATTCGGCGATAACGCTGGCGACCCACTCCATTGCTGGCTTGCCGTCGAGGCTTTCGCGGGAATCGAGCAGGCTGCCGCCGAACTCTTCCTGCTCATCGGCGAGGATCACTCGGGCACCGCTGCGCGCAGCGGCCAGGGCAGCGGCGAGACCCGCAGGGCCGGCGCCGACGATCAGCACGTCGCAATGCTGGTTCATGTAGTCGTAGGTGTCCGGATCGTTCTCGGTCGGCGAACGACCCAAACCTGCTGCCTTACGAATGTACTTCTCGTAAGTCATCCAGAACGATTGCGGGTACATGAAGGTTTTGTAGTAGAAACCCGGCGGCATCAGCTTGCCGCCGACCTTGCCGAGAATGCCCATCATGTCGTTGTTGACGCTCGGCCAGCCGTTGGTGCTGGTGGCGACCAGGCCTTGGTACAGCGCCTGTTGCGTGGCGCGTACGTTGGGAATCTGCGTGGCTTCGGTGGCGCCGATCTGCAGAACGGCGTTCGGCTCTTCGGCACCGGCGGCAAAAATGCCACGAGGACGCGAATACTTGAAGCTGCGGCCAATGATGTCGACGCCGTTGGCGATCAGCGCGGCGGCCAGCGAGTCACCCTCGAAGCCTTTGTAGGTCTGACCGTTGAAGGTGAAGCTCAGCACTTTGTTGCGGTCGATCCGTCCACCGTTGGACAGGCGATTGGTCTGGCTCATACCTTCTCTCCCAGCGCCGTCGTGGCTGTTTTCGCCGAATCAGCCTTGTCGGTGAATTGCGGCTTGGTGCCGATCTTGTAGGTTTCGAGAATCTCGTAGGTCACGGTGTCGCGGGTGACGTTGAAGTACTGGCGGCAACCGGCAACGTGATCCCACAGCTCGTGGTGCAGACCGCGCGGGTTGTCGCGAAAGAACATGTAGTCGCCCCACTCTTCATCAGTGCAGGCGCCGGGATCCAGTGGGCGCGGAATGTGCGCCTGGCCGGATGCGTGGAATTCCTCTTCGGAGCGCAGTTCGCCGCAGTGAGGACAGAAGATATGCAACATGGGGATTTCTCCTGTTAGTGGGCAACCGCAGCAGCGCCGTGTTCATCGATCAACGCACCGTTGTGGAAACGGTCGATGGAGAAAGGTGCGGCCAACGGGTGCATTTCACCCTTGGCCAGACTCGCAGCAAACACGTTGCCCGAGCCAGGTGTGGCCTTGAAGCCGCCGGTGCCCCAACCGCAGTTGAAGAACATGTTCGGCACCGGGGTTTTCGAAATGATCGGGCAGGCGTCCGGCGTGGTGTCGACGATGCCGCCCCACTGACGGTTCATGCGCACGCGGGACAACACCGGGAACATCTCGACGATGGCCTGAATGGTGTGTTCGATCACCGGGTACGAACCGCGCTGGCCGTAGCCGTTGTAGCCGTCGATACCGGCGCCGATCACCAGGTCGCCCTTGTCGGACTGGCTGATGTAACCGTGCACGGCATTGGACATGATCACGCTGTCGATAATTGGTTTGATCGGCTCGGACACCAACGCTTGCAGCGGGTGGGATTCGATCGGCAGGCGGAAACCGGCGAGCTTGGCCATGTGCCCGGAGTTACCGGCAGTGACCACACCGACGCGCTTGGCGCCGATGAAACCCTTGTTGGTTTCAACGCCGATGCACACGCCGTTTTCCTTGCGGAAACCGATCACTTCGGTCTGCTGAATCAAGTCGACACCGAGGGCGTCGGCGGCACGAGCAAAGCCCCACGCCACGGCATCGTGACGGGCGACGCCGCCGCGACGCTGAACGGTTGCGCCCATCACTGGATAACGGGTGTTTTTCGAGCAGTCGAGGTACGGGATTTCGTCAGCGACTTGCTTGGCGTTGAGCAACTCACCATCGACGCCGTTGAGGCGGTTGGCGCTGACCCGACGCTCGGAATCACGAATGTCCTGCAGGGTGTGGCACAGGTTGTAGACGCCGCGCTGGGAGAACATCACGTTGTAGTTGAGGTCTTGCGACAAGCCTTCCCACAACTTCATCGCGTGTTCATAGAGGTGCGCCGACTCGTCCCACAGGTAGTTGGAACGCACGATGGTGGTGTTGCGCGCGGTGTTACCGCCGCCCAGCCAGCCTTTCTCGACCACGGCAACGTTGGTGATGCCGTGCTCTTTCGCCAGATAGTAAGCAGTCGCCAGACCGTGCCCGCCGCCGCCGACGATGACCACGTCGTAGACCTTTTTCGGGGTGGGCGTGCGCCACATGCGCTGCCAGTTTTCGTGGTGGCTGAGCGAGTGTTTGAAGAGGCCAAAGCCCGAATAGCGTTGCATAGTCGTTACTCCAAAACCGCTCAGCGATAAACCGGGAAGTCTGCGCACAGGGCCGAAACCTGCTGGGCAACATTGGCCTCGACATCGGCATCACCGAGGTTGTCGAGGATGTCGCAGATCCAGCCGGCCAGCTCCACACATTGGGTCACTTTGAAGCCGCGAGTGGTCACCGCCGGGGTGCCGATGCGCAGGCCCGAGGTCACGAATGGCGACTGCGGGTCGTTCGGTACGGCGTTCTTGTTGACGGTGATGTGCGCACGGCCGAGGGCAGCGTCGGCATCTTTGCCGGTCAGGCCCTGACGGATCAGGCTGACCAGGAACAGGTGGTTGTCGGTGCCGCCGGACACTACATCGTAGCCACGTTTGATAAACACGCTCGCCATCGCCTGAGCGTTGTCGATCACTTGTTGCTGATAAGCCTTGAAGCCCGGCTCCAGCGCTTCCTTGAAGCACACGGCTTTACCGGCGATGACGTGCATCAGCGGGCCACCCTGAGCGCCGGGGAACACCGCGGCATTGAGCTTCTTCTCGATCTCTTCGTTGGACTTGGCCAGGATCAGCCCGCCACGTGGACCGCGCAGGGTTTTGTGCGTGGTGGTGGTGACCACGTCGGCGTACGGCAGCGGATTCGGGTAGAGGCCAGCGGCAACCAGACCGGCGACGTGGGCCATGTCGACGAACAGCAGCGCGCCAACCTTGTCGGCGATCTGGCGGAAGCGCGGGAAGTCCAGAGTCTTCGAGTAGGCGGAGAAACCGGCGACGATCATTTTCGGTTTGCACTCGACGGCCAGACGCTCGACTTCGTCGTAATCGATCAAGCCGGTTTTGGTGTCGATGCCGTACTGCACGGCGTTGTAGAGTTTGCCCGAGGACGACACTTTGGCGCCGTGGGTCAGGTGACCGCCGTGGGCCAGGCTCATGCCGAGGATGGTGTCGCCCGGCTGGATCAGCGCCAGGTACACGGCGCTGTTGGCCGAGGAGCCGGAGTGCGGCTGGACGTTGGCGTAATCGGCGCCGAACAGTTGCTTGGCGCGTTCGATGGCCAGTGCTTCGACTTTATCGACATGCTCGCAGCCACCGTAGTAGCGCTTGCCCGGATAGCCTTCGGCGTATTTGTTGGTCAGGCCGCTGCCTTGCGCTTCCATCACGCGTTTGCTGGTGTAGTTCTCCGACGCGATCAGCTCGATGTGATCTTCCTGACGTTGCTCCTCGGCATTCATCGCCGCCAGCAGTGCATCGTCGTAACCCTGGATCTGGTCTTGCTTGCTGAACATCGCGTCTCTCCCAGCGGCATCTGTGCGCCATTCGTCTCGGTAAGGCACCGGCAATCACGGCAGTGCCCTTTGATGCCGATGGTATGACCGGCGCAGACAGCTCAAATGCCTGCGCGCGCCACGCAAAGGTGCGTTTACGACATGGCGGGAAATGCCCGGTTGAATCTGCACAGATCCCCTGTAGGAGTGAGCCTGCTCGCGATGGCGGTGAGTCAGCTGGGCAAATGTTGGCTGATACACCGCCATCGCGAGCAGGCTCACTCCTACAGGGGTTATGCGATCGATTGGCGGATTGCGAGCAGCAGGAGGAAATGCGCGGGATAGAGGGCATACGCCCAGCGCCTCATCGGCGGAGCCTGGAGATGTCGCGCATGTCGCAACAGGAACATTCCGAGCAGTGGCGCAATCAGGCATGTCGCAATGCCGAAGATCGCCACCTCATTGCCGAATTGCGCGGATTCGAACAGCGTCTGCCACTGGTTCGCCGCCAGACACACCAGCCCCGGCAGCAGGCTGAAATACCATCGACGGCGAAACACCAGCAGCATTGCCAACGGCAACAGCACACCAAAAACGCCAAACATCAGTCGCTCCGAGAACAGCGCCGCCAGTAGCAGACTGACGCCGCCGAGCAATCGCGAAGCTACTGCCCGATCCTGCCAGCCTCGGGCGACCAATAACCCTAAGGCGAGGGTCGGCATGACATTCAACGTATCGGGATCAGGAATGTACAACCGATAGGGAATTTCACTCACGGCGCTGAACAGCAACAACCAGCCCAGATAACGCCATTCGGTTTTCTGCGCCCCGGCTCGGGAAAGATTCGCCGCCATTGCCAGACAAAACCAAGGGAACGCGAAACGTCCTGGCACATACAGCCAATCGGCGCTGATCCCGACATATCTCAGGTGATCGAGCAACATGCTCAGCAGCGCCAGCCACTTGAGCAGATCCAGTGCGCCGTCACGTTTACTCAGGTGCATAATCGGCCCGTGTCCTTGTACAGTTCTGACAGCGACATCCCGTGTGCTCCCCGGAAGATCTTCGGTAAAGTGCGCACCATCATTGACCAACGAGGCGCCACAAGCGTTTCGATCACGGAAGCCGGCCATGACCGACAAGAGCCAACAATTCGCCAGCGACAACTATTCCGGTATCTGCCCTGAAGCCTGGGCTGCCATGGAACAGGCCAACCACGGCCACCAACGCGCTTATGGCGACGATGAATGGACCGCACGCGCGGCCGATCATTTCCGCCAACTGTTCGAAACCGACTGCGAAGTGTTCTTCGCCTTCAACGGCACCGCCGCCAACTCGCTGGCGCTGTCGTCACTGTGCCAGAGTTACCACAGCGTGATCTGCTCGGAAACCGCCCACGTCGAAACCGACGAATGCGGCGCCCCGGAGTTCTTCTCCAATGGTTCGAAACTGCTGATCGCCCGTACCGAAAACGGCAAGATCACCCCCGAGTCGATCCGCGAAGTCGCCCTCAAGCGCCAGGACATTCACTACCCGAAACCACGCGTGGTGACCCTGACCCAAGCCACCGAAGTCGGCAGCGTCTACACCCCGGAAGAAGTTCGCGCCATCAGCGCCACCTGCAAGGAACTGGGCCTGCACCTGCACATGGACGGCGCACGTTTCTCCAACGCCTGCGCGTTCCTCGGCTGCTCGCCGGCCGACCTGACCTGGAAGGCCGGCGTCGACGTGCTGTGCTTCGGCGGCACCAAGAACGGCATGGCCGTGGGTGAAGCGATCCTGTTCTTCAACCACAAACTGGCCGAAGACTTCGACTACCGCTGCAAGCAGGCCGGGCAACTGGCCTCGAAAATGCGCTTCCTGTCGGCACCGTGGGTCGGCATTCTCGAAACCGACGCCTGGCTCAAATACGCCCGCCACGCCAACCACTGCGCGCAACTGCTGGCAGAGCTGGTCAGCGACATCCCGGGTGTCGAGCTGATGTTCCCGGTGCAGGCCAACGGCGTGTTCCTGCAACTGTCGGAACCGGCCATCGCCGCGTTGACCGCCAAAAACTGGCGTTTCTACACCTTCATCGGCAAGGGCGGCGCCCGCTTCATGTGCTCGTGGGACACCGAAGAAGAACGCGTACGCGAACTGGCCCGCGACATCCGCGAAGTCATGTCTGCCTGATCCTCACAGCCAATGCACTCCCTGATTTGGGGACCCCCTTCAATGAGGTGATCCCCTCGCCACAAAGTTACACCCCACCTACCGCGTTTGCCTCTTGGTCTACATTGTCTGTCGAGCCTTCCGCTCACATAACAATAAGCAGGAGCATCGGCATGTCGTTACAAGGCAAAACCCTGTTCATTACCGGCGCCAGCCGTGGCATTGGCCGTGAGATTGCGCTGCGGGCCGCAAAGGATGGGGCGAATATCGTCATCGCCGCCAAGAGCGCCGAACCCCACGCCAAACTGCCCGGCACTATCCATAGCGTCGCCGCCGAAGTCGAAGCGGCGGGCGGCAAGGCCTTGGCGTTGCAAGTGGATGTACGTGATGAAGACGCCGTGCGTCAGGCACTGGCTCAGGCCAACGAGCATTTCGGCGCCATCGACGCGCTGATCAACAACGCCGGGGCGATCAAACTCACCGGCGTGCAGCACATTGAACTCAAGCGTTTCGACCTGATGCATCAGATCAACACCCGCGCGGTGTTGCTGTGCAGCCAGGTCGCCCTGCCCTATCTGAAGAAATCCGCCGGGCACATCCTTAACCTGTCACCGCCGTTGAATCTGGCAAACAAGTGGTTCGCCCAATACAGCCCCTACACCGTGACCAAATACGGCATGAGCATGCTGACGCTGGGGATGAGCGAGGAGTTCGCTAATTACGGCATCAGCGTCAATTCGCTGTGGCCGCAGACGATGATTGCCACGGCGGCGATCGAGTTTCAGTTGGGTAATCGGGATTCGTTCAAGCACGCGCGTACGCCGGCAATCATGGCGGATGCGGCGCATGTGATTCTGGATAGCAGCGGGCGGCAGATCAGCGGGCGGTTGTTGATTGATGAGGAGATTCTGCGCGAGAACGGCGTAACCGAATTCGATCATTACCGATTTGAACCGGACAGCGACGCAGCACTGATGCCCGACCTGTTCGTCGATTGAAATACTGCCCCCTGTAGGAGTGAGCCTGCTCGCGATGGGGCCGGAACATTCAACGAAGATGTTGACTGACCTAACGCTATCGCGAGCAGGCTCACTCCTACAGGGATCTTCAGCGCCCGTCAGAATTCGATTCTGACATCCCCTTTGGGCACGCTGCAGCACGAAAGAATAAACCCTTCCGCCTCGTCGTCCTCGGTAATCCCGCCGTTGTGGTCCATCTCCACTTCGCCCCCCAGTTTCATCACCTTGCACGTCCCGCAAATGCCCATGCCGCAGGCTTTCGGAATCATCAGCCCCAGCTTGGCCGCCGCGGCGTGAACTGTCTCGCCCGGCGCCACACGTATGCTCTTGCCGGACGCGGTGAACTCGACCTGATGCAGATCCGCCGCATCGATTTCCGGTGCGTCGGCTGCCTGCTCGGCCTGTTCCACTGCATCGGCACGCGCCTCGGGCGGCGTCGCACCAAAGGATTCCTCGTGATAACGCGACATGTCGTAACCGGCATTTTCCAGCAGGCGCTTCACCGCCGTCATGTACGGCGTCGGGCCGCAGCAGAACACTTCGCGCTCAAGGAAGTCCGGCACCATCAGTTCGAGCATCTTGTGATTGAGATAGCCGCGATAACCGGCCCACGGCTCGCCCAGACCGTGCTTCTCGCAGATCAGGTGCAGGCTGAAGTTATCGATCCGCGACGCCATGTGTTCCAGCTCGCGGTGGTAAATGATGTCTTTCGGCGAGCGTGCGCTGTGGATAAAGGTCATGTCGACGTTGGCGTTGGTGTCGTAGAACCAGCGCGCCATGGACATGCATGGCGTGATGCCGACGCCGCCGCTGAGGTACAGCACTTTCGGGCTCGGGAAGTCGATGCCGTTGAACAGCCCGACCGGTCCGTGCACCGCCAGCTCCTGGCCTTCGTGCAGGGTGTCGTGCAGCCAGTTGGAGACCTTGCCGCCCGGCACCCGTTTGATCGTTACCGAAAAGCTGTACGGCACCGACGGCGAACTGGAAATGGTGTACGAGCGCATGATCGGCTGGCCTTCGATCTCCAGCTCCAGGGTGACGAACTGCCCGGGCTTGAAGAAGAACAGGATCGGCTGATCGGCCATGAAGCAGAAGGTGCGCACGTCCCAGGTTTCCTGGATGACTTTGACGCAACGGACGATGTGTCGGCCATTGGCCCAGGTCTGGGTGGTGACCGGATTCAGGAAGCTGTTGGACATGCTGTTCTCCACGGCCGACTGTCGGCCTCATGTCGGCGATTCTGCGTATAGCGCAGACCGCCCGTTTACCTATCCGCGACATTGACATACTTATCGCGACCAGCCCCCAACCACCGGGGGTTGCGCGTCGGGAACAGATTGCACCATGTCGCCCATGGATAAGGTTCCGCCCAGCGCCGGCCCCACACTCGCCTCAACACCAAGACAGATTCTTTACACCTTGCGTAGCAACCGTTTGCAGCACACCTGATTAGCCACTTTCGCCGGCCACGCAGATGGCCATGAGGATCACATCGATGGACGTCACCGCAAAAATCAGCCTGGGCGATCCGCTGGAACCCGCACGCAAGGCCACTGCACAAATGCTGCAAGAGCGCGAGCGCACATTCTCGCTGCCACAGCCGTTCTACAGCGACGAGCGGCTGTTCGATATCGACATGCAGGAGATCTTCCAGAAAGAGTGGTTGATCGCCGGCATGACCTGCGAGATCCCGGCCAAGGGCAACTACCTGACCCTGCAAATCGGCAAGAACCCGATCATCGTCATTCGTGGCGCTGAAGGCGTGGTGCATGCGTTCCACAACGTCTGCCGCCACCGTGGCTCGCGCCTGTGCACCAGTGAAAAAGGCAAAGTCGCCAAACTGGTCTGCCACTACCACCAGTGGACCTACGAGCTGGACGGTCGTCTGCTGTTCGCCGGCAGCGAAATGGGCGCCGACTTCGACATGAAGCAGTACGGCCTGAAACCGGTGAAGGTGAAGACGGCCGGCGGCTACATCTTCATCAGCCTGGCGGAAAACCCACCGGCCATCGATGACTTCCTGTCGACGCTGAACCACTACATGGAACCGTACGACATGGAGAACACCAAGGTGGCGATCACCACCACCTTGATGGAAAAGGCCAACTGGAAACTGGTGCTGGAAAATAACCGCGAGTGCTACCACTGCAACGCGTCGCACCCGGAACTGCTGAAAACCCTGCTGGAATGGGACGACGTCACCGACCCGCGCGCCGATCAGGCGTTCAAGGATCACGTCGCCGCGTCCGCCGCGGCCTGGGAAGCCGAGAAGATTCCTTACGCCCACGCCAGTTTCGGCCTGCGTAACCGCATCGTGCGCATGCCGCTGCTCAAGGGCACCGTGTCGATGACCCTCGACGGCAAACAGGGCTGCGCGAAACTGATGGGCCGGATCAAGAACCCGGACCTCGGTTCGATGCGCATCCTGCATCTGCCGCACTCGTGGAACCACTGCATGGGCGATCACATCATCGTCTTCACCGTGTGGCCGATCAGCGCGCAGGAAACCATGGTCACCACCAAGTGGATCGTGCACAAGGATGCGGTGGAAGGTGTGGATTACGACGTCGATCGCATGCGCCAGGTGTGGGACGCGACCAACGATCAGGACCGGCGCCTGGCGGAAGAGAACCAGCGCGGGATCAACTCGACGGCCTATCAGCCTGGGCCTTACTCGAAGACCTATGAGTTTGGTGTGGTCAACTTTGTCGACTGGTACAGCGAGCGCCTGTTGAACAACCTCGGGGCCGAACCTGCGCCCTACCTCAAAGGCGTCCCCGTCCAGGGCTAAAAGCAAAGGCAAAAAGCTTCGCGAGCAGGCTCACTCCTACAAGGGAACGCATTCCAACTGTAGGAGTGAGCCTGCTCGCGATGGCGTCATCACAGTCGCCGTGTTACTTGGATGACCACCTCACCGATCCATCCTCACCAATAAACTCCTCAAAGATATCCTCCCCCACCAAGCGGATTTTCGCGTACCCGTTCAACACCCGATCCGGATACGCCGGGTCCTTCGCACTCCGCGTCTCCGACCACAGCACCCGCGAATGCCCATCGAGCTCGCTGGCATTGCCATACGGAATCGCCCCGTGCCCCGCACAGCGCGCATGCAAACCGCCCTGCGTCGCATAAACGATGCCGTTGTGCAGGTGCCCCCAATACCAGTAATCCGGCTCACGCCCCAGCGCATCGCACACCGGTTGATACAGCGCAGTCTTGTTGTGCCCGGAAATATCGAAGCCCTGATGATGGCTGAGCACCATGATTTTCTTGCGCTTCGGCAGGCCTTTCATCCACACGATCTGCGGTTCATTCAACGTGCCGTCCATGTACAGGTTCATCGCGTCTGACGCGTACGCCGAATCCAGCCCGACCACCAGCCAGTCATCGTTGATCAGCGCAAAGTAACTGGTGCCCTGCTGCCCCGGAAAACGCTTGGCCAGTTCCTTGAAGTAGCCGTGGGCGCCGCTGTACATCTCGTGGTTGGAATTGAGCGTGAATGAGCCATGGGTGCCCATCGGCCAACCGACCATGTCGACGTCTTCCTGCGAGTGGCTACCGGCGTAATACACATCGCCCAAATGAATGGTGAAATCGGCCTGGGCCAGCTGCATCTGATTGGCCACCGACACCGCCGGCGCATGGCTGTCGAACGGCCCGGTGCCCCAGTCGCCGGCAATTGCCAGCGTCACGTCGCGCTCCATCTGCACCACCGCCGGGTCGGTGCCGAAGGTTGCGTGATGCCGCAGGTTTTCAATCCACTTGAGCAGTGCCTCACTCCACAGCAGGTCGAGCAGTTCCCACTTGCGACAGCCGAGCAGACTGCCGTCCTTCAGCACGCGGGTTTGCAGTTGATCGGTCGATTGCGGCAGCGGCGTGGCATTACCGATGCGCAAGATCGACAAGCCGTGGGACAGCTCCCACGGCACTGCCGGTTCGTCGCCCGGCAACTCGCCGTTTTTCAGCACGTACTGCGCCTGATCGTGGCCGCGCTGCAGCAACTTGATGATCGCCTGAAACTCTTGCGGCTCCAGCTCGCTGATGAGCTTCATCCAGGCCATTTCCATGCGCGTGAACAAGCCATGAATGCGCACCTTGACCTTGTCGTACTCGTGTTCCCAATGACTGACCAGTGACATGGTGTATTCCTCTCTCCGTAAGGGTTCACAGGGTTTTCATGAATTCGATCAGCGCACGTTTGTCGTCGTCCGACAGCGTCGTGCCATACAGGTGACCGCTGTTGTGATTGCCCTCCAGCCGCGTGTCGTATTTGAAGTCGGCCGAGGCTTTGGCCTGGGCGCCGCTGGTGACGAAACCGACGTTGACCGGGTCGTAAATATCGGAACCGGTGATGAACACCACCGGCCGTTTTTCCGGCGGTTGCAGCAAGTCCCACAAGGTCGGCACCGAACCGTTATGCAGGTACGGCGCGCGCAGCCAGATGCCGTCGGTCGGTGTGTTGCTGTAGCTCTGGGTCTTGCGGTAGGCGCCGAAGTCGAACGGCGGTTTCTTGAAGCTGTGGAATGCAGCCACCAGCCCTGTGGTGAAAGAGTCCAGCCGATGCGGATCGGTGCCGAGCTGGTCGATGTTGGTGGTGACCTGACCGGTATCCGCCCGACCGAAGTCGTGACAACCGGCGCAGTTGTTGTCCCAGATCGGTTTGCCCTGCGCGACTTTCGCCTGATCCAGCGCCCACGGCCACGTCGGCGCCTTGTGCCCGAGCAGCCAGTTGGTCACACGGTTGAAGCTTGGAGGCAGCACCGATTCAGGTGTCGCACCCACCGCCATCGCGGCGGCGTAGTTGCGTTCGTGGATCTTGTTGTTATTGCCGTCCCAGTGCAGGTACATCGATTCCCGCGGTTTCTGGTTCCACACTTGTGGCAGGTCGACGGTGCCAATGGTCGAGTCATCCGGGAAGCCGAACACCACCATTTTTGTCGGGTTGAACGTGTCGGTGCGGCCCGGGCCTTGTTGCGGGCGTAGCTTCTGCCAGGCATAGGCCTGTTTCTGCTTGAGCAGCGCACTTTTCGCCATCGGCATGATCAGGTAGCGGTTGTAGATTTTTTCGAAGAAACCCAACTGGAACTTGGCGTTGATCGCCGTCATCACCGCGTCGGTGGTGAATTTCGGGTCACTGGCGCAATCGTAGGCAAACCACTGGAAGGCTTGCAGTTGCAAGGTGTTGGCCGGTGCACTCGGCACGTTGACAGCAACGTCACTGGCGTTCGCCCGGTAGGAACCGGTGTGGCACAGCGCACAGTTGGGCTCGACGGTCGGGTAGCCGATCTGCCGCTTGGCCATGCCGATCGGCAGGTCCTTGCCGTTCTCGAAGAGAAAGCCGAAGACTTCCCAACCACCGGGCTTGGGCATTTTTTCCGGGCACATCTGCGGCAGTACGGCGAACAGGTAATACGGGATGCGTGCTTCGATTCCCAAACCAATCGCGGCGTATTTGTAGTGATCTTCGTCGGAGGCGTATTCCTGTTCGGGGACGACGCGGAGCATCTGATACCAGGTTTCGTAACCGATGAAACCGAGCACCGCGACCACCACCAACGTGCCGACCTTGAAGGCGTGACTCCGCCATTGCCGCTGCCACGCCGCTCGCCATTCACGCCAGCCATCGCAGAGCAGCGCCCATGGCCGGTTCTCGGGCGTGGTGCCGAGGTACAGCAGAATGCCGAGGATCAGAAAAAAGCTCAGATCGCCCATCAGCATCGGCACGAATACCGAGCCCTGAATGCTGGTGTTGATCAGGTAGATCCAGAAGATCACGGCAATCAGCCGCGTCAGCACGCACAGCCAGGAATGCACCACATAACGCGGCGCGTTGAAGCCCGACGGCATGTAAAACACACTGATGCCGACCAGCAGCATCCCGGCGTTTTCCAGCCACGGGTCGGAGAGTTGCGGCGGCAACCCGACCACCGATGTCAGCAGTCCCGGCGCGAACAGCGCCGGGATCGCGAACACCATGTTCATCGCGATACCTATCCAGATGAAGCGTTGAAACCAGCGGATGTAGCTGTCCATATCGTCCACTTCCTTCTAATCACCAACCTGCAATTCCTCCTGTGGCGAGGGGATTTATCCCCGTTCGGCTGCGCAGCAGTCGCAAAACCCACTTACGGTTTTCCAGATGCACCGCATTGGCTGGTTTTGGGGCCGCTTCGCGACCCAACGGGGATAAATCCCCTCACCACAGGGGATCTCCTCAGCACAAAGTTCAGTAACGCCTGTCAGCCGAGGGCAGTTTTCTCCAGGTGTTCAAGGATGATCGGATAGACATCGACCACCGCGTTCTTGCCGAACATGCAGTCGATGTGGCCGTAGCCTGGCACTACATGCCGGCTGTAGCGCTCCGGCCCGTGGGCTTCGCAGACTCGCTGGTAGGTCTTCAGAGTGCTTTCCGGCAGATAGCACTGGTTGTCGGCGCCGCTGATAAAGCAGATCGGCATGCTCAGCCGATCAAAGTGCGGCATGTACACATCGTTGCCTTTGAAATCCACCAGATGCCCTTTGCGCACGATCAGCGCCAGGTGTTCGAAAGTCTCGATGTTCGACTCGCCAAACAACTCATGCAGGTTGTCGTGCAGGGTTTCGTTGAGGGTGTCGTGGCGATACAGCGAGGCGTACATGAAAGTGATGCGGTGGCACACCGGGTTGGTGCAATACCCTTGCGCTTCGATCCGCGCGTAGCCGTTGAGGGCTTTGTCGTAGAGTTTGTTGAACCAGTTCTCCTTGCTGTCGGCGTATGCGGTCATCGACTTGATGCCGATCGCATCGAGCATCCCCGGCAGGTGCAGCCCGGCCTTCAACCCGGTGGCAGTAGCGACCACGGTATCAGCGGCAATCTGCGAACAGACCACCGAACGCACGCCCTGCAAACCGGCGAGCAGCGACATGAAGAACGTCGTCGCACCGTAGCAATGCACCACGCACTGCACGTCTTTCGCTTTGGTTTCCTGCTGAATCTGCGCAATGGCGGCCTTGAAGTCGTACTGGGCGATCTGATCGCCGTTCCATTCCTTCTTGCTCGCCGGCAACAGAATGCTCACGCGGAAATCCAGCAGCCAGACGTCGTAGTCGTGCTTGCACAGGTATTCGAGCAGGTTGGTCTGAATGGTGTCAGTGGAGAAGATATTCGAACCGACGCCCAAGCCATGCACCAGCATCACCGGGCCTTTGCTGCCGGCCTGATAACGGGTCAGGCGCAGTTCCACGCCGTCCTCGGTGGGAAAGAAATGCACCGCCGGAGTTGGCGCATCCAGCGGCCGTTTCAGCCGTGGCGGCGCGTCGGGGTTGAAGTAGATATCGCCGGCAAACACCCCGCCGTAGCTTTCCCAGAGGATTCCGGCGAAGAACTTGCCGAAGCGCGCCAGCCCCTCGATGCGCTCACGCTCGTTGCGTGCGTTGAGTACTTTCATGGTGGTCATTTGTTTGGCGAAATCGGTCGGATGGATGTGCATCACCCCCGAGCCGATGACCTCGCCAGACTTGTCCGGCCCGCGATACAACGTCACGTACAAAGTGCTGGTGTCGTGCCAGATATTCAGCACGCCGTTGTCTTCCGGCACGGTTTTGAAGGCGCTGAAAAAGTAGTCGTTGCCGTCCTCGGCGGTCAGCTTCATGTCGTATTTCATGTGGCGCGTATCGACCTGTTGCTCGAATTGCTCGAACAGGTTGAACACACCGTTGCTGGCGGTCAGCGGTTGTGGCGACAGCGCCGGGGCGTTCACCGTGCCGACGATGGTTGCGGCGTGCTCCGGCTCTTTGATCATGCGGTTGAGGTCGTTGGCGGTAATGGTCAGGGTGAAATCGATCGGCGAGTTGTCCGCCTCGCCGCGCTTGGCCGCCGCTTCGTAAACTTTCAGATCAGTGCTTTGCGCAGCAGTAAAGGCGCGGGAGAAGTAGCCCTTCATGGTTTCGGTGAACTGCACGCCAAGGGTCGGCGGCGCCACTGGTTTGCGTGGCGCCGACGGCAGCGTGTAGTCAATCTCCCAGCCCCGGTCGGCGGCGAGCAGGCCCATGTTGCGCTCGCTCACGGCAGAAATCGTCAGCAGCGGGTTGACCGCCAGTGACGTCGGAATCACCGCGCCGTCGGTTACGTACAGATTGGCGTAGACATCGGTGCCGGCAGCGCCGCTGAACACCTGGCCCTTGTGATTGACCACGCCCTGCCCGGCGTCTTCGCCCATCACGCAGCCGCCCAGCGGATGCACCGAGACGATGCTGTGCTTGAGCAACTTGGTCCAGATCGGATTCTCCACCCAGACGCCGCCGAGCGCCTTGGTGCTTTGATGCAGGCGATCATTGCCGAGCTTGAAGTTTTCTTGCTCGCCAACGCCCGGCCAATCGATGCGCAGCTGATCCTTGTTATCCAGCACCATGCGTCCCTGACCGCTGTCGTGACTCATGATCAGGTAGGTCTGCATGTTGTGCAGCGCGCCGTAATACGGGCCGCGCAGAAAACTTTCCGCTTCGCGCTCCTTGTACTTCACCTTGCCGCTGAAACTGTCATCGCTGGCCACGCCGATCATCTCGGCGAACCCGGCCATGCTCGGCACCATCGGCCGACCGAGGGCGCCAGGGATCGAGCCTTCTTCAATGACCATGCGACTGCGCCAGTCACCTTCGGTGCGCATGTCGATCACCGAAGTGATGCATGGCCCGACCGGATGCAGTTCCTTGGCCGGGTGCGCGCCGAAACCGATGCCGTTGATGGTCTGTTCACAGTTATGGCCGAAACCGAGGATGTCACCATTGCCGCTCATGTTCTCGCCGAGCTGGCCGGACATCACCAGGCCTTTGTCCCGCGAGCGCAGGAGAATTTCGGTAGAGCCGAGGGTGCCCGCAGAAACCACGACGATGTCGGCTTTCACAAACAAGGTCGGCGCCGAGAACAGTTCACGACCACTGTCCAGAGTCTGGAAGTGCACGATCCAGCCATCGCCGTCGCGCTCCAGATGCCGCACTTCGGCCTGACAGAAAATCTCCGCGCCGTGGTTCCAGGCATCCGGCAGATAGTTCATCAACGTGGTGTTCTTGGCCTTGTTGTTACAGCCCGACACGCAGTCGCCGCACTGATTGCATGGCAGTTGCTCGACGCCGACATGATTGAGGTTGTTCGGCAGCTTGTCGAAGTTCACGTTGATCGGCGGCTTGTAGAAATGCGCGCCCTGCTTGAGGTAATCCGCAGATTTCTTGTTGGCATCGAGCTTGGGCAGATTGGGAGAGGTGTCCGGATAGGGATTGGGTTTGAGCATTTCCCGCGCGCGGGCATAACCGTCCTTGAGCAGCGTGTCGCGATGTTCACGCACAGCTTGCGGCCAGCGTGGGTCGTCGAACACACCGGGTTCCGGTTCCAGGGCAACGTTGGCATTGATCAGCGACGTACCGCCGAGGCCGCAACCGACCACGACATTCTGCTGGGCGTTGACGTGCAGATCGAACAACCCGGTGCGCGAACCGATATGGCCGTCGGGATCATGCACCTGCAACTCTTCGGTGGCGGCGATCATGGTGTTGGGGTATTCGCCGGGCTGAATCTCTCGCCCGCGCTCCAGCAAACACACACGTTTGCCGGCCCGGGACAGGCGCGAGGCAGCAATGCCGCCGCCATAACCGGAGCCAATGACGATGACGTCGTAATGTTCCTTGATCTCGCTGATGGGCGTTGCGATGCGTGTCATGAGACTGATCCTTTCTCAGGCTGATGGGGCAACTCTGCGGTTGCCTGCAATCAATGGGCGAACGAGCACCTGGCCTCCGGGGCGAACCCGGCGACAGCACAGCGGTTGGAGCAGGACTTATGCGCTACAGACGAGCGTGTTGATTGGCCGCACGACGTAACGTGCGCTTGCGTGGCGAGGGGGTTGGGCGATGTCGGCGGCTATCCATCATGCGTTCTCCCAGAACCAGATGTGGATAAGTGACGGCTGTCCTTGTGCCATTGCAGTGAAGACAGCGCAGGAATCGAAGTCAAGGCAACCACTTAGACCTGTATGAAATGTGATCAATTGCCGTTTGGACTATGGCCGGCGGGGCTTACAGGGTTTGGCAAACAAGTTATCCACATAGCCACCCACAGCAAATGGGGGTAACTGTGGATGAGTGGAAAAATAACGGGCTGATTTGTGAAGAAAAACCGTGACTTATCCAGAAGTACACTTTGCGATATCGATTGGGTGTTTTTTAATCAATCCTTTTAAAGCCACGTTTTACATGGCCTGTAGAAGATGGCGAACACGTTATCCACAGAAACGCCAACAGAGATCGGGGGTAACTTCTTAGCTGCTGTGGAAAAGCGCCCGAGGCTGTGAAAATTCGAAGGTTTCAACAGCATTGCGCATTCAAATGGCTGATTTGATCAGTTATTGATCAACCCTCCGAAAGCCTTGTTTTATATGGCTCACAGCGGATAGCGAACATCTTATCCACAGAAGCGCCAACAGAGATTGGGGGCAACTGGCGTTGTCCCTCTGTGGAAAAATCCCGTAAAAACCGCAACTTAGGTTGGTTGTTTTTTGATCTGCGGTCTGTAAGCCACGGTTGACGTGACTTGTAGTGAAGGGCGAACACGTTATCCACAGACTGGCCAACAGGGATTGTGCGTAAAACCCTGTCAGTGGATAACCAAAATCAGGCGCGGTGCATCAGATACGCCTCACCTGTCACCCGGATCATCGGATGCGGCGTCACCTGACAGGTTTTGACGATGCTGAAGCCGTGTCGCTCATAGAACCGACGCGCACCGGTATTGGCGGCGTAGTCGATCAGGCTCAGGCCTTTAAGCGCGAGTTGATCGGCGCGCGTCTGGGCGTGCTGGAGGAAGCGTACTCCCAACCCTTGATTGCGCCAGCCTTCATGCAGCGCCAGGCTGGAGATGTACAGCGTGTCCGCCACTTCCATATCGGCGTAAGGCGCCAGCACTGGATCGGTGGGCGGTGTCGGGTCTGGATCTTCGCGTGTGACATAGCTGTGCATCATGCCAACGACGCAGCCCTCGGCCTCGGCAATCAGGCAGTTCTGCCAGGAAAAATCCACATCGTCGCGGGCATAACGCCGCTCGCCGACATCCAGCAATGGCTCGCCCGGCTCCGCCAATTGGCTCCAGATGTAATCCGAGGCGCCCTCCGAGGAGATCTGAAACAAACGCGCAATGTCGCGCGCATCCGTGCGCCGGGCAGGTCGAAACTCAACAGTCATTCACTTGACTCCTCTAGGTCTGAGCGGCTGTTTTAACCTGCGTTTGAAAGCCGGAACAACCGGGAGACGGGCGGTTTTTCATGTCAACAAATGACAGCCAGTCGATCACCCACCTATGGCGGCGATCACTGGGCTCTTCAGCGGACCACGCCTTCTTCGATCAGCAGTTTGAGAATAGCCTCGGCGCCGGCTTGTGGAGTGACGCCTTTGAGCACTTGTCCTCCGCCGCCGCTGGCCTTGGCGGTGGCGGCCTTCATCCGGTCGGCGCCGCTTTTGGCCTTGATCACTTTCAGGCGTTTGGGCCTTGGTTTGGCCGGTTGCAGCGTGGCGACTGACAGCAACTCGTCGTCGACAACCTCGACATCCGCAGCCTCCAATACACCGCGCCGCGCCGGGCCATAAGCACTCTGCCGAGGTTTTGGCGCGGCGTTATCCACAGTCGCCAGAAACGGCAGCTTCACCTTCAACCGCCGCCGCTGCCCACGGGGCAATGCTTGCAGCACCAACGCCGAACCGTCGTTGATCGATTCGACCTGCGCCAGCCCGACCACCAGCGGCCAGCCCAACCCTTCGGCAAGCAGAAACGGCAACATCCCCGAACCTTCGCCGGTTTCCGCCTGACTGCCGGTCAACACCACTTGTGCCCCGGCCTCGCGCAGATACGCGGTCAGCGCCGGTAACGCATCGGCGCCGGCAGGCTGTTCGAGCACATGCATCTGCGCCAGGCCCATGCCCAGATAGGCACGCAGTGCGGGTTCCGCGACATCGCCGGCGTGCAGCACTTGCAGGTCATCCCCAGCCAATTGCAGGCCCAACTCAACGGCGCGCGCATCCTGTTCGGCGCGGCGTGGCCGGCCCGAGGTCGGGTGGGCGCCGATGGAAACCAGGCTGATGACATTGCTGTTCATAACTGTGTCCTTCCCTTAAGCCGCATCGCGCCTGGCGTCGTTGCGGTAAGCCGCTACCGCCGCGATCAAGGCTTGAAGAATCTCCGCGCTCTCGCCAATCACCGACAGGTCGGCACGCTTGATCATGTCGCAGCCCGGATCGAGGTTGATCGCCACAACTTTGTCGCAGGCACCAATGCCTTGCAGGTGCTGGATCGCCCCGGAAATCCCCACCGCCACGTAAACCCGTGCAGTGACCCAGGTGCCGGACGCGCCGACCTGCCGATCACGCGCCATAAAGCCATCGTCCACCGCCACCCGCGACGCGCCTTCGGTAGCGCCGAGTGCTGCCGCCGTTTCGTGGAACAGTGCCCAGTCCTTGACGCCGTTGCCGCCGGAGAAGATGAACTCGGCTTCGGCCATCGGAATCGCTGCCGGGTCCACCGCCACCGCGCCGAGATCTTCGATTCGCGACAAGCTGCGCGCGACACTTGTGGATAACTCCACTGGCAGCGCTTCGTGACGGGTTTCGCTGACCGGCTCCGCGCATTCGGCCGAGGCCAGAATCAACCGCGCAACCGGCCGTGCCAGATCCTGCAGCCCGGCACCAGCGCGGCCGATGCATTGCTGATCCTTGACCTGCCAGACCCGGGTCGCCGGGCGTTCACCGAGTGCGGCGGCAAAGCGTCGACCGAGTTCACCGCCGCCGCTGCGACTGTCCGGCAGCAACCAATGACGCGGATTGAATTGGTTATCCACAGCCCGCAAACCTTGCACTCGCTGCTCCGGTGCATAACCACTGAACTCGTCGCCCTCCAGCACCAACAAGCGGTCGACACCGGCGCTGGCGAAGGCGTTTTCCTTGTGCTCACCGAACACCACCGCCAACACCGCGCCGTCCTTGCCGGCCAGTTGATGGGCGAGGCCAAGCAAGTCGCGGTCGTGGCTGCTCAAGCGACCACCGACCATGTCCGGCACCACGCTGATGTAGAACGCCGGAGCCGCTACTTGATGCAGCGGCAATTGCACTTCCACAGTGGCCGAACGTTTGACCGCCCCGCCCTGCTGCGCGCCGCTGCGGTCGATCCGTTTGAGGCCGTTGGGGCCGATAAAACCGATGCCGTGGAGGCTCTTGCGGATGACGCCGTTTGGGCCCATCCAGCTGTGTTGCGCCGGTTGCATGGCGGCGTGCAGCGGATGCAGACGGTTACGTGCGATCCATTCAGCACGCGGGTCGCGGCGGATAATGTCGCTCATCAGTGGGCCTCCGCAGGTTCACGTTTGGCCGGGGTGGCAGGCTTGTTCGGCGCGGCGTCTTCGAGCAGCGCGTCGGCCACCAGTTCGGCAATGTCCTTGATCAGCGGCCGTGGTTCGACCACGCCTTCGAGCATCGCCGTGCACTGTGGACAACCCACGGCCACCAGTTCGGCACCCGTCTCGCGGATGTCTTCCATGCGCATGTCGGGAATCCGCTGCTTGCCCGGAATGTCAGTGATCGGCGCCCCGCCACCGCCGCCGCAGCAGCGCGAACGGAAGCCTGAACGTTGCATTTCTTTGACTTCGATGCCGAGGGCACGCAGCACTTCACGCGGTGCCTCGTACTCGCCGTTGTAGCGACCGAGGTAGCACGGATCGTGATAGGTCACGCTGTTGCCTTTGTGCTGACCAAGATTGAGCGCGCCGGCCTGGATGATTTCCGCCATGTAAGTGCTGTGATGCTGCACCAGGTAGTTGCCATCGAAGGCGCCGTATTCGTTTTTCAGCACATGGAAACTGTGCGGATCGCAGGTGACGATGCGGTTGAAGCTGTATTTCGCCAGGGTCTGAATATTGCGTTTGGCGAGCAACTGGAAGGTCGCTTCGTCGCCGAGACGTCGAGCCACATCGCCGCTGTCACGCTCTTCGAGGCCCAGCACGGCGAAGTCGACCTTGGCCGCTTTCAGCACTTTGACGAAGGCGCGCAAAGTGCGCTGATTGCGCATGTCGAAGGCGCCATCGCCGACCCAGAACAACACGTCGGTGGATTTCTTTTCGCTGAGCAGATTGAGGTTCAAGTCCGCCGCCCAGTTCATCCGCCCGCCCGGCGCGAAACCGCCCGGGTTGTCGGTGGCGATGAGGTTTTCGAGGACTTCGGCGCCCTTGTTCGGCGTCGCGCCTTTTTCCAGGGTCAGGTGACGGCGCATGTCGACGATGGCGTCGACGTGCTCGATCATCATCGGGCATTCCTCGACGCAGGCGCGGCAGGTGGTGCACGACCAGAGGGTTTCGGCATCCACCAGACCGTTGACGATCGGTTGATGCGGATTGCCAGCGTGTTCACCAATGACTTTGCCTGGATACGGACTACCAGCAAAGTTCGCGTCGGTGCCGCCGGCAAGACCGACGACCATGTCCTGAATCAGTTTTTTCGGGTTCAGCGGTTGGCCGGCGGCGAACGCCGGGCACGCCGCTTCGCACTTGCCGCACTGCACGCAGGCGTCGAAACCGAGCAACTGGTTCCAGGTGAAATCCTTGGGTTTTTCCACACCCAGTGGCGCGTTCGGGTCGTTGAGGTCCAGCGGCTTCAAACCGGTGGAACGACCGCCACCAAAACGTTCAGCACGACGGTGCCAAGCCAGGTGCAAGGCACCGGCGAAGGCGTGTTTCATCGGCCCGCCCCAGGTCATGCCGAAGAACAGCTCCGACACGCCCCACAACACACCGATTCCGAGAATGACCGCCAGCACCCAGCCGCCGAAGTTCTCCGGAAGAATCCCGGCCACCGGCAAGGTCAGCAGAAAGAACGACGCCGAAAACGCCAGCAGGCTTTTCGGCAGGCGCATCCACGGGCCTTTCGACAGCCGTGCCGGCGGGTTGCGCCGACGCAGGTAAACGAAGATTGCACCGACGAACATCACCGCCGTCATCAGCAGCAAGGCATAACCCAGAATGCGGTTATGCAGGCCGAAACCGTGCACCAGAATTGCCAGCACAATCGACGCCACTGCGCCGCCAGCCGTGGCGACGTGGGTGTTGGCGATGTATTTGTCCCGCGCCACCACATGGTGCAAGTCGACCATGTAGCGCTTGGGCATGGCGAGCAGGCCGCCGATCAGGTCGACCTTCGAGGCCCGGCCCCGGCGCCACATCGCTACCCGCCGCAACGCGCCGAGGACACCAAGGGCCAGGGCTGCGAACAACAGGATTGGAAGAAGGGTGTTCAACATAGGTGAAGCTCCCAAAGACCGCAGGGTCTTGCAGGCCAAACTACCTGGATGCCTTGCCCGATTCCTGTAGGAGTGAGCCTGCTCGCGATTCAGTCGCCGCGGTACATCAGGCAGACCGCGTTATCGTTCATCGCGAGCAGGCTCACTCCTACAAAGGGATCCACAAGCCGTTAGAAATCCTTGCAGAGCCGCAGGGCGTCGTAGATCGCGGCGTGGGTGTTGCGTTGCGCCACGCAGTCGCCGATGCGGAACAGCAAATAGCCGTCACCCGTGGTGCTCAACGATGGCTGCGGCTTGATCGCGAACAGCGCGTCGATGTCGATCTGGCCCTTGTTGCGCGAACCGTCCTTGAGTCCGTAATACAGCTCTTCGTCCGGACGCACGCCGTTCTCCACCACCACTTGATCGACCACCCGCTCCTCTTTGGCGCCGGTGTATTCGTTCTCCAGCACCGCGACCAGTTTGTCGCCCTCGCGGTAGACCTTCTCCAGCATCATGTCGCCGGTCATGATCACTTCTTTCGGGTACATGCTGCGGTAGTAAGTCGGGAAAGACGTACCGCCGATGGCCACGCCCGGTTTGATGTCGTCGGTGACGATCTCGACCTGACTGCCCTTGTCCGCGAGGAAGTCGGCAACCGACATCCCGGTGAACTCACAAATGGTGTCGTAGACCAGCACGTTTTTGCCTGGCGCCACCTTGCCGTCGAGCACGTCCCAACTGCTGACCACCAGCCCTTCGGCAGCGCCCCAGTGTTCGTTCTGCTCAAGGAACGGATGCCCGCCGACCGCCAGCACCACCACATCCGGACGCAAATCCATGATGGTCGCGATGTCCGCTGCCGTGCCCAGACGCAGATCGACTTTCAGCCGCGCCAGCTCCAGCTGGAACCAGCGGGTGATGCCGGCAATCTGGTCACGCTGCGGCGCTTTCGACGCCGTGGTGATCTGCCCGCCGATGAATTCTTTTTTCTCGAACAACGTCACGTCGTGGCCACGTTCGGCCGACACACGCGCCGCTTCCATGCCCGCCGGGCCGGCACCGACGACCACCACTTTGCGTTTGACGCCCGTGGACTTCTCGATGATGTGCGGCACGCCCATGTATTCACGGGAGGTCGCGGCGTTCTGGATGCACAGCACATCGAGACCTTGGTACTGACGGTCGATGCAGTAGTTGGCGCCAACGCACTGTTTGATCTGATCGATCTGGCCCATCTTGATCTTGGCGATCAGGTGCGGGTCGGCGATGTGCGCTCGGGTCATGCCGACCATGTCGACGTAACCGCCTTCAAGAATGCGCGTGGCCTGGTTCGGGTCCTTGATGTTCTGCGCGTGCAGCACCGGTGCCTTGACCACTTCCTTGATACCGGCCGCCAGGTGCAGAAACGGCTCCGGTGGATAACTCATGTTGGGGATAACGTTGGCCAGGGTGTTGTGGGTGTCGCACCCTGAACCCACGACACCAATGAAATCGATCATGCCGGTGTCGTCGTAGTATTTGGCGATCTGCTTCATGTCCTCGTGGGACAAGCCGTCCGGGTGGAATTCGTCACCGCACAAACGGATGCCGACGCAGAAATCATCGCCGACTTCCTTGCGCACAGCCTTGAGCACTTCGAGGCCAAAACGCATGCGGTTCTCGAAACTGCCGCCCCACTCGTCAGTACGTTTGTTGACGCGTGGACTCCAGAACTGGTCGATCATGTGCTGGTGCACGGCGGACAGCTCAACACCGTCGAGACCACCGGCCTTGGCCCGTGCCGCAGCGGTGGCGTAATTGCCGATCACCCGCCAGATTTCTTCCGGCTCGATGGTTTTGCAGGTCGCACGGTGCACCGGTTCACGGATGCCCGACGGCGACAGCAGAGTCGGCCAATGCTCGCCGTCCCAGCGCGAGCGCCGGCCCATGTGGGTAATCTGGATCATGATCTTGGCGCCATGTTTGTGCATGGCGTCAGCCAGATTCTGGAAGTGCGGAATGATCCGGTCGTCGGCCAGGTTCACCGATTTCCACCAGCCTTGCGGGCTGTCGATGGCCACGCTGGAAGAACCGCCGCAAATCGCCAGGCCGATGCCGCCCTTGGCTTTCTCTTCGTAGTATTTGACGTAGCGGTCGGTGGTCATGCCGCCGTCCGTTGCGTAGACCTCGGCGTGCGCGGTGCTGAGCACGCGGTTGCGGATGGTCAGTTTGCCGATCTGGATCGGCTGGAACATTGCTTCGAAAGCCATGGCGGGTTCCTCGACTTACAACGGCTTGACGGTGAACAGGCCGTCGTCGTGGCCTTCTTCGGAGCCACCGTAAACTTGCTCGGCAACTGTGCGAATCTTGCTGCCGCGAGCCTCAAGAATCTGATCCATGGCACCGGCAAACCAGCCGGTGAACATGTAGTCGACCTTGCGCCCGACCTTGCCGTAGACGTAGACGAACGCCGAGTGTTCGAGCTTGACGCTGGCGGTGCCTTTGTCGAGGTCGATGTCCTGAATCTTGAACAGGCCCCAGCCGCGTTGCGACAGGCGCTTCATGTAATGTTCGAACACCGCGACGCCTTCCAGGCCGTGGCATTCAGCTTCTTTTTCGCACCAGTGCCAGGCGGATTTGTAGCCCGCCTTGTAGAGGATCTCGGCATAGGCGTCTGCGCCCAGCACTTCCTCGATGCCCATGTGGTTGTTGACGAAGAAATGCCTCGGCACGTAGAGCATCGGCAGGGCGTCGGAGGTCCAGACACCGGTCTCGCTGTCGACTTCGATTGGCAATTGCGGGGCGATCTTGGCCATGGAAAGTTAACTCCAGAAAATTTGGTTTGTTGCCTCCGGCGCGGACGGCCGGGGGAAAGGATTCAGAAGTGCGGCGGTTTATTCGCCCCAGACGTCCTTGAGGACGTTGACCCAGTTTTCGCCCATGATCTTGCGCACTACGCGCTCGGGGTGGCCGCGCTTGAGCAGGGTTTCGGTCAGGTTCGGGAACTCGCCGACGGTGCGGATGCCCAGCGGGTTGATGATCTTGCCGAAGCTGGTCAGACGGCGGGCATAGCCCTTGTCGTGGGTCAGGTATTCGAAGAAGTCCTGACCGTGGCCCTGGGTGAAGTCGGTGCCGATGCCGATGGCGTCTTCGCCGACGATGTTCATCACGTATTCGATGGCTTCGGCGTAGTCGTCGATGGTCGAATCGATGCCCTTGGCGAGGAACGGCGCGAACATGGTCACGCCGACAAAACCGCCATGGTCGGCGATGAACTTCAGTTCTTCATCGGACTTGTTGCGCGGATGCTCTTTGAGACCCGACGGCAGGCAGTGGGAGTAGCAGACCGGTTTTTTCGATTCGAGGATGACTTCCTCGGACGTCTTCGAGCCGACGTGGGACAGGTCGCACATGACGCCGACGCGGTTCATTTCGGCAACGATCTCGCGACCGAAACCCGACAGGCCGCCATCACGCTCGTAGCAACCGGTGCCGACCAGATTCTGGGTGTTGTAGCACATCTGCACGATGCCGACGCCGAGCTGCTTGAACACCTCGACATAGCCGATCTGGTCTTCAAACGCGTGGGCATTCTGAAAGCCGAAGAGGATGCCGGTCTTGCCCTGCTCCTTGGCCTTGCGAATGTCGGCGGTGGTGCGCACCGGCATCACCAGGTCGCTGTTTTCGCGGATCAGCTTCTGGCTGGCGGCGATATTGTTCACGGTCGCCTGAAAGCCTTCCCACACCGACACGGTGCAGTTGGCCGCCGTCAGACCGCCCTTGCGCATGTCTTCGAACAGCTCGCGGTTCCATTTGGCAATGATCAGACCGTCGATAACGATGCTGTCGGCGTGTAATTCGGCTGGGCTCATCAGGCGTCCCCTTATTGGCGATTCATGCGCCGAATCGTCTGCCGGCGCTTTGGGGCCAGCATATGCCTCGGTGCCGGGGCGACCGGGTGCAAAAACGACAGGGGAATTGCCGAAAGCGTCAATCCGCGACAAAGGGTCGCCAAGCGACCCGACCGGCCACCTGTTCAAGGCTGCAAGCTTGAGCCAGAATCTCCCGCATCTTGGAAACATCACTGGATTAGAGCGGCGACAACAATGAAATCGATCTTCCTGGCTTTGGCACTGCTTGCGACCGGCGTACACGCCGCCGAAGAGTCCGAGAACAACCCGTGCGACGCAGTCGAAAACGACGTCCAGACCCTGGAATGCTCGACCTACAGCCGCACCACCGCCGAAGACCTGCTCAAGGACAACTACGCCAGCCTCAACGAGCGCATGCAAACGGCGTACGGCAAGAACCCGACGCAATTGGCGGATATCACCGCCAAATTGAAGACGGCACAACAGCAGTGGCTGAAGACGCGGGATGCGGATTGCGCGGTTGAGGCGTTCCCGGCGACGGCGGGGAGCAAGGCTTTTACCATTGCGCAGAATGATTGCGTGGCGCGGATGAGTGATGAGCGGTCGGAGTTTTTGGAGTCGATTGGGCAGGAATAAGCATCTGCGCTGTAAGCTGCCCGTCTATAGCCAATCTAGGTAATCACATGAACATCTGCGGCATTGAAATCAAAGGCAGCGAAGCGATCATCGCCGTGGCCGCTCTCGACGGTTCGGCCTTGACCCACGTTGCGCTCAGCACAAAGAAAATCGCCCTCGACGATGACGATGAGGCGGCCAACGTCAAACGTTTCGCGGCGCAGGTGGCGTCGTTTGTCCGTGAGAATTCGATTGACCGGATTGCGATCAAGAAGCGCAGCAAGAAGGGTGAGTTTGCCGGTGGGCCGACGACGTTCAAGATTGAGGGTGTGTTTCAGTTGCTCGATGGTTGTGAGGTGACGTTGTTGTCACCGCAGACGATCAATGCGCAGGCGAAAAAGCATAATTTCGAACTGCCGGGGACGCTGAACAAGTATCAGTATGAGGCTTACAAAGCGGCGTGTTCGGCACTTATAAAAAACACCAGATGATCACGATGCGGACCGAAACGGTCCACATCGCTTTATTCATGCCTATAGATCACACTTTTTACGAACAAATGAAGACGGAACCTCTACGCCATCTTCAAGGAACGATTGCACACTAACAACTTGCGTATTATTCGGATCCACAAGAACAATATCCTTGCTTGCCCCCATAAAAACAACCGGCATGTCGCTCGTAACATTGGAGCAATCGTGCTTATCATTGAAGTCCAACACACGAGCTAACTTATACACCTTCTCAGGCATATACTCATCATCCAAATAGCGATGCGACCACCCCCAACAAAAACCCATTACAACAATGGAGAAAACAATTAAAAAGAATGAGTTTATAGGTACCGAATCATACCAATCACTCCAACTTTTAGATCTCACCCAGCCAATAAAGTTAAGCGTATGAATTCCTGCAACCAGACCCAACACAATAACAAATGATGAAAGATATTTGAAAACTATCAAGGCAGAGACAAATGTCAATGTGAATGAAAATACCGAAGCATCGACAGCGAATACATTATTGATAGCGCTAGCAGCCTTCGCTGTTGAAAACACCACTAACCCTGAAATACTGACTGATACAATTAGCTTCGTAAACCCATACTGCCAAAGACTTCTGAAAACTGACAGCCTTTCTATCTGAACTCCCAGATAAAGCATCGCAAGTGCAGTACCCCAAATCTTAAATGCAAAACTGTTTTCATCTAGCCAATCAAAGTCTGGATTACCATGAGTTCCATTTACTAGCAGAACAATTGCAATAATCGCCAACAACAGCAACGCATGCCAAACACTTGACTCAGCGTCTTCTTTCTTATCCCTTTCTTCCCGCCTAAACTCTTCAAGAACTTCTAAAATATCCCCAACATAAGTCTTCAGCGTTCTATCTATCGCTCCACCTCTATTCTTTTTCTCATCGTTGGAAACCTCCTCATGAATAGCCTCGAGCACCTCCTCACTCGTCAGCGGGGATCTACTCTTATACTTCAGTTCAGTTCCACTATTAAAAAACATATCCAACACACCTTACTCTTCCATTGAGCTTTGATTTAAACCCAGACCAGCTCATCGACATCGATCGGAATTTCTTTAAATTTTACTCAGAGCCCTTCGATCCTCCCTCGGACACCGAACAAACTTCGCCCGGTAGCTACGGGTGAAGTAGGACGGTGATTCGAAGCCGCAGGCGATGCTGACTTCGAGCACGCTCATGTCGGTCTGGCGCAACAGCTGCCGGGCCTTTTCCAGGCGCAGGCGCAGGTAGAAATTGCTCGGCGTGTCGTTCAGGTGCAGCCGAAACAAGCGCTCCAGTTGCCGCCGCGTCACTTTGATCGATTCCGCCAGTTCCAGCGTGGTCAGCGGCGGTTCGCTGTGCTGCTCCATCTCGCCAATCACCTGCACCAGTTTCTTGTTATTGATGCCGTAACGCGTGGCGACTTCCATGCGCTGGTGGTCTTTGCGCGGGCGAATGCGCCCCAGCACAAACTGCTCGCTGACCTGGATCGCCAGTTGCGGGCCATGGGCCTGGGCGATCAGATCGAGCATTAAATCGATGGAGGCGGTACCACCGGCCGAGGTGATGCGCCGACGGTCGATCTCGAACAACTCCTGGGTCACACTGAGCTGTGGATAAGATTCCTTGAACGCGTCGATGGCTTCCCAGTGCAGGGTCAGACGATGGCCGTCGAGCAGGCCCGCCTCGGCGAGGACGAAGCTGCCAGTGTCGATGGCGCCGAGGGTGACGCCGTCGTTGTCCAGCCGCCGCAACCAATGTTCCAGCGTTGGCGTGGCGAATTTCAGCGGCTCAAACCCGGCCACCACCAGCAACGTCGCACCTTTCTTCAACGGCTCCAGCGCGGCGTCGGCGTTGACCGACATGCCATTGCTCGCCAGCACCGCGCCGCCATCGGCACAGAGCACATGCCAGCGATACAACTCGCCGCGAAAGCGGTTGGCCACGCGCAGCGGTTCGATCGCGGAGATGAAGCCGATGGCGGAGAACCCCGGCATCAGCAAGAAGTAGAAATCCTGGGACATGGGCGCACTCGGTTGGCGGGTCGCGTGGAATGTTGATACGCCAGTTGTCTTCGGCATTCAAGAGCACAGGTCGCTACAGTGCAAGTGCCGGTCGCCGTAGTGCGTTTTGGCCAGCCTGAAGCTGCGTAACTTTGCATCACCGGCGCATCAGACGCCGGGAACCACAATAAACGACCTGCCGAGGAACCCGACATGAAACGACTGATCAGCAGCTGTGTTCTTGCACTCAGCGGTACCGCTTTCTTGAGCGCCAGCGTCATGGCGGCCGAACCCGCGTCTTGCCAGAACGTACGCATGGGCGTGGTCAACTGGACCGACGTGATCGCCACCAGTGCCATGACCCAGGTCCTGCTCGACGGCCTCGGCTACAACACCAAACAAACCAGCGCCTCCCAGCAAATCATCTTCGCCGGGATCCGTGACCAGCGGCTGGATCTGTTCCTCGGTTACTGGAACCCGCTGATGACCCAGACGATCACCCCGTTCGTCGACGCCAATCAGGTCAAGGTTCTCGAAGCACCGAGCCTGAAAGACGCTCGCGCCACCCTCGCCGTGCCGACTTATCTGGCGGACAAGGGCCTGAAAACCTTCGCCGACATCGCCAAGTTTGAAAAAGAGCTGGGCGGCAAGATCTACGGGATCGAGCCGGGTTCGGGCGCCAACACGCAGATCAAGGCGATGATCGCCAAGAACCAGTTCGGCCTCGGCAAATTCCAGTTGGTCGAGTCGAGCGAGGCCGGCATGCTCGCTGCCGTCGACCGCGCCGTGCGCCGCAAAGAGGCGGTGGTGTTCTTCGGCTGGGCGCCGCACCCGATGAACGTCAACGTCAAGATGACTTATCTGACCGGCAGCGACGACGCCCTCGGCCCGAACGAAGGCATGGCCACCGTATGGACCGTTACTGCACCGAAATACGCCGATCAATGCCCAAACATTGGTCGTTTGCTGAGCAACCTGACGTTCACCGCCGAAGACGAGAGCCGGATGATGCAGCCGCTGCTCGACCACAAGGACGCCTTCGAATCAGCCAAGCAGTGGCTCAAGGATCACCCTGAAGACAAGCAACGCTGGCTCGATGGTGTGACCACGTTCGACGGCAAACCTGCCGCAGAAAACCTCCAGCTGACCAGTAAATAACTCACCACGAATAACGCTTCGCAGCCCCCAAGAAGGGCTGCGGACAGACCCATCACGCCTGAAGGAAACCGCACCATGAACCACGACGTCATCATCACCTGCGCACTCACCGGTGCTGGCGACACGACCGCCAAGAGCCCGCACGTGCCGGTCACCCCGAAGCAGATCGCAGCAGCTGCCGTTGAAGCGGCCAAGGCTGGCGCCACCGTTGTGCACTGCCATGTGCGCGATCCGCAGACCGGCAAGTTCAGCCGTGACGTCGCGCTGTACCGCGAGGTGATGGAACGCATCCGCGAGGCTGACGTCGACATCATCGTCAACCTCACCGCCGGCATGGGCGGCGACCTGGAAATCGGTGCCGGCGAGAACCCGATGGAGTTCGGCCCGAACACCGATCTGGTCGGCCCATTGACCCGTCTGGCGCACGTTGAAGAGCTGCTGCCGGAAATCTGCACCCTCGATTGCGGCACGCTGAACTTCGGCGACGGCGACACCATTTACGTTTCGACCCCGGCGCAATTGCGTGCTGGCGGAAAGCGCATTACCGAGCTGGGCGTGAAGGCCGAGCTGGAAATTCTCGACACCGGGCACCTGTGGTTCGCCAAGCAGATGATCAAGGAAGGCCTGCTGGATAACCCGCTGTTCCAGCTGTGCCTGGGCATCCCGTGGGGCGCACCGGCCGACACCACCACCATGAAAGCCATGGTCGACAACTTGCCGGCGGATGCCGTGTGGGCCGGCTTTGGCATTGGCCGGATGCAGATGCCGATGGCTGCGCAAGCGGTGCTGCTGGGCGGCAACGTGCGGGTCGGACTGGAAGACAATCTGTGGCTGGACAAGGGTGTGCTGGCGACCAACGGGCAACTGGTTGAACGCGCCACCGAGATCCTCAGCCGCTTGGGTGCCCGTGTACTCACGCCGGCGGAAGGTCGCAAAAAAATGGGCCTGACCCAGCGCGGTTAACCCTACATCTATTCCCTTTGGGAACCGGAATTGTGGCGAGGGGATTTATCCCCGTTCGGCTGCGCAGCAGTCGCAAAATTCTTGGGGCCGCTGCGCGACCCAACGGGGATAAATCCCCTCGCCACAAGAACCGGTTTCACACGGGAATCACCGAATATTTTCAGGAATTCACCATGAGCTTTATCACCGAAATCAAAACCTTCGCCGCACTGGGCAGCGGTGTCATCGGCAGCGGCTGGGTCGCCCGTGCCCTCGCCCACGGCCTCGATGTGGTCGCCTGGGACCCGGCGCCCGGCGCTGAAGCAGCCTTGCGCAAACGCGTAGCCAATGCCTGGGGCGCACTGGAGAAAAACGGTCTGGCGCCCGGCGCTTCGCAGGATCGTCTGCGTTTTGTCGCGACCATCGAAGAATGCGTGCGCGATGCCGATTTCATTCAGGAAAGCGCCCCCGAGCGCCTGGAACTGAAACTCGAACTGCACAGCAAAATCAGCGCAGCGGCCAAACCCGATGCGCTGATCGGCTCGAGTACTTCCGGTCTGCTACCGAGCAAGTTCTACGAGAGTTCGACTCACCCCGAGCGCTGCGTGGTCGGTCACCCGTTCAACCCGGTTTATCTGCTGCCGCTGGTGGAAGTTGTCGGCGGCAGGAACACCGCGCCAGAAGCCGTTCAGGCCGCAATGAAAGTCTACGAATCCCTCGGCATGCGTCCGCTGCATGTGCGCAAGGAAGTGCCGGGATTCATCGCCGACCGCTTGCTCGAAGCGCTGTGGCGCGAGGCGCTGCACCTGGTCAACGATGGCGTGGCGACGACGGGCGAGATCGACGATGCAATCCGTTTTGGCGCCGGTTTGCGCTGGTCGTTCATGGGCACGTTCCTGACTTATACGCTGGCTGGGGGTGATGCCGGGATGCGCCACTTCATGTCGCAATTCGGCCCGGCGTTGCAGTTGCCGTGGACGTATTTGCCGGCGCCGGAGCTGACTGACAAGTTGATCGATGATGTGGTGGATGGCACTAGCGATCAGCTCGGGCGGCACAGCATTTCGGCGCTGGAGCGCTATCGTGATGATTGTTTGCTGGCGGTGCTTGAGGCGGTGAAAACCACCAAGGAAAAGCATGGGATGAGTTTCAGCGAATAAACGCAGTTCCCTGTGGCGAGGGAGCTTGCTCCCGCTCGGCCGCGAAGCGGTCGTAAAACCAGCGAGTGCGGCCTGACTGACACACCGCGTCAAGAGGTTTTGGGACTGCTGCGCAGTCCAGCGGGAGCAAGCTCCCTCGCCACAAGTGTGTATTTCGCCAGCGACCTATGGAGTTCAGCATGCCGCACCTCACCACCTACCAAACTCGCATCATCCCCGACTGGGTCGACTACAACGGCCACCTGCGCGATGCCTTCTACCTGCTGATCTTCAGCTACGCCACCGACGCCCTCATGGATCGTCTAGGCATGGACAGCAACAACCGCGAAGCCAGCGGCAACTCCCTGTTCACCCTCGAGTTGCACCTCAACTATCTGCACGAAGTGAAGCTCGACACCGACGTCGAAGTGCGCACGCAAATCATCGGTCACGACAGCAAACGCCTGCACCTCTATCACAGCCTGCACCTGGTGGATGACGAGCAGGAACTGGCCGGCAATGAACAGATGCTGCTACACGTCGACCTCGCCGGACCACGTTCGGCGCCGTTCAGTCCGGACACCTTGAGCCGCCTGCAAAGCATCGTCGCCGAGCAGCAAGACTTGCCCGCCCCCGCTTACATCGGCCGCGTGATCGCGCTGCCACCCGCCCGGTAAATCCATCACTCGCAAGGAGCCGCCATGAACACCGCTGCCGCTGTTGCCGATTTCCGTACTTATCCGTTGATCAGCGCGCTCGGTGGCGTGCAGACGTTGGCGGATCGCATTTCGATTGCATGGGCCGATGGTCGCATCAGCCCGTTTCACCATGTCTGGTTGCGAGACAACTGCCCGTGTCAGCAGTGCGTCTACAGCGTCACCCGCGAGCAGGTTTTCGAGATTGTGGATGCCGCTGATGACCTCAAGCCTGCCGCCGCGCACATCGATAGCGACGGCTGCCTGCGCATCGACTGGCAGGACGGCCATTCGAGCCGCCTCGATCCGGGCTGGCTGCGTGCACATGCCTATGACGAAGAATCCCGCGCCGAACGCCTGGCCGCCAAACCCAAGGCTTATCTGTGGCGCAGCGATTTGCAATTGCCGGTGTTCGATTACTCGGCGCTGATGAACGACAACGCCGCGCTGCTGCATTGGCTGATTGCTGTACGCGATATCGGTCTGACCCAGGTGCGCGGCGTACCGACCGAACCTGGTTCGTTGAAACTGATTGCGCAACGCATCTCCTTCATCCGCGAAAGCAATTTCGGCGTGCTATTCAACGTGCAATCCAAGGCCGATGCCGACAGCAACGCCTACACCGCTTTCAATTTGCCGCTGCACACGGATCTGCCGACTCGGGAGCTGCAACCGGGGCTGCAATTTCTGCATTGTCTGGTGAATGACGCCGAGGGTGGCGAGAGTATTTTTGTCGACGGATTTGCGATTGCCGATGCGTTGCGTCAGGAAGACCCCGAGTCGTTCAAGGACCTTTGCGAGATCCCGGTGGAATTTCGCAACAAGGATCGTCACAGCGACTATCGCTGTCTCGCGCCGGTCATCGCGCTGGATACATTGGGCCGGGTCGCGGAGATTCGCATGGCGAATTTTCTGCGTGGGGCGTTTGATACATCGGTGGAGCAGATGCCACTGCTGTATCGCGCCTACCGGCGCTTTATCGCGATGACCCGCGAGCCACGGTTTCGCTTGATGCAGCGGCTCAATCCGGGCGAGTTGTGGTGCTTCGACAATCGCCGCACGCTGCATGCGCGCAATGCCTTTGACCCGGCGACCGGGGCGCGGCATTTCCAGGGCTGCTACATCGATCGGGATGAGTTGTTGTCGCGGATTCTGGTGTTGCAACGCTAGACCGCGTCATCGTTCATCGCTGGCAAGCCAGCTCCCACAGGTGAATGCATTTCAACTGTAGGAGTGAGCCTGCTCGCGATGGCGTCAAATCAATCACCACCACACTATCTGATTCACAGCCAAAAAAAGCCCCGATACAAGCCGTGACAGGATCGGGGCAGAGGGTACTGTTGAGGAGCTGCCGTGCGAGGGTGACCAAACCTTCGTGTTGCAAGCTGAGTTCAGTGTGCCCACTCCCCTCAGCGACGAGTTAGCCGAAAACGACCTGTTCATAGCCGTCGCGGCCACTGCGACAAATCGCCCTTGCCGTCCCTTCCCATGCCTACCAGAATCGAGCCACGACCTCCGTTGCCGAAGAAGGATTCGCCTCATGATGTACGCCGACTTGATTGATCAGGAAGACCTGTTGGGCCAGCTCAAGGCGTTGGGTTTTCAGGTGCCGAGCGGTTCTACCGCCGAGCAGGCTTGTGAGTGTGCGGTGCGTGGCCTGGATAATGTTCGCGCATTTGAATTGCGCAAAATGGTCAAGGACATGTACACCAGCGGCGCGAGTATCCAGCCTGCGGTGCGTCAGGCGATCGACAAACAGTTGTTGCCGGCATTGGCGGACTACCAGCAAAGCCATAGCGCCTGAGAAATCCATTCGCGAGCAGGCTCGCTCCCACATTGGAATGCATTCATATGTGGGAGCGAGCCTGCTCGCGAAGAACGATGACGCGGTCTACAGCCTTACACTGGCAAACGTCGACTCATTGCGCGCCTGACTCAACGCCGACATCGGCCCCGACAGCGGCGACATCACGATCGCCTGCGGCAGTGGCAGCATCGCCACTTGCTGGGTGGTGTTGGAACCTACGCGCTCGTCACGCGGCGGAATGCCGAAGTATTCGCGGTAGCACTTGGAGAAGTGCGGCGTCGAGACGAAACCACACACCGATGCCACTTCGATGATCGACATCGGCGTCTGCTTGAGCAGTTGCCGTGCACGGATCAGCCGCAGCTTGAGGTAGTAGCGCGACGGCGAGCAATGCAGGTATTTCTGGAACAGCCGCTCCAACTGTCGACGCGACACGGCGACGTACACCGCCAATTCGTCGAGGTCGATCGGTTCTTCCAGATTGGCTTCCATCAGCGCAACGATTTCCTGCAACTTCGGCTGATTGGTGCCGAGCATGTGCTTGAGCGGCACACGCTGGTGATCCTGTTCGTTGCGGATACGCTCGTAGACGAACATCTCCGAAATCGCGGCGGACAGCTCACGGCCGTGATCACGACTGATCAGGTGCAGCATCATGTCCAGCGGCGCGGTGCCGCCGGAGCTGGTGAAACGGTTGCGGTCGAGGGTGAACAAGCGCGTGCTCATCGCCACCCGCGGGAAAGCTTCCTGCATCGCCGCCAGACATTCCCAGTGCACGCTGCAATCGAAGCCGTCGAGCAGGCCGGCGCAGGCCAGTGCCCAACTGCCGGTGCACACGGCGCCGAGGCGTTTGGACTGGCGCGCCTGGCTTTGCAGCCACGACACGTGTTCACGGGTCACGGTGCGTTGAATGCCGATGCCGCCGCAGACAATCACGGTGTCCAGTGGTGGGGCTTTGTGCATGGAGGCGTCGGGGGTGATTTGCAGACCGTCACTGGCCCACACCTGCCCGCCATCGACGGTAAGGGTGCTCCAGCGATACAGCTCGCGACCGGACAATTGGTTGGCCATGCGTAGAGGTTCTACTGCGGAGGCCAGGGAAATCAGCGTGAAATTGTCCAGCAGCAGAAAGCCGATGGATTGAGGCGCACGGTTCTGGGGTTGAGCCCCGGAGTTGAACGACGTCATCGCGGTATCTCCTCACACAAAGCGGGTGATGGCCTCAGGCGGAGGCTCTTGTTATTGCCATCGTTCTCTTGCGTGAGACGGGGCTTTGTTATGACAGAGCAATTGCCATGCCTAAAATTGAATGTGCGTTCAATAACTCCTGAAAACGACGTCGCGACGTGTCTATACGAGCCGTCCGACGAAAGGTATTTCGAAGTGCCATCAGCGGCCGCAAAAGCCCTGCCCCGATACGTGTGAGCAAATCGGTAGCACTTGTGGGAACAGGCCTGCGCGCGGCTGGCGGGGAGTGTCACCGCAGGCACGGGTGACGGACGGTAGGGTGTGCTGATTGCCTGTTACAGGTGGGAAAGACTCTTATCTGATTGCGACGCGCTAAAAGGTGGCGCGTTTGATCGTGAGTGTTCACTTGATGAGCAATTTTGACTGGTCTGAGGCGCTCCAATCTTTCCAAATCAAACATAAATCCTGTGGCGAGGGGATTTATCCCCGATCGGCTGCGCAGCAGTCGTAAACCCATTCACCGCGGTGTGTCAGGCAAAACTCAATTACAGGATTTGGGGCCGCTTCGCAGCCCATCGGGGCGGTGCGACGTTTCGCTAAATCCCCTCGCCACAGAAAAATGTGTCAGCACTCAACCGCGCTGACCGCCAGGCCACCCCGCGAGGTCTCTTTATATTTGTCATGCATGTCGGCGCCGGTATCGCGCATGGTACGGATCACCCGATCCAGCGAAATGAAGTGCTGGCCATCGCCACGCAAAGCCATCTGCGCCGCGTTGATCGCTTTCACCGCCGCAATCGCATTGCGCTCGATGCAGGGCACCTGCACCAGTCCACCGACCGGATCGCAGGTCAGACCCAGGTTATGTTCCAGGCCGATTTCCGCCGCGTTGCACAACTGCTCCGGCGTGGCGCCAAGAATCTCCGCCAGCCCTGCCGCTGCCATGGCGCACGCCGAACCGACTTCGCCCTGACAACCGACTTCAGCGCCGGAGATCGAAGCATTCTTCTTGCACAGAATCCCCACCGCCGCCGCGCTGAGGAAATAGTCGACCACGTTGGCGTCGGTCACCGCTTCACTGAACTTCATAAAATAGTGCAAGACTGCCGGGATGATCCCCGCCGCACCATTGGTCGGCGCCGTGACCATGCGCCCGCCCGCAGCGTTTTCTTCATTCACGGCGAGGGCGAACAGGTTGACCCATTCCATCGCGCTCAGCGTCGAGCCGATCACATTGGGTTTGTTCAGCTCCTGCAGGCTGCGATGCAACTTCGCCGCACGTCGACGCACATTCAAACCGCCCGGCAGAATGCCTTCGTGCTTGAGGCCCTGCTCGACGCAGTCCTGCATCGCCCGCCACAGTTTCATCAGTCCGGCGCGGATTTCCTCTTCACTGCGCCAGACCTTTTCGTTGGCCATCATCAGTTCGGCCACGCGCAGGTTGTTGTTCTTGCACAGCTCCAGCAGTTCGACGGCACTGGAAAAGTCATAAGGCAATTCGGTGCGATCAAGATCGACAACACCACTGGAGGCTTGCGCCTGATCCACGACAAAACCGCCACCCACCGAATAGTAGGTGTCGCGGTGCAACTCACCGTGATCGCCTTCGGCAACCAGCGTCATGGCATTGGGATGAAACGGCAGGTTTTCGTCGATCAGGCGCATGTCGCGAGCCCAGACAAACGGCACCGACAGGCGACCATCCAGAAGCAGGGTGTGGGTTTCACGCAGCGCCTGAATGCGCGGGCCGATCTGCGACGGGTCGATTGCGTCCGGCCATTCGCCCATCAGGCCCATGATCACCGCGTTGTCGCTGCCGTGACCGATACCGGTGGCCGACAGCGATCCGAACAGTTGCACCTCGATCCGCCGCACCTGTTCCAGCAGGTGTTTGCCCCTGAGCGACTCGACGAATAACGCCGCGGCGCGCATTGGCCCGACGGTGTGGGAACTGGAAGGGCCGATGCCGATTTTGAACAGGTCGAAAACGCTGATAGCCATTGCTGCAGAGCTCCTGAGGATGCCGATCCGGGGCGATAAGCGCCCGCTGGCGGAGCTGCTACGCTCAAGCTGCGATCCGCCGGAATGCCCGCATCATCAGGCTTTTGTCAGGTCGCACGGCGTCTGACACCGACGCACTCATGCCCACTAACGCCGTGCCGCTTTCGTCCCCGGTTTTCGCCGTTTTTATGCGGTTCAGATGGCCAGACGGGGCCAAAAAAAGCTGTAAGCGACGTCACTGACACTGGATGCGACCATCCCTGTACTGGATACGACTCCCCCTGTAGGCGTCAGATTTTCACTGGTACATGATCGTTATGACTCGATTGCAAGGCGCCGTGGTAGAGCTGTCTCCAGAACGCCATCCAACCGCAACCTATAAGTGCGGTGGTCCACAGTCGGAACACTGCCAAAAAAAACACCAAGGAGTCCATCCATGAAAGGTTCCCCGTCGTTGTTGTTGGCCGCCATGCTGAGTCTGCCGTTACTGGCGCAAGCTGCAGAACCGGCACAGTGCAGTACCGTTAACTTCTCCGATGTCGGCTGGACCGACATCACCGCAACTACCGCGACCACCTCCGTTGTCCTCAACGCCCTCGGCTACAAGACCAAGACCACCATGATCTCCGTGCCGGTGACCTACAAGTCGCTGGCCGACGGCAAGAACATGGACGTGTTCCTCGGTAACTGGATGCCGACCATGGAGAACGACATCAAGGCCTACCGCGACGCCGGCACCGTGGAAACCGTGCGCACCAACCTCAAGGGTGCCAAGTACACCCTCGCCGTGCCGCAAGCGCTGTATGACAAAGGTCTGCACGACTTCGCCGACATCGCCAAATTCAAGAAAGAACTCGACGGCAAGATCTACGGCATCGAGCCTGGCAACGATGGCAACCGTCTGATCCAGAGCATGATCGACAAAGACGCCTTCGGCTTGAAAACCGCCGGTTTCAAAGTCGTCGAATCCTCCGAAGCGGGCATGCTTTCGCAGGTTGACCGGGCGCAGAAACGCGACACCGCCGTGGTCTTCCTCGGCTGGGCGCCGCACCCGATGAACAAGCGCTTCAAGATCCAGTACCTGACCGGTGGCGACGACTTCTTCGGCCCTGATTTCGGTGCTGCGACCGTGGCCACCAACACCCGCAAGGGTTACGCCGAGGAGTGCAGCAACGTCGGTCAGTTGCTGAAGAACCTCGAGTTCAACGTCGACATGGAAAGTGAACTGATGGGCAACATCCTCGACGACAAGATGAAGCCTGACGCGGCCGCCAAGGCCTGGCTGAAAAAGAATCCACAGGTGCTCGATACCTGGCTCGCTGGCGTGACCACCATTGACGGTAAACCTGGCCTGGAGGCCGTGAAAGCCAAGCTTGCACAGTAATCGCTTATGCCGGGTGAGCTAGCTCACCCGGGCTGTTTATTTCCTTGCATGCGGACGTTCACTACCATGCTGATTGATCAGAAAATACCTTTAGGCCAGTACATCGCGGGCTTCGTTGAATGGTTGACGCAACACGGCGCCAGCACTTTCGACGCAATCGCCGTGACCCTGGAAACGATGATCCACGGCGTGACGTTTGCGCTCACCTGGTTCAACCCTTTTGTCTTGATCGGCCTCATTGCCCTGCTCGCCCATTTCATCCAGCGCAAATGGGGCCTGACTGTTTTTGTGATTGCCTCCTTCCTGCTGATCCTCAATCTGGGGTACTGGCAGGAAACCATGGAAACCCTCGCCCAGGTCATGTTCGCGACCCTGGTCTGCGTGGTCATCGGCGTGCCGCTGGGCATCGTCGCCGCGCACAAGCCGATGTTCTACACTTTAATGCGTCCGGTACTCGATCTGATGCAGACCGTACCGACCTTCGTTTACCTCATTCCTACCCTGACCCTCTTCGGGCTGGGTGTGGTGCCGGGCCTGATCTCCACGGTGGTGTTCGCCATCGCAGCGCCGATCCGCCTGACCTACCTGGGCATCCGCGATGTCCCGCAAGAACTGATGGACGCCGGCAAGGCCTTCGGCTGCTCGCGTCGCCAATTGCTCTCACGGATCGAACTGCCTCACGCCATGCCGAGCATCGCGGCCGGCATCACCCAGTGCATCATGCTGTCGCTGTCGATGGTGGTGATCGCGGCACTGGTGGGCGCCGACGGACTTGGCAAACCGGTGGTCAACGCACTGAACACTGCTGATATCGCCCTGGGCTTCGAAGCGGGCCTGGCGATCGTACTGCTGGCGATCATGCTCGACCGTATCTGCAAACAACCCGACGCCAAAGTAGGGGGTGACGCATGAGCATAATTCGCTTCGAAGACGTTGACGTAATCTTCTCCAAGGACCCACGCGAGGCGCTCAAGCTGCTGGACCAGGGCATGACGCGCAACGAGATCCTGAAGAAGACCGGACAGATTGTCGGTGTGGAAAAAGCCACGCTGGACATCAACAAAGGCGAGATCTGCGTACTGATGGGCTTGTCCGGTTCCGGCAAGTCGAGCCTGCTGCGCTGCATCAACGGCCTCAACACCGTGAGCCGTGGCAAGCTGTTCGTCGAGCATGAAAACCGCCAGATCGACATCGCTTCGTGCACCCCGGCCGAGCTGAAAATGATGCGCACCAAGCGCATCGCCATGGTGTTCCAGAAGTTCGCCCTGATGCCGTGGCTGACGGTGCGCGAGAACATCAGTTTCGGTCTGGAAATGCAGGGCCGTCCGGAGAAGGAACGCAAGAAACTGGTCGATGAAAAACTCGAACTGGTCGGCCTGACGCAATGGCGCAACAAGAAACCCGACGAACTCTCGGGCGGCATGCAGCAGCGTGTGGGCCTGGCGCGGGCGCTGGCGATGGACGCCGACATTCTGTTGATGGACGAACCGTTCTCCGCGCTCGACCCGCTCATCCGTCAGGGCTTGCAGGATGAACTGCTGGAACTGCAGCGCAAGCTGAGCAAGACCATCGTCTTCGTGAGCCATGACCTTGATGAAGCACTGAAGCTCGGTAGCCGCATCGCGATCATGAAGGACGGCCGGATCATTCAATACAGCGTGCCGGAAGAGATCGTGCTGAACCCGGCGGATGACTATGTGCGTACCTTCGTCGCCCACACCAATCCGCTCAACGTGCTGTGCGGTCGCAGCCTGATGCGTACGCTGGACAAGTGCAAACGCATCAACGGTTCGGTGTGCCTCGATCCGGGTGGCGATTCGTGGCTGGACCTGGCTGAAGGCAACACCATCAAGGGTGCGCGGCAGAACGGTTCGGTGCTGAACCTGCAAAACTGGGCGCCGGGACAGGCGGTGGAAGGGCTGGAGCGCAAGCCGACGCTGGTGGACTCGAATATCGGTATGCGTGACGCATTGCAGATTCGTTATCAGACCGGCAACAAACTGGTGCTGCACGATAACAATCATGTGGTGGGGATTTTGGGCGACAGTGAGCTGTATCACGCGTTGCTGGGCAAGAACCTGGGCTAACAACCCCAGACACAAAAACGCCGCGAGAGGATCGCGGCGTTTTTGTTAGTACAGATTATTTAGCTGTAAACACAGGACCTGTGGTGAGGGGATTTATCCCCGATGGGCTGCGGAGCAGTCCCCAGCCGGCAACTGCGATATCCGAATAAATCGCAATCGCAGGTTTCAGGGCTGCTTCGCAGCCCATCGGGGATAAATCCCCTCACCACAAAGGTTCAGCGGTGCAGCTGACTGCACCGCCGACCCTCAAGGTTTAGCTATACACCCGGCCAAGGAGTTGCCGATGGCTTTCAAACTGATCGAGCACATCCCGCGTGATCTGATCCTGCGTGAAGCCCATCAGGTCGTAATCCTGGCTGCCGTTGTGCAGATACACTTCGGCGCGGTAGTAACGCTGGCGCGCTTCATCGGACTGGGCCGATTCGGTCGGGGTCGCCAGATAGCCGTCCAGGCTCACTTCGTAAACGAAAGGGTTGCCCTCTTCCATCTCGACGCGTACGCCCATGCAACGCTTGGATTTGCCCAGCAGCGTCTGCACTTCCAGACCCTGTGCACGCATCTGCGCGGTGGCATCTTCCAGCGCCGGGCTGACCTGCTTGTCCATGAAACGCTGCACCACCGATTGGCTCGGTTGCAGATCCAGCTGAGTCAAACGCTCGCTGAAACCACGACGACCGCGCTCAGCCAGTTGCGCTTGCTCCTGTTCGATCTGCACGTCTTGGCGCATCGCCTTGTGCAGGCCGAACATGAAGAACACCAGCACCACCGAGAACGGCAGACCGGCCAGTACCACCATGGTTTGCATGGCTTCGAAGTTACCGGCGAACAACAGGCCGATGGTCACCAGGGTGATCACGACCGACCAGAAGATCCGCAGCCAGTGCGGCGCATCTTCGTCGACGTTGCCGCCCTTGCAGGACAGATTCGCCATCATTACCGCGCCGGAGTCGGCCGGGGTCAGGAACAGCACGAAGCCAACAAAGATCGACACACCGATGACGATTTTCGACGCCGGGTAGTGTTCAAGCAATTGATAGATCGCCATCGACGGCTGTTCCAGTGCCGTCTTGCCAAGCTCGACCGCGCCCTGGTTCATCACCAGATCCAGTGCCGAGTTACCGAAGATCGACAGCCAGGCCAAGGTGAAGCCCAGCGGAATCAGCAGCACACCGGCGACCAGTTCACGCACGGTACGACCACGGGAAATACGCGCGATGAACATGCCTACGAATGGCGCCCAGGAAATCCACCACGCCCAGTAGAACAGAGTCCACAGACCCATCCAGCGTTCGGTTTTCTCGGCGCTGCCTTCATACACATAAAGGTCGAAGGTTTTCAGCACGATGCCGTTGAGGTAGTCACCGATGTTCTGCACGAAGCCGTTGAGCAGGTGCAGGGTCGGGCCGAACAGCAGGACGAAAATCAGCAGACCGCTGAACAGCACGATGTTCAGGTTGGACAGACGACGGATGCCGTTTTCCACGCCGGACACGGCAGCGATGGTCGCCACGGTGCTCATCACGATGATCACGATCAGCAGGTTGGTGTTGCTGTGTTCCATGCCGAACAGGTTTTCCAGGCCCGACGACACTTGCAGCGAACCGATCCCCAGGTTGGTCACCAGACCCAACAGGGTCACGAACATGCCGAAGCCGTCCACCGCGTGACCGGCAGCGCCCTTGACCCAACGCTCGCCGACCAGCGGATACAGCGCCGAACGCAGCGCCAGCGGCTGGTTATGACGGTAAGCAAAGTAGGCAACGGCCAGACCGACCAGTGCGTAAATCGCCCAGCCGTGCAGGCCCCAGTGCAGGAACGTCAGTTGTACAGCCTGACGCGCGGCCATGTTGGTGGCCGATGCGCCTTCCGGCGGATTGAAGTAGTGATCCAGCGGCTCGGACGCGCCGAAGTACAGCAGCGAAATACCGATACCCGACGAGAACAGCATCCCCGCCCAGGCGCCGTAACTGAAATCCGGGGTGTCGTCCTTGCTGCCCAGTTTGAGTTTGCCGTACGAGGAAAACGCCAGGCCCACCACAAACACCAGGTAGGCGGCGATCACCACCATGTAGTACCAGCCGAAGCTGCGCGACAACCAGGCCTGAGCGATACCCAACAATCTGCCGGCCTCTTGCGGGGCGATGATCAGAATGGCGGTCAACAACAGAATCAGCGCGGTAGAGGTGTAAAACACCCAACCGTTGACCGTCACCTTCTCGGGCGGGGTCTTTATAAGCGAGGCAGAACTCATGGCACGAATGCTCCAGGCAGTGCGAGAGAAGAACACAAGGCAACACGGAACCCGACCAATCGGTTAGTTGGCAGCCGACCGGCGGGTGATATAAAGACACCCCGAAAAAAGCCCGAACCTGCCGAAATGGCGCTGCGAATCGCTTTCGTGGCCGAGGTCTGGACGTTCATCCGAAACCTGGCCCTGAGCGTCTTGCCCTTTCAACACGTCCATCGAATCGCGAACCGCGCCATGCCCCACGCAGGTTTCAAGCATTTTCGGATGTCGGTTTTATCGCCACTTACACGTAGGAAAAATCTGTAGGCAGCGACGATTTGTCGCAGATCTTATTCTTTGTTGATTGAACGTTCAATCAAAACAAAATAGACTGGCCCTCAATCCGATAGGCGTCATTCGCCCCTCGGAAGGCCTAAGGAGATGTGCAAGATGCCCAAGGTCGGTATGCAACCCATCCGCCGCCAACAACTGATCGAAGCCACTTTGCAGGCGGTCGATCAGGTCGGAATGGGGGACGCCAGCATTGCGCTGATCGCCCGTTTGGCCGGTGTCTCGAATGGCATCATCAGTCACTACTTTCAGGACAAGAACGGCCTGATTGCCGCCACGATGCGGTATCTGATGAGCGTCCTCAGCGAGAACGTCACCCTGCGCCGCCAAGCGCTGGCAGATGACAGCCCACGGGCGCATCTGCAGGTGATCATCGAAGGCAACTTCGACGCCAGCCAGGTCAATGGCCCGGCAATGAAAACCTGGCTGGCCTTCTGGGCCACCAGCATGCACCAGCCGTCTTTGCACAGGTTGCAGCGGATCAACGATCACCGTCTGTATTCCAACCTGTGCTGCGAGTTCCGCCGTGTGTTGCCGCTCGAAGATGCGCGCACCGCAGCGCGTGGACTGGCAGCGTTGATTGACGGCTTGTGGTTGCGCGGCGCGCTGTCGGGAGACGCTTTCGACACTGCGCAGGCGCAACAGATCGCTTACGAATACATGGATTTCCAATTGGCCAAGAAGGTGAGCTAGAGCACACAGAAAACGCTCGGCCCCTCACTGCCTCCGCAGCTTCATCGCGGCGGTCAACGCCAACCACTAATGCACTTGCGAGGACACTATGGCCCGTTTCGAACTGCAAAAACTTTACATCGATGGCGCGTACTCCGACGCCGGCAGCGATGCCACCTTCGAAGCCATCAACCCGGCTAACGGTGAAGTCCTCGCACTGGTGCAACGTGCGACCAAGGAAGACGTCGAGCGCGCAGTCGTCAGCGCTGAAAAAGGCCAGAAGATCTGGGCTGCGATGACCGCCATGGAGCGTTCGCGCATCCTGCGTCGTGCCGTCGACATACTGCGCGAGCGCAACGATGAACTGGCTGCTCTGGAAACCCTGGACACCGGTAAATCCTTCTCCGAAACCAAGTACGTCGACATCGTTACCGGCGCCGACGTGCTGGAATACTACGCAGGCCTGGTACCCGCCATCGAAGGCGAGCAGATCCCGCTGCGTGACACTTCTTTCGTTTACACCCGTCGCGAGCCGCTGGGCGTGGTGGCCGGTATCGGCGCGTGGAACTACCCGATCCAGATCGCTCTGTGGAAATCCGCTCCAGCCCTGGCGGCCGGTAACGCGATGATCTTCAAGCCAAGCGAAGTCACCTCGCTGACCACCCTGAAACTGGCCGAGATCTACACCGAAGCCGGCGTGCCAAACGGCGTGTTCAACGTGCTGACCGGCAGCGGCCGTGAAGTCGGCACCTGGCTGACCGAGCACCCGCGCATCGAAAAAATCTCCTTCACCGGCGGCACCGACACCGGCAAAAAGGTCATGGCCAGCGCTTCGGCTTCGTCGCTGAAAGACGTGACAATGGAACTGGGCGGCAAGTCCCCGCTGATCATCTGCGACGACGCCGATCTCGATCGCGCGGCCGACACCGCGATGATGGCCAACTTCTACAGCTCCGGTCAGGTCTGCACCAACGGCACTCGCGTGTTCGTACCGGCACACCTGAAAGCCGCTTTCGAAGCCAAGATCGTTGAGCGCGTTGCACGCATTCGCGTAGGCAACCCGGAAGACGAAAACACCAACTTCGGCCCGCTGGTCAGCTTCCCGCACATGGAAAGCGTGTTGGGTTACATCGCCAAGGGTAAAGAAGAAGGCGCCCGCGTGCTGTGCGGCGGCAACCGTCTGACCGAAGGCGAATTCGCCAAAGGCGCATTCGTGGCGCCGACCGTGTTCACCGACTGCACCGACGACATGACCATCGTCCGTGAAGAAATCTTTGGCCCGGTCATGGCCATCCTCTCCTACGAAACCGAAGAAGAAGTGATCCGCCGCGCCAACGACACCGACTTCGGCCTGGCCGCCGGTATCGTCACCAAAGACCTGAACCGCGCACACCGCGTGATTCATCAACTGGAAGCCGGTATCTGCTGGATCAACGCCTGGGGCGAGTCCGACGCAAAAATGCCGGTGGGCGGTTACAAGCAGTCGGGTGTTGGCCGTGAAAACGGCATCAGCTCGCTGAACAACTTCACTCGCATCAAATCGGTACAGGTCGAGCTGGGCGATTACGTCTCGGTTTTCTGATCGGACCCAGAGTCTGGATGGGGCCTTTGTGGCGAGGGGATTTAGCGAAACGTCGCACCGCCCCGATGGGCTGCAAAGCAGCCCCCTCCCGACACTGCAAATATCCAGACAGAACCCAGTCGCTGACTTTACGACTGCTGCGCAGCCGGTCGGGGATAAATCCCCTCACCACAGGGGTTTTTCTCCACAGGGAGCTTTCTCCTAATCACAGGCTTTGCAGCGTCCCGGCGATCTCGACCTGACCAACTTCAAAGAGGGTGCATCTAATGTCCCAAGAATTCGATTACATCATCATCGGTGCCGGCTCGGCCGGTAACACCCTGGCGACCCGTCTGACTGAAGACGCCGGCGTCACCGTTCTGCTGCTCGAAGCCGGCGGCCCGGACTACCGTTTCGACTTCCGCACACAAATGCCGGCCGCACTGGCGTTCCCGCTGCAAGGTCGTCGCTACAACTGGGCTTACGAAACCGACGCCGAGCCACACATGGACGGCCGCCGGATGGAATGCGGTCGCGGCAAAGGCCTCGGCGGTTCCTCGCTGATCAACGGCATGTGCTACATCCGTGGCAACGCGATGGACTACGACGGCTGGGCGAAACTGCCAGGTCTGGAAGACTGGTCGTACCTGGACTGCCTGCCGTACTTCCGCAAAGCGGAAACCCGCGACATCGGCCCGAACGACTACCACGGTGGCGAAGGTCCGGTCAGCGTGACCACGCCGAAGGCTGGCAACAACCCGCTGTTCCACGCCATGGTTGAAGCCGGCGTACAGGCCGGTTACCCGCGCACCGAAGACTTGAACGGTTACCAGCAGGAAGGCTTCGGCCCGATGGACCGCACCGTGACGCCGAAAGGTCGTCGTGCTTCCACCGCCCGTGGCTACCTCGACACCGCTAAAAAGCGTTCGACCCTGACCATCGTCACCCACGCCCTGACCGACAAGATCCTGTTCGAAGGCAAGCGTGCCGTCGGCGTGCGTTACCTGGTCGGCGACGCTGAAGAGCGCGTTGAAGTCAAAGCACGCAAAGAAGTCCTGCTGTGCTCCGGCGCCATCGCCTCGCCGCAGATTCTGCAACGTTCCGGTGTCGGCCCTGCCGAACTGCTGAACAAGCTCGACATCCCGGTCGTTCACGATCTGCCGGGCGTGGGTGAAAACCTGCAGGATCACCTCGAGCTGTACCTGCAATACGCCTGCACTCAGCCAGTTTCGCTATACCCGTCGCTGCTCTGGTACAACCAGCCGGCCATCGGTGCCGAATGGTTGTTCAACGGCACCGGCATCGGCGCCAGCAACCAGTTCGAAGCCGGCGGTTTCATCCGTACTCGCGAAGAGTTCGAATGGCCAAATATCCAGTACCACTTCCTGCCGGTAGCGATTAACTACAACGGCAGCAACGGTGTGAAAGAGCACGGTTTCCAGGCGCACATGGGCTCCATGCGTTCGCCGAGCCGTGGTCGCATCCAGGCCAAGTCGAAAGACCCGCGCCAGCACCCGAGCATCCTGTTCAACTACATGGCCACCGAGCAGGACTGGCAGGAATTCCGTGACGGCATCCGCCTGACCCGTGAAATCATGCAACAACCTGCACTGGACGCCTTCCGTGGCCGCGAAATCAGCCCGGGCATCGACGTGCAAACCGATGAGCAGTTGGACAAGTTCATCCGCGAACACGCCGAGACCGCGTTCCACCCGTCCTGCTCGTGCAAGATGGGCACCGACGCGATGGCCGTAGTGGATGGCGAAGGTCGCGTGCACGGCATGCAGAACCTGCGAGTGGTCGATGCCTCGATCATGCCGATCATCACCACCGGTAACCTGAACGCCCCGACGATCATGATGGCCGAGAAAATCGCCGACAAGATCCGTGGTCGCAAGCCTTTGCCACGCAGCACCGCGGCTTACTACGTCGCTGGCGATGCGCCGGTGAAGGGCAAGCCAATGCGTGATATCACGCCTGTTGCTCAGTAATTCAGCAACACCGCGTCACGGCTGATCGCGAGCAGGCTCGCTCCTACGGTTGATTTGTGATCAACACAGATCCCCTGTAGGAGTGAGCCTGCTCGCGATGACGCCCTAAAAATCAACTTCCCCTCCCCCGCTGCACAGTAAATCCTCCTACACCCCCTCTTCACTTGATCCTACCCCGACGCAGGCCTACTCTAGACCTCGCGCAACCGTTTCACCCCTCCCCGCCGAATCGCTCCGCACCGCTACTCCATTACAAGGAGGTTCCCGAATGTTCGATTTCCACCCCCAGCTCAAGCAGCGCTTCGCCGCCTTGCGCACGGGCGCCGAGTTTTTTTCCCTGCGGTATGTACGCGAATCCGGCCAGTACCTGTCGGTACGCAAGAACGTCGCCGAGCCACCAAGCCTGAGCCGTGACGAAGGGGCAATGCTCACCGTTCGCGTCAATGGCGTTGAGGCCTACGCCGCGACCAACGATCTGTCGCAACAAGGCCTGCAAGCCGCCCTTGAACGCGCCGAGTTGCAGGCCCGCCGGCTCAAGCCACACGCGCTGCTCGACCTGCGCGATCAGCCGGTGTCCAGCGATCGCGCTGACTACTTTTCACCCAATCTCGAACAACCCTTCCCGTCCCTGAGCGAATGCTTCGAGCTGCTCGGCGCGGAGTCCGCCTCGGTGCCAAAGGATGAGCGCCTGGTGAATTGGGAGGTGAGCATCGGTATCACCCACGTCGAACAGATCTACCTGAGCAGCGCCGGTGCCGAATTGCGCCAGGCACAGCGCTTCGTCTACCCAGGCCTCGACGTCACCGCCTACGACGGCAACGACAGCCAGACCCGCAGCCTCGGCCGCGAGAACTTCGGCCAACAGGGCGGCGCTGACGTGATCAGTCGTTGCGGTCTGGTTGGCGCTGGCCCGCAAGTCGCCGATCAGGCCCTGCAATTGCTGCTCGCCCCGAACACCCCGCAAGGCCCGCGCGACCTGCTGCTGATGCCCGATCAGATGATGCTGCAGATCCACGAATCCATCGGTCACCCGCTGGAGCTCGACCGGATTCTTGGCGACGAGCGCAATTACGCCGGCACCAGTTTCGTCAAGGCGTCTGATTTCGGCAGCCTGCAATATGGCTCGAAACTGCTCAACGTGACCTTCGATCCGGGCATTCCCGAAGAACTCGCCAGCTACGGCCATGACGACGACGGTACTCAGGCCAGCAAACAATTCCTGATCCGCGAAGGCCTGTTGCTGCGTCCATTGGGCGGTGCGCTGTCGCAATTTCGCGCCGGCATGGATGGCGTCGCCAACAGCCGCGCCTGCGGCTGGAACCGTGCACCGATCGACCGCATGGCCAACCTCAATATCGAACCGGGCGACCAGCCACTCGATCAGTTGATCAAAGGCATCGAGCACGGCATTTTGATGAGCACCAACCGCTCATGGTCGATTGACGACGCGCGCAACAAATTCCAGTTCGGCTGCGAATGGGGCCAGTTGATCGAAAACGGCGAACTCAAAGGTGTGGTGAAAAACCCCAATTACCGGGCAATTTCCGCGCACTTCTGGAAGAGCCTGCGCGCCGTCGGCGACGCCAACACCGTCAAGGTGCTGGGCACGCCGAACTGCGGCAAAGGCGAACCGAACCAGGTGATCCGCGTCGGCCACGCTTCGCCGGCCTGCGTATTCAGCAACGTTGATGTGTTTGGGGGAGACGCCTGATGAGCATTTCGAAGAGTCAGTCCGACGCCTTCAAGACCATGGTCAACTGGCTGCGCGACAGCGTGCGCGAGCCGGAACAGTTCACCCTCAGCTATGCCGCCGAGTCCTCGGCCTTCGTCCGTTTCAACCATGCCAAGGTGCGTCAGGCCGGGCAGGTGCAGCAGGCCAACATCGTCCTGAAACTGATCAACGACGGCCGCCACGCCGACCTGCAAGTCACCCTGTCCGGTGACCAGGAAGGCGATCTGCAACGGCTCGCCGAAGGCTTGCAACAACTGCGCGAAACCCTGCCGCTGCTGCCGCAGGATCCGTATCTGTTGCTCAACCACAATGGCTGGCAGAGCAACAACGTGCAGGAGCATCCGCTGCCGGATACCGAGCAAGTGGTAGACGAAATCTGCGCCGCCGCCGAAGGTCTGGACCTGGTGGGCTTCTATGCCGCCGGCCCGATCAGCCGTGGTTTCGCCAGTTCTTCAGGCGCATTCGGCTGGCATCAGGCGAACAGCTTCAACTTCGACTTCAGCCTGTTCCACGAGAACGGCGAGGCCGTGAAGGCCAGTTACGCCGGACACGACTGGAGCAGCGAAGGGTTCGCCAAACGCTTCCAGCAGGCTCGCGAGCAATTGGAATTCCTCGGTCGGCCGCTGCGCACATTAGCGCCTGGACAATACCGCGCGTACCTGGCACCGGCGGCGCTCGAAGAAATCATGGGCATGCTGAGCTGGGGCGGTTTCTCGGCGCAGTCGATCGCCAGCAAAAGCAGCCCGTTGCAGAAGCTGTATGTCGGCGATCAGGCATTCAGCCCATTGGTGTCGCTGGATGAGAAAGTCAGCGAATCCCTGAGCCCGGCGTTTTCCGGCGAAGGTTATCCACGCAGCGATCTGCGCCTGATCGTCGAGGGCAAGGCTGGCGATCAACTGGTCGGCTCACGCAGTGCCGCCGAATACGGCCTGACAGCCAACGGCGCCAGCGGCGGGGAATCGCCGAGTGCGATGAACATGGCGGCGGGTGACCTGTCGCAAGAAGAGATCCTCAAGCAGTTGGGCACCGGGCTGTACATCAGCAACCTGTGGTACCTGAACTTCTCGGATCAACCGGCGGCGCGCATGACCGGCATGACTCGGTTTGCAACCTTCTGGGTCGAAAATGGCAAGATTCAGGCACCCGTCAGCACCATGCGCTTTGACGATAGCGCTTACAGCCTGCTCGGTTCGCAGCTGGAAGCGTTGACGGCCGAGCGCGAGTTGCTGCTGTCGGCGAGTACGTATAGCCAGCGCAATACCTCCTCGGCGCTGCTGCCGGGGGCACTGGTCAGCCGACTGACTCTTACCTTGTAAATGAAAACTCCAGCACACCCATGGGTCAGGTGCTGGAGTGGACCCTGTGGCGAGGGGATTTATCCCCGATGGGTCGCGTAGCGGCCCCGCTTTTAAAATCAAATGCAGGGGACTGCTGCGCAGTCCATCGGGGATAAATCCCCTCGCCACAGGGTTTCATGCACGACAAGCCATTTGGATTAACCACCCATTAGAGGTTCCATGCCCACTCGCCCGCCTCTCGACGCCATCACCGCCCGCTGGTTGCCGTGGGTCGTCGCCATTGCGTTCTTCATGCAGTCCCTCGACGGGACCATCCTCAACACCGCCCTGCCGGCCATGGCCCGCGACCTGGCTGAAGACCCGTTGCGCATGCAGGGTGTGGTCATCTCCTACATGCTCACCGTGGCGTTGTTGATCCCCGCCTCCGGGTGGATCGCCGACCGCTTCGGCACCAAAAAAATCTTCTTCGGTGCGATCCTCCTGTTCAGCTTCGGCTCGCTGCTCTGCGCGTTGTCGAGCAGCCTGACCATGCTGGTCGGCGCCCGAGTCATTCAGGGTCTGGGCGGCGCACTGATGTTGCCGGTCGGGCGACTGGTGGTATTGCGTGCTTACCCAAGATCGGAGCTGGTGCGGATCATGGGTTTCATCACCATTCCCGGCCTGCTCGGTCCGTTGATCGGCCCGACCATGGGCGGCTGGATGGTCGAATACCTGACGTGGCACTGGATCTTCCTGATCAACCTGCCGGTCGGTGTCATCGGTTGCTACGCAGTGTGGAAATTCATCCCCGACCTGCGCGGCACCGAACGCACGCGCTTCGATAGTTTGGGTTTCCTGTTGTTCGGCGCGGCGATGATTCTGATCACCATCGCCATGGAAGGGCTCGGCGAATTGCACTTGCCGCACCTGCGGGTGATGTTGCTGTTGTTCGGCGGCATGGCCTGTCTGGCGGCGTACTGGTTGCGCGCCGGGCACATCGAAAACCCGCTGTTCGCACCGTCGTTGTTCAAGACGCGAACCTTTGCCGTCGGCATTCTCGGCAACCTGTTCGCGCGTCTGGGCAGCGGCGCCCTGCCGTTTCTGGTGCCGCTGCTGCTGCAAGTGGCGCTGGGTTATTCACCCTCGCAAGCGGGGATGAGCATGCTGCCGCTGGCCGCTGCGGCGATGGTCGCCAAGTGGGTGGCGCGACCGCTGATCGAACGTCTCGGTTATCGCATCGTGCTGACCGGTAATACGTTGGCGCTGGGGATCATGCTGGCGAGCATGGGCTTGGTCAGCGAGCAGACGCCGTATTGGTTGCTGCTGTGCCTGCTGGCGGTTCTGGGGGCGATCAACTCGCTGCAATTTACGGCGATGAACACCGTGACCCTGATCGATCTGGATGACGCCAGCGCCAGCAGTGGCAACAGCTTGCTCTCGGTGGTGGCGCAGTTGTCGTTGAGCCTCGGCGTTGCCTGTGCCGGTGCTTTGCTCGGAGGCTTCACGGCGGAGATCGGCAACGACGGCGTCGAGACCGTGCTGGGTGCGTTCCAGCTGACGTTCGTCACAGTCGGGATCATGGCCATGCTGGCGGCGACAATTTTCTCGCAACTGTCGAAAGAAGACGGCCGCCGCGCCAAACGCCCGGAAGAGCACATCGAACACTGATCTATGGCGAGGGAGCATCTGTGGTGAGGGGATTTATCCCCGATGGGTTGCGAAGCAGCCCTGAAACCAGCCACCCCGGTGCATCAGGCTGATTGTATTCAAGCTATTTGGGGCTGCTGCGCAGCCCATCGGGGATAAATCCCCTCACCACAGGTTTATCTTCAACCTGTGCGAGCCTGGGGGACGGGTTTTAGTCGCTGTTCGTCCAGAACTTTCGAGGAAAGTGGCACGGGGCTGCTACACTGCGCGACATTTTGTTTTGCAGGCCAGTCCCGTGACCACCATCGCCACCGCTTTTAATACTCTGCCGCTGTCCGCCGCCATGCTGGCTAACCTCGAATCGCTCGGTTATAGCCAGATGACGCCGATCCAGGCGCAGAGCTTGCCGGTGATCCTCAAGGGGATGGACCTGATCGCCCAGGCCAAGACCGGCAGCGGCAAGACCGCCGCGTTCGGCATCGGCCTGCTCAACCCGATCAATCCGCGCTACTTCGGCTGCCAGGCGCTGGTGATCTGCCCGACCCGTGAGCTGGCCGATCAGGTTGCCAAGGAAATCCGTCGTCTGGCCCGTGCCGAAGACAACATCAAAGTCCTGACTCTGTGCGGCGGCGTGTCGTTCGGCCCGCAGATCGCTTCGCTGGAGCACGGCGCGCACATCATCGTCGGCACTCCGGGGCGTATCCAGCAGCACCTGCGCAAGGGCTCGCTGGTCCTCGACGGCCTGAACACGCTGATCCTCGACGAAGCCGACCGCATGCTCGACATGGGTTTCTACGACGCCATCGAAGACATCATCGTCAAGACGCCAGAGCGCCGTCAGACCCTACTGTTCTCCGCCACTTACCCGGTGGGCATCAAGCAACTGGCTTCGAAGTTCATGCGCGATCCGCAAACGGTGAAAGCCGAAGCGTTCCACGATGACACGCAGATCGAGCAGCGTTTCTACGAGATTTCCCCGGAAGACCGTATGAGCGTGGTGACCAAAGTCCTGCACCACTTCCGCCCGGCTTCGTGCGTGGCGTTCTGCTTCACCAAGCAGCAAGTGCAGGAAACCGTCGATCACCTGACCGCCAAAGGCATTTCCGCCGTCGGCCTGCACGGCGATCTGGAACAGCGTGACCGCGATCAGGTGCTGGCGATGTTCGCCAACCGCAGTACTTCGGTACTGGTCGCCACCGACGTTGCCGCCCGTGGTCTGGACATCGATGCACTGGACATGGTGATCAACGTCGAACTGGCCCGCGATTCGGAAATCCACATTCACCGCGTAGGCCGTACTGGTCGTGCTGGCGAAAAAGGCATTGCGATCAGTCTGGTCGCACCGGGCGAAGCGCATCGCGCGCAAGCCATCGAGCAACTGCAAAAAGCGCCGCTGAACTGGGATCAGGTCGACAACCTCAAGTCTCAGGGCCTTGCCCCGCTGCAACCGCCGATGACTACCCTGTGCATCGGTGCTGGCCGTAAAGACAAAGTACGTCCGGGCGACATTCTGGGTGCATTGACCGGCGATGCCGGCATCCCGGGTGCTCAGGTCGGCAAGATCGCGATCTTCGACTTCCAGGCTTATGTAGCCGTAGATCGCACCGTGGCCATGCAGGCGTTGCAGCGTTTGAACGACGGCAAGATCAAGGGCCGTTCGCTGCGCGTCCGCATTTTGTAAGAACAACGTAGTTCCCCTGTAGGAGTGAGCCTGCTCGCGATAGCAATCTGTCAGCCAACCTCTAATGTTGAATGACACACCGCCATCGCGAGCAGGCTCACTCCTACAGTTCGTTTTGTGGTGATATTTCAGAGGACACCGTTTTGCGCTCTACCGAAGTCGTGATCATTGGCGCTGGCGCCGCAGGGTTGATGTGTGCACTGACCGCCGCCGGGCGTGGGCGTCAGGTATTGCTGCTCGACCATGCAAACAAGGCCGGCAAGAAAATCCTGATGTCGGGCGGTGGCCGCTGCAATTTCACCAACATGTACACCGAACCGAACAATTTCCTCTCGCAGAACCCGCACTTCTGCAAATCCGCACTGGCGCGCTACACCCAGTGGGATTTCATCGGCATGGTCGGCAAGCACGCGGTGCCATACCACGAGAAAAAACTCGGCCAGCTGTTCTGCGATAACAAGTCCAGCGACATCCTCGAAATGCTCCTGACCGAGTGCGATCAGGTCGGCGTCGAGTTACATCTGGACACCTCGATTCAGACCATCGAGAAAGTCGAAAACGGCTACCTGCTCGACACCACCCTCGGCCAGGTCCAGTGCCAGTCGCTGGTCATCGCCACCGGCGGGTTGTCGATCCCGACGCTGGGCGCCACCGGTTTCGGTTATCAGGTTGCCAAACAGTTCGGCCACGAGTTGCTGCCGACTCGCGCCGGCCTGGTGCCGTTCACCATCACCGATCAGCTCAAGGAACTGTGCACCGAGTTGTCCGGGACGTCGGTGGATTGCCTGGTCAGCTGCAACGACCAGAGCTTTCGCGAGAACATCCTGTTCACTCACCGCGGCCTCAGCGGCCCGGCGATTTTGCAGATTTCCTCGTTCTGGGAATCCGGCGACACGGTCGAGATCAACCTGCTGCCGGATCACGACGCGGCGAGCTGGTTGCAACAGCAAGTGGCCGAGCGCCCGAACAGCGAACTGAAAACCCTGCTCGGCGAAATCTTCACCAAGAAGATGGCCAATTTGCTGGCGGACAACTGGTTCGTCTCCAAGCCGATGAAGCAGTACACCCACGCGGAACTGGCGGAGATCGCCGACAAGCTGGGCAGCTGGAAAGTCGTCCCGGCGGGGACTGAAGGTTATCGCACCGCCGAGGTAACACTCGGTGGCGTCGATACCCGCGAAGTGTCGTCCAAGACCATGGAATCGCTGAAAAGCCCGGGCCTGTATTTCATCGGCGAAGTGCTCGACGTCACCGGGCATCTGGGCGGCTTCAACTTCCAGTGGGCCTGGGCCTCGGGCTACGCCGCTGCGCAGTACGTCTGAGCCAGAGCCAAACACAAAACCCTGTAGGAGTGAGCCTGCTCGCGATTGCAACCTGTCAGTCAATAATTTGGTGACTGACACACCGCTATCGCGAGCAGGCTCACTCCTACAGGGGTTATGCGTGATGCAGTCAGGAACACTTTTTGCTGTCAGATGTGATCGGCGCCATTGCGTCGGCGTCATTACTGGCTCAATTTAGCGGCATCGCCTCGGAAGGCCTTCGCACTTCATGTCCTCGACCTCGTTTCGTCAGTCTTTGCGGCGCCTGTGGGCGCTGGATAAATTCAGCTACAGCGTGCGGGTGTTCATCGCCCTGACCGGCAGCATGGCGCTGTGTTGGTATCAGGATGAAATGGGCCTGCTGATCCCGTTATTCCTCGGGATCATCGCCAGCGCTTTGGCGGAAACCGACGACAGTTGGCAGGGCCGCCTCAACGCACTAGCCGTGACGCTGGTGTGTTTCAGCATCGCCGCGCTGTCGGTGGAATTGCTCTTCCCCTACCCCATCGTTTTCGCGATTGCCCTCGCGTTGGCAAGCTTCGGCCTGACCATGCTCGGTGCGCTCGGCGAGCGTTATGGGGCGATTGCCTCGGCGACCTTGATTCTTTCCGTGTACACGATGATCGGCGTCGATCAGCGCGGCGGCGCCGTCACCGATTTCTGGCACGAACCGATGCTGCTGGTCGCGGGTGCCGCGTGGTACGGCCTGCTGTCGGTGTTGTGGCAGGCGATGTTTTCCAATCAACCGGTGCAGCAAAGTCTGGCGCGCCTGTTCCGTGAGCTGGGTTTTTACCTGAAGCTGAAATCCTCGCTGTTCGAACCGATCCGCCAGATGGACGTCGAAGCCCGACGTCTGGAACTGGCCCAGCAAAATGGCCGCGTCGTGGCGGCACTGAACAGTGCCAAGGAAATCATCCTGCACCGGGTCGGCAACGGTCGCCCCGGCTCGAAAGTCAGCCGCTACCTGAAGCTGTACTTCCTCGCCCAGGACATCCACGAACGCGCCAGCTCCTCGCACTATCCCTATAACGCGTTGGCCGAAGCGTTCTTCCACAGCGACGTGCTGTTCCGCTGCCAGCGCCTGCTGCGTCAGCAAGGCAAGGCCTGCCGGGCATTGGCCGAATCAATCCAGATGCGCCAGCCGTTCATCTACGACGCCAGTTTCGCCGAAGCCCTCAGCGACCTCGACGCCTCCCTCGAACACCTGCGCATCCAGAGCAACCCGGCCTGGCGCGGACTGCTGCGTTCGTTGCGCGCACTGGCCGCCAACCTCGGCACCCTCGACCGTTTGCTCAGCGATGCAAGCAACCCCGATGCCTTGGCTGATGCGACCGACAGCAGCCTGCTCGACCGCTCGCCACGCAACCTCAAGGACGTGTGGATTCGCCTGCGCACGCAACTGACGCCAACTTCGCTGCTGTTCCGCCACGCCCTGCGTTTGCCGCTGGCATTGAGCATCGGCTACGGCATGGTGCATTTGATTCACCCGTCGCAAGGCTACTGGATCATCCTCACCACCCTGTTCGTCTGCCAGCCGAACTACGGCGCCACGCGGCGTAAACTCGGTCAACGGATTTTCGGCACCGCCATCGGCCTGACCGTAGCGTGGGCGCTGTTCGATCTATTCCCGAGCCCGTTGGTGCAGTCGTGCTTCGCCATCGCCGCCGGGGTGGTGTTCTTTACCAACCGCACCACACGCTACACGTTGGCGACGGCGGCGATCACCATCATGGTGCTGTTCTGCTTCAACCAGGTCGGCGACGGTTACGGGCTGTTCCTGCCACGACTGTTCGATACCTTGTTGGGCAGCCTGATTGCCGGCCTGACGGTATTGCTGTTTCTGCCCGACTGGCAGGGCCGACGTCTGAACAAAGTGCTGGCCAACACCCTGACCTGCAACAGCATCTACCTGCGCCAGATCATGCAGCAATACGCCGCCGGCAAGAGCGACGACCTCGCCTATCGGCTGGCCCGCCGCAACGCGCACAACGCCGATGCGGCGCTGTCGACGACGCTGGCGAACATGCTGATGGAGCCGGGGCATTTCCGGAAGGAAGCGGATGTCGGTTTCCGCTTTCTGGTGCTCTCGCACACTTTGCTCAGTTATCTGTCAGGACTGGGTGCGCACCGCGAGACGCAGTTACCGGCCGATGTGCGTGAACATTTGATTGATGGCGCCGGAGCGAAACTGGCGACGAGCATCGACGAAATCGCCCAGGGGCTGGCGAGCAAGCAGCCGATTGCGATTCAGAGTGATGAAGAAGAAGCGCTGGCCAATGAGCTGGAGCAGATGCCCGATGAGATCGATGAGGGACAGCGACTGGTGCAGACGCAGCTGGCGCTGATCTGCCGGCAGTTGGGACCGTTGCGCACGCTGGCGGCGCACCTGATCAAGGACACCAGTGAGGTTAGTGCTGGCTGACAGGACGCTATCGCGAGCAGGCTCACTCCTACAATTTGGAATGCATTCCCCTGTAGGAGTGAGCCTGCTCGCGATAGCGTCATCAGCCACACAGAAAATTCTGGATCAGCCCTCACATCCCATGCTGTCTCAGTAATCGGTCATAACTGCCATCCGCCTTCATCGCCGCAATCGCTCGGTCAAACCCCGCAACGATCTGATCATGCTGCGGATTCTTCAGGCTCACCAAGATGTGCAAGCTGTTCTCGCTCAAAGGCTTGGGCAAGAACTCCACGGCATTGCGCACCTTGGCGGACTCCCGCGCCAAGTAGTACTTCGCGACGAATTCATCTTCCAGCGTCAGCTTGACCCGATCCGCCGCGAGCATGCGCACCGCCATCGCGAAGTTATGCACAGGGACTTTTTGCAACGCCGTGTCCGCATCGAACGGCGATGAATACGCGTAGCCACGCACCACCGCAATCGGATAGGTGTGCAGTTGCTGCAAGTTGCTGTACTCGAGGGGCGTGTCTTTGCGCTTGAGAAAGCGAATGCGATTGAGCAGGTATTCAGCGGAAAACTGCCCGAGTTTTGTGCGTTCGTCGTTGTACCAGGCATTGACCAGCACGTCATAACGCCCTTCGCCGACACCCAGTAACGCCCGCGCCCACGGCACTTGTTCATAACCGCTGGCATAGCCGGCTCGGGCCAGCGCGGTGCTGACGATGTCGGTTGCCAGGCCGCCATTGACCAACGTGTCGTCGGTAAAGGGCGGCCAGATATCAAACACCAGCCGCAGCTTCTCCGCTGCAGCGTTCTGACCCAGCAAGAGCAATCCGATCAAAGCAAAGGCTCGATGCAATCGCGGCATGCTTGAAAATCCTTAGCGGGCGGGTTGCCCGGCGTGTTTTTCAGTCAAAACCCCAAGGCCCCTTACCGGCAAAACCCAGGCCCTAACATTAGCTCATTGAAGCCAGTGCACAGCGCTCTCCAGCAGATTACACAAAGAAGACACTGTCGCGAGAAAGGAATGATGGCATTTTGACCTTTGTCACAGACTCTTACGCCATACAGACTTCTTCGGCCGCTGCGCTTAGTATCGGGCGACGCTTTCAAGGAATCGGAAAATGACAATCGAATGGGTTTGCAAACATCACAGTGATTTGGGCAAAGAACAGTTGTATGCGCTGCTGAAACTGCGTTCGGAAGTGTTCGTGGTCGAGCAGAAATGCGTTTACCCGGACCTCGACGGCCAGGATCTTGAAGGCGATACCCACCACTTGATGGGTTGGGAGGATGATCAGTTGATGGCGTATCTGCGCCTGCTGGATCCGGAATCCCAGGGCGGCGACGTAGTGATCGGCCGCGTGATCACCGCACCGCAAGGGCGCGGCAAGGGGCTGGGCCACGAAATGATGGAGCAGGCGCTGAAACAGGCCGAGAAACATTGGCCACAGGTGTCGATCTATCTGTCGGCGCAGGCGCATTTGCAGGGGTATTACGGCAAGTACGGGTTTGTGGTGGCGGGCGAAGAGTATGTGGAGGACGGCATTCCGCACATCGGGATGCGCCGCCCTTAAGGCCCTCATCGCGAGCAGGTTCACTCCTACAATTTATCGCACTCCGTCGGGAGGAACTCGGTCAATTGTAGGAGTGAGCCTGCTCGCGATGGCATCAGCTCGGTCACCGCTGAACTCAGGGATATTCCAGCACAGCCTTGATCTGCCGCAGATTACGCTCGATCCACCCCCGATCAATCGCCCCCCACTCGCGAATCCGATAGCGCCCGGCATGATTGCGCGCGCCCTCTTCCTGCTCGAACTCGCAGACGATATCCAGATCCGCCAACGCCGCAATCGTATCCTGCGCCGTGCGCCGGGGCATGCCGGTTACTTCGGTCAGCGCCGGCACACTCGGCGCCAGACCGCTGTCGATCAGGTACGCCACGTACAGGCGGCGGTAAAAGCTGCTTTTGGTCTTGCTGACGTCCATCACACCTTCCTTGTTGCGTACTGTTAAGCCTGCATATCCCGCCACGTCAGGTACACCCGCAGATCAAACTCGACCTGGTGATACCCCGGCAGCATGTGCTCGCACAATTTATAAAACGCCTTGTTGTGATCCGACTCTTTGAAATGCGCCAGTTCATGCACGACGATCATTTTCAGAAAGTCAGGCGCGGCCTCCTTGAACAGCGAGGCAATACGAATCTCTTTCTTGGCCTTGAGCTTGCCGCCCTGCACCCGTGAAACCGTGGTGTGCAAACCGAGGGCACGGTGAGTCAGGTCGAGGCGGTTGTCGAACAGTACTTTGTCGATGGCCGGGGCGTTGCGCAGATATTCCTGTTTGAGATCCAGCGCGTAGATGTACAGCGCCTTGTCGCTCTGCACATCGTGGCGCCCCGAATAACGTTGATCCAGGTATTCACCCAGACGCCCGTCGGCGATCAGTTGGCGCACCTGATCCTGAAGTTGCGCGGGATAGGCCTGAAGGTACTTCAACACAGTCATGGACGAGCGACACGCTTAAAAAAAGGTGCGCCAGTGTAGCGAATTCAACCGGGCAACGCGCTCCAGTCGAACGGCTCGGCGAAGCTTGCAGCCTCCTCGGCGATCAGTGGTCGCGCGACGAGGAAGCCTTGCACGTACTCGCAACCATGCGCTTGCAGCCATTGGTATTGCTCGATGGTTTCGACACCTTCGGCAATCACCAGCAAACCGTATTGCTTGCACAGATTGATCACCGTGCTCACCAGCGAAGCGTCCCTTTCAGAGTCCGGCAACCGGGCGATCAGATGGCGATCGAGTTTCAGCGTATCGAGCTCCAGATCACGCAGGTGCGTCAGTGAACACGGCCCGGAGCCGAAGTCGTCCAGCGCCACTCTCACCCCGAGGTTGCGCAGCAAACGCAGTTGTTTGCGGGTTTCGTCGGGGTTTTGCATCAGCGCTTCTTCGGTGACCTCGACTTCAAGCTGCCGCGGCTGCAAAGAGTGCCGCTCCATGACCTGGCGCAACTCGGTGACCAGATTCGGCAGGCTGAACTGGGTGTTGCTCAAACTCACACCGAGCACCAGATCTTCGGCAAACAAGGTTTCCCAGGCTTTGCGCTGACCGGCACCGCGATGATAAATCCAGCTGCCGAGCCGGCTGATCAATCGCGCCTCCTCCAGCAACGGCAAAAACAGGCCCGGCGGAACATCGCCAACGCTTGGGTGCTGCCAGCGCAACAGAGCCTCAAAGCCACGAATCTGGCCGCTGTCGATGGCCACTTGCGGTTGATAGACCAGATTGAAATCGCGGTTTTCGATGGCCGTGCGCACGCTCTCCTCGAGCATCAGACGCGAGCGCGCCCGGCCATTCATTTCGTGATCGTAAAACCGATATTGCTGACGTCCGGCGCGCTTGGCCTCGTACATGGCGATGTCCGAGGCGCGCAGCAATCCGTCGAGGTTCGAACCGCAATCCGGATACGTCGCGATGCCGATACTGGCGCCGAGGGCGATATCCAGCCCCTCGATCTGCTGACAGATCGACACCCGTTCTATGAGCTTCTCGGCAATCTTCGCCGCTTGCTCGGGAAACTCCAGATCCAGCAACGCGGTGAATTCATCGCCACCCATGCGCGCAAGAATGTCGAACGGCCGCAGACACGCCTTCAACTGCTCGGACACCCAACGCAATACACGGTCGCCGGCATCGTGGCCAAGAGAGTCATTGACCCGTTTAAAACCGTCGAGATCCAGATACAACAACACCCAACTGCTGTCGCTGCGTTCACCGCGCAGCAGCAGGTTCTCCACGGTCTGGTAGAAACCGCGACGGTTGAGCAACCCGGTCAAGGGATCGGTCACAGCTTGAAACTCGAGTTGTTGGTGCAAGTGGCGCACCACCGACATGTCGAGAACCGTCACCACCATCGCCTGTTGTTCAGTGGGCAGCGCCGCGCAGGACAAGGCCACCGGCACCTGCTGGCCGGGCGCGGTGCGCAATAAGGCATCGTGAAGTCTCAGGGTTTCAGCGCGCTTGAAGCTTGCGTAAAACTCGGATTCGGCCCACAGCGGGATGTGTGGTTTCTGCAGATAATCGAGAAATTCCTTACCTTCCAACTCCTTCACCGGCGCATTGAGCAGGCGCGAAATGGCCGGATTGGCAAAGCGGATCAAACCGTCCGCAGCCACCACCAGAATTCCCTCGGCCGCGTTATCCAACACGGAAGCATTGAAGGCGCGCGCCAATTCCAGATCATGGGTCAAGCGCTGCAAGGCTCGGCGATTGCGCTGATGCTCCAGCAACGCCTGCACTTTCGGTTTGAGAATCTGCGGATCGAAGGGTTTGAACAGGTAATCCACCGCCCCACTGGCATAACCCTTGATTACGGCGTCCTGGGATTGCTCGTTGGCGGTAAGGAAAATAATCGGCGTGAGGCGCGTGCGCTGGCTGCCGCGCATCAGGCGCGCGACTTCAAAGCCGTCCATCCCCGGCATCTGCACGTCCAGCAGCACCAGATCGACGTCGTGTTCGAGCAAAAGATTGAGCGCCTCGAAACCAGAGGCAGCAGTCATGACCTGCCAATCCTGACGCTGCAGCAACGCGCGCATGCTGATCAGGTTTTCAGGATAATCATCAACGATCAAAAGGACAGAGCTGCCTTCACTTGGCGGGGGTTGCACGCATTCCATGCTGCTTCTCTTGTCGGGACTTCAGGCCGGTTCCGGTAAAAACCGTACACATACTGAGCCTTCACTCTAGTCGCGGATCCGCAAAAGCAGAAGCTGTCATCAGGCCATCATTTAACCAATGTCAGGTCTAGCCGACTAACGGTCACGCTGGAAGCCCCCGGAAACCGGCAAAGATGGCATTTCGACAGGATGTTGACGCCAAACGTCCGCCGGACGGCGGTTAACAAAAATTCCCTCTACGCTTATAAAGGCCGCCCCAAAACACGCGGGCTAGAGCTTCTGGCACGTGCGTGCAGTGAAACTTGAGTGGAAGAACCGACATGATCGATCTCGCAACCTGGAACCTCAGCGTTCCCGTTGGCAGCCCACCCTACACCGTCGAAACCTCAAAACTGGTGAATGGCTTCAAGGATCAGTACTTCCATTCCGACACCGGCACCTTGTTCTTCTGGTCACCGGTTACCGGGTCAAAAACCGAAAACGCCATCTACCCGCGCACCGAACTGCGCGAAACCTTCAGCAACGGCACGCTGCGTAACTGGTATTACCCGGACGCCGACAACCTGTTGCGCGCGACCCTCACGGTCAACAAAGTGCCGAGCTCCGGCAAGATCGTCATCGGCCAGATCCACGCCTATGAAAGCCAAAAACCGCTGGTCAAACTTGAGTACCAGTACAAGACCAAAACCGAAACCGGCAACCTGGTGATCAAAGTGCGCATGCACCCCGATGACGACGAAAGCCGCGTCATCACCCTCGCCACGGGCATCAAACTGGACAACGAATTCAACTACCTCATCCACTTGAGCCCCGGCGGCGCGCTGGGTATCAGTGCCGCGGGTTATCAGTGGGATTCACAGATCAGCGCCACCTGGCGCAACAAGCCGCTGTATTTCAAGGCCGGGGTGTATGTGCAGGACAACACCGGGTACACCAGCGAAGGTGGCCAGGTCACCTTCAGCAAACTCGACATCGATCACGACAAATAAACCACCCTCGTGTAGGAGCTGCCGCAGGCTGCGATCCTTTGACTTTTTTTTTTCAGAATCAGAAGCAGAATCAAAAGATCGCAGCCTCCGGCAGCTCCTACAGTTTGTGGATTTAAAAACCGTGGAAGCCAGCAAAATCGGTATAAAAACCTGTCAGACCTGACAGTTGGCGCTCTCAACGAATATCGATAGCGTGGGCCAAGACCATTGATCCTGGACCCACCCCATGAATAACCCGCTCGGAAAGTTCTGCAACGACGACAACAGCTTCTGCATCACCCTCTCTCATTTCGTCGAACAGAGCGGGCAGATCGGCGGTATCTGGGAGGAAGGTGGTCAGAGTTATCCCGTTACTGGAACCTGTTCCCAGCGAGACAACACCTACATTGACGTCCGGTTCACCACCCAACGCGCTGCCGTCATCGACAGTTGGCAGGGAGAAATCGACAGCCTTCAAGGCTCTCCAACCCTTAGCGTCATCCGCACGCGGGTTTTACAGTATGGGCGGCACTCCCTGACCGGTTATTACCTGAAGCAAAAGCCGCCGCACCCACAAGCGAAACCCCTTCAATCAAGTGCAACAAAACCGCTTCGCACAGGATTATTCCTTCAGTTCACACGCGAGAACATCGACGCCAAATCGCCTCTGTAGGCGCTGCTGCAGGCTGCGATCTTTTGACTTTGTTTTACAGAATAGAAAGCAAGATCAAAAGATCGCAGCCTTCGGCAGCTCCTACATTTAAACGGTGTTGTTTAGATCTGTAGGCGGTTATTTCCGGAAGCCTACAACAGCTTGCGTCGTTGCCTACGGGTACGCCAGAATCCGCCGGCTTGTGCGCCTGGAGGGCCATCGGTAACTTGGTTCGCGTCACTGATTTCCAGTGATCGGGTTTAGTAGCCCGTGGTGTTTTTCAGTTATGTGCCAAGCGCATCGGTCGGTTATTGCTACTGACTTGATGGTGGCTGTGTGCAGGGCGCCTCGGCGCGCCGGTTAATGCTGAATAACTCCCCGGTCTACTAACCTGCGCACAGCTGCCACCCTTCTTTTAGTAGAGGAGGCGAAGCGGCTCCATCAGGAGTTTTCAGCTTATGATCAAATCAACGCCGCATCCGCCGGTCACCGACCCGGCCTCCCCGTACGAATCCCCCAATTCCAAAAAACTCAACGACGCCGCCGAACGCGCCCTCGACCATTACCTCAATCCCGCCGCCTGCATCATGGCCAGCACCAACAAACCCGAACCCATGTACCTCGCCAACCCGAAGTACAACACCGAGTCCCTGCTGGCCAACGCCAGCGAAACCCTGGGCTCAGCCAGCGAAATGCTCAACAACTTCGCCGCCATGCTCGGTACCTCGCACCGCAAGACAGCGCTGGGCATCGCGCAGGTCGTGATGCTCGGTGAATTGGCGGTGAATCAGGCACTGGATCACGTTGAACTGAAGGAATAGTCGTCCACAAAAAAAACCGTCTCCCTCCAAGTGGACACGACCAAAAAATTAATCCGCCTTTTTTTCCTATATACAGGACTGGAATAAAAAATAAGAAAATAACGCGAAAGAATATATAAAACTGTCATATCTGACAGGTCACAAGAGCAAGAACTCCTTTCATTATCGTGTACAAGCGCCACCATCTTCTTAGCGGCGCTTCAACAATTTTTAGATAACCTTCAAGGAGTACATGACATGGCACAAACACCACTCATCCATGGAAAAGGTGGTACCGGATGTGGCCCAACTCCCCGGTTGTGGGGGACAGCAGAACCAAATCAGTCGGTCAGAATTATCCAAGCCAATACCGGCGTGCAATATGGACAAGGAATCGCAGGCCCCGATGGGCAATGGGCTATCGACGTGGACCTCTCGAATACTGATCAGTGGGTTACAGTTCAGGCCCAGTCCTATGTAGTTAAAAATGATCTCAATACATACTCACCTTATAGTGCGCCTGTAAATTTACAAAAGTAACACTCAGCGTTGTACCGGAGTTATAAAAAACCCGCCTCACGGCGGGTTTTTTGAATCAGCAGCTTAACGCGAAGACTTAGTTAACCTTGGCGTTCAACTCACCTTTCAGATAACGCTGGAACATCGCTTCCAGCGAGATCGGCTTGATCTTCGAAGCATTACCGGCAGTGCCGAACGCTTCATAACGAGCGATACAAACGTCGCGCATCGCGGTAACAGTCGCGCCGAAGAATTTACGTGGGTCGAATTCGCTCGGGTTGGTGGCCATCAGGCGACGCATCGCACCGGTGGAGGCCAGACGCAGGTCGGTGTCGATGTTGACCTTGCGCACGCCGTACTTGATGCCTTCGACGATTTCTTCAACTGGCACGCCGTAGGTTTCTTTGATGTCGCCGCCGTACTGGTTGATGATCGCCAGCCACTCTTGCGGAACCGACGAGGAACCGTGCATCACCAGGTGGGTGTTCGGGATGCGCTTGTGGATTTCCTTGATGCGGTCGATCGCCAGCACGTCGCCGGTCGGTGGCTTGGTGAACTTGTAGGCGCCGTGGCTGGTGCCGATGGCGATGGCCAGGGCATCAACCTGAGTCTTCTTGACGAAGTCAGCGGCTTCTTCCGGGTCGGTCAGCATCTGGCTGTGATCCAGAACGCCTTCAGCGCCGATGCCGTCTTCTTCACCGGCCATGCCGGTTTCCAGCGAACCCAGGCAGCCCAGCTCGCCTTCAACCGAAACGCCGCAGGCGTGCGCCATGGCCACGGTTTGTTGAGTAACGCGGACGTTGTATTCGTAGTCGGTCGGGGTCTTGCCGTCTTCGCCGAGGGAGCCGTCCATCATCACCGAGCTGAAGCCCAGTTGGATCGAGCGCTGGCAAACGTCAGGGCTGGTGCCGTGGTCCTGGTGCATGCACACCGGGATGTGCGGGAATTCTTCGATTGCAGCCAGTATCAGGTGACGCAGGAAAGGCGCGCCGGCGTATTTACGGGCGCCGGCCGAAGCCTGGACGATCACCGGGGAGTCAGTCTTGTCAGCGGCTTCCATGATGGCGCGCATCTGCTCAAGGTTGTTGACGTTGAAGGCTGGAACGCCGTAGCCGAATTCGGCTGCGTGGTCCAACATCTGGCGCATGCTGATAAGTGCCATTGTGTGTGTCTCTCCCGGTTTGGGTCGTTAATCGTGCCAGCCTGCCGGAGCGGCGGCGGCTATTCAAGTGATTGCAGATCGGGGGTCGAGGCCCGGTCTGGTGATTCGATAAAGCAAATTCTTCAGAACTGCGCAGAACCCCTGTAGGCCTTCGCCTGCTCGCGATAGCAATCTTGCAGTCAATATTGCAGCGACTGTCAGGCCGCTATCGCGAGCAGGCTCGCTCCTACAATGGGCTTGCGGTGTGTCAATTACTGCGCTTTGCAACCGCGGCCGATCAAGTCATTGGTGGCAACCCAGTACACAAGGCCTTCGTCACCCTTGACGTGAAACGCCAGCATGCCATCGCTGTACAGCGTGCCCGAGGCACCCGGCTCTTCTTTCAGGCGATAGACCTGATCGCCGCCGCCCAGTCGAACATCGACTTCCTTCTGGCCGGCATCGGCGTAGCGCCATAGCACTTTGGCCTGGCTGTCGCAGGTCCAGGTGGTCCAGTTATCCACAGGTGCAGACGACTGAAACAGGTTCAACTGCGCGCAACCGCCCAACAATGCCAACGCCGCAATGGCGATCAAGCCTTTCATCCGTGTTCCTCGGCTGACGACGCACGCCGCCAGCCCTGAGTTAAAGAATCAGACCCGTCAAGGACAACCATGTTCCTTGGCCGGGGTTTGCGTCTCGTATTTGTCCAGGCCGTCCGGCCCGGAACGCTTGTTCAGCACCGGGTTGGTTTCGGCCTGCCAGTCGGCCTGATAACAGCCCTTCTGCGACTCGCTGGGTGCCGGCGTCGCTTCGGCCTTCGGGTTACTCCCGCAGGCTGCCAGCGTACCGGTCAGCAACAACAGTGCTAACGACTTGACCATGTGACCACTCCTTTGCCTGGCCAAACGGGCGGCCTCAGGCCTTGGCCCGGCTTTCCAGGACTTCTACGGCTGGCAGCACTTTGCCCTCGACGAATTCGAGGAACGCGCCACCGCCGGTGGAAATGTAGGAGATTTGCTCAGCCACGCCATATTTATCGATGGCCGCCAGGGTGTCGCCACCGCCAGCGATGGAGAACGCCGAGCTTTCAGCGATGGCCTGGGCCAGCACTTTTGTGCCGTTGCCGAACTGGTCGAATTCGAACACGCCGACCGGACCGTTCCACAGAATGGTTTTCGACGATTTCAGCAGTTCGGCGAAGTTCGCGGCGGTCTGCGGGCCGATGTCCAGAATCATGTCGTCAGCGGCAACGTCAGCGATGAGCTTGACGGTGGCTTCAGCAGTTTCAGCGAATTCCTTGGCAACCACGACGTCGACTGGCAGCGGCACGCTGACCTTGGCGGCGATGGCGCGTGCAGTGTCGAGCAGGTCCGGCTCGTACAGCGACTTGCCGACCGGGTGACCGGCAGCGGCGAGGAAGGTGTTGGCGATGCCGCCGCCGACGATCAGTTGATCGCAGATCTGGCTCAGGCTGTTCAGCACGTCGAGTTTGGTCGAGACCTTGGAACCGGCAACGATCGCAGCCATTGGTTGCGCCGGCGCGCCCAGGGCTTTGCCCAGTGCATCCAGTTCAGCGGCCAGCAGCGGACCAGCAGCGGCGACTTTGGCGAACTTGGCGACACCATGCGTCGAACCTTCGGCGCGGTGAGCGGTGCCGAATGCGTCCATCACGAACACGTCGCACAGGGCGGCGTATTGCTGGGCCAGTTCGTCAGCGTTCTTTTTCTCACCTTTATTGAAGCGTACGTTTTCGAACAGCACAATGTCGCCGGCCTTGACGTCAACGCCGCCGAGGTAATCGGCAACCAGCGGCACTTCGCGGCCCAGGGCCTTGCTCAGGTAGTCGGCGACAGGCTTGAGGCTGTTCTCGGCGGAGAATTCGCCTTCGGTCGGACGGCCAAGGTGCGAGCAGACCATCACGGCCGCACCTTTCTCCAGGGCCAGCTTGATGGTCGGCAGCGAAGCCAGGATACGCGCATCGCTGGTGACAACACCGTCCTTGACTGGGACGTTGAGGTCTTCGCGGATCAATACGCGCTTACCTTGCAGATCGAGGTCGGACATCTTCAACACGGTCATGGGTCGCACTTCCTACGGTTTTTTTGAAGTTGCTGTTTGCAGATAGTGTTCTGCAACGTCCAGCATTCGGTTGGCAAAACCCCATTCGTTGTCGAACCAGGCCAGGATGTTCACCAGTTTGGGGCCGGAAACACGGGTCTGACTGGCATCGACGATGGCCGAATGTGGGTCATGGTTGAAATCACAGCTTGCGTGCGGCAACTCGGTGTAAGCCAGCAGGCCTTTGAGCGGGCCGCTGGTGGCGGCCTCGCGCAGGATCCGGTTGACCTCATTGGCGTCGGTCGCCGTGGCGGTCTGCATCGTGATGTCGAGGCACGACACGTTGACCGTCGGCACACGTACGGCTTTGGCCTGAATTCGCCCGGCAAGTTCCGGCAGCAGACGCTCGATACCGCGCGCCAGACCGGTGGACACCGGGATCACCGACTGAAACGCCGAACGCGTGCGGCGCAGGTCTTCGTGATGATAGGCGTCGATTACCGGCTGATCATTCATCGCCGAGTGAATCGTGGTGATCGACACGTAATCGAGGCCGATCGCCTTATCCAGCAAACGCAACAGCGGCACGCCACAATTGGTGGTGCAGGAGGCGTTGGACACCAGCAACTCGTCGCCAGTCAGGCAATCCTGATTGACGCCGTAAACGATGGTGGCGTCGACATCCGCCTCGCTGGCCATTGGCTGCGAGAACAACACGCGTGGCGCGCCGGCGTCGAGGAAACGCTGGCCATCTTCACGGGTGTTATAGGCACCGGAGCACTCAAGCACCAGATCGACGCCCAGCGACGCCCAATCGATGCCTTCGGGGGTGGCACTGCGCAGGACCTTCACGCAGTCGCCATTAATATGCAGACAATCGCCTTCAACCCTCACCTCGCCGGGAAAGCGGCCGTGGGTGGAGTCGAAGCGTGTCAGGTATTCGATGCTGGCCATGTCGGCCAGATCGTTGATCGCGACAATTTCAAACCCGGCTTTTTCGCCTCGCTCAAACAACGCACGCAAGACGCAACGACCAATCCGGCCGTAGCCGTTGAGTGCAACTTTGTAGGGACGCGGTTGAGGCATGGGGTTCTCGATTACCGTGGTGAATCATGCAGCTCTTTATTATTTGGACCGACGCTATCGCGAGCAGGCTCACTCCTACATGGGCAACGTAAAACCCTGTAGGAGTGAGCCTGCTCGCGAAGGCGTCATCCCGGACGACGCACCTGCCGGACTTAGTCTTCCAGCAGTTCTTCAGCCTGACCCAGGATGTTTTCCAGGGTGAAGCCGAACTCTTCGAACAGTGCCGAAGCCGGAGCCGATTCGCCGTAGGTGGTCATGCCGATCACGCGACCTTCCAGACCCACATACTTGAACCAGAAGTCGGCGTGAGCCGCTTCGATGGCGATACGCGCGCCAACCTGCAACGGCAGCACGGCTTGCTTGTAGCCGGCGTCCTGAGCATCGAACACGCTGGTGCAAGGCATCGAAACCACACGCACCTTGCGGCCCTGCTCGGTCAGTTTGTCGTAAGCCTGAACAGCCAGGCCGACTTCGGAACCGGTCGAGATCAGGATCAGCTCAGGCTCGCCTGCGCAGTCCTTCAGCACGTAACCGCCACGGCTGATGTCGGCGATCTGGCCGGCATCACGTTCCTGGTGCTGCAGGTTCTGACGCGAGAAGATCAGCGCCGACGGGCCGTCCTTGCGCTCCAGAGCGTTTTTCCAGGCCACTGCCGATTCAACGGCATCGGCTGGACGCCAGGTGTCGAGGTTCGGGGTGGTGCGCAGGCTGGTCAGTTGCTCGACCGGCTGGTGCGTCGGGCCGTCTTCGCCCAGACCGATGGAGTCGTGGGTGTAGACGTGGATCACCTGCTTCTTCATCAGCGCGGACATGCGCACTGCGTTGCGCGCATATTCCATGAACATCAGGAAGGTCGCGCCGTAAGGCACCAGACCGCCGTGCAGGGTCACGCCGTTCATGATCGCGGTCATGCCGAATTCACGCACGCCGTAGTACATGTAGTTGCCGCTGGCATCTTCAGCGCTGACGCCTTTGCAACCTTTCCACAGGGTCAGGTTGGAACCGGCGAGGTCAGCGGAGCCGCCAAGCAGTTCCGGCAGCAGCGGGCCGAACGCGTTCAGGGTGTTCTGGCTGGCTTTACGGCTGGCGATGGTTTCGCCTTTGGCCGCGACTTCAGCGATGTAGGCCGAGGCTTTTTCGGAGAAGTCCGCCGGCAACTCACCGCTCAGACGACGCACCAGTTCGTTGGCTTCGGTCGGGAACGCGGCGGAGTAGGCAGCGAAACGCTGATCCCACTCGGCTTCAACAGCGCGGCCAGCTTCTTTGGCATCCCACTCGGCATAGATGTCGGCCGGGATTTCGAACGGGCCGTAATTCCAGTTCAGCGCCTTGCGGGTCAGAGCGATTTCCGCGTCACCCAACGGGGCGCCGTGGCAGTCTTCTTTGCCTTGCTTGTTCGGCGAACCGAAACCGATGGTGGTCTTGCAGCAGATCAGTGTCGGCAGCGGGCTCTTGCGCGCGGTTTCGATGGCAGTCTTGATCTCTTCCGGGTCATGACCGTCAACGTTGCGGATCACTTGCCAGTTGTAGGCTTCGAAACGCTTCGGCGTGTCATCGGTGAACCAGCCTTCGACTTCGCCATCGATGGAGATACCGTTGTCATCGTAGAAAGCGATCAGCTTGCCCAGACCCAGGGTGCCGGCCAGGGAAGCGACTTCGTGGGAAATGCCTTCCATCATGCAGCCATCACCGAGGAACACGTAGGTGTGGTGGTCGACGATGTTGTGGCCAGGACGGTTGAACTGCGCGCCCAGCACTTTTTCCGCCAGGGCGAAGCCCACGGCGTTGGCCAGACCCTGACCCAGTGGGCCGGTGGTGGTTTCGACGCCCGGGGTGTAACCGAATTCCGGGTGACCCGGGGTACGGCTGTGCAGTTGACGGAACTGCTTGATGTCGTCAATCGACAGGTCGTAACCGGTCAGGTGCAGCAGCGAGTAGATCAGCATCGAGCCATGGCCGTTGGACAGCACGAAGCGGTCACGGTCGGCGAACGATGGATTGCTCGGGTTGTGCTTGAGGTAGTCGCGCCAAAGCACTTCGGCGATATCTGCCATACCCATAGGGGCACCGGGATGGCCGCTGTTGGCTTTTTGCACGGCATCCATGCTGAGGGCACGAATGGCGTTGGCACGCTCACGACGGCTAGGCATCGCTGATCTCCTGGGTGTGAATAGATTGAAACGGAAAAAAGGAGGGCATTTTCCCTCACCCGAGCGCCTTGGGGCAATGATAGATACTCATCCGGGGGCGTTTTTCCCATGGTTAACGGCGGTTTCGGTTGGTGAAACCTTTCCGCTGTTCGTTTGTAGAGTTAACCGATTCGTGAGAAGTGCCATTTATCGAGCAATATCAAAACTTTTTGATATTGGCCTTGCGGTGATTTACCCCCGTCTCTAGACTGCTGCCCCATGAACTTACGCGTGCCTTCCATTCGCCATGACGATTGCGACGAGCTGGCGGCCCTGTGCAAGGCCGGCGGTGATCCGCTGCGGCTGAATGTACTGCGCGCGCTGGCCAACGATTCGTTTGGCGTGCTGGAACTGGCGCAGATTTTTGGTATTGGCCAGTCCGGCATGAGTCATCACCTGAAAGTCCTGGCGCAAGCCGATCTGGTGGCGACCCGCCGCGAAGGCAACGCGATTTTCTATCGTCGCGCCCTGCCCCACACCGAACTTCTGGGTGGCAAGCTACACGCTGCACTGTTAGAAGAAGTCGACAATCTGGCGCTCCCGGAAGACGTCCAGGCGCGAATCGCTCAGGTTCACGCCCAGCGCGCCGCCGCCAGCCAGGACTTTTTCGCCCGGGTCGCGGAAAAATTTCGCGCCCAGCAAGACCTGATTGCCGGCCTGCCGCAGTACCGTGAAAGCGTGCTGGCCCTGCTCGACAAACTGAATTTCAATGGTGCTGCCACGGCCATTGAAGTCGGCCCCGGCGATGGTGCTTTTCTGCCGGAACTGGCGCATCGTTTTGGCACCGTAACCGCGCTGGACAACAGCCCGGCGATGCTCGAACTGGCGCGTCAGGTATGTGAGCGTGAACAACTGGCTAACGTCAGCCTGCAATTGGCCGATGCATTAAACGGCACCAGCCTTCAGGCCGATTGCGTTGTACTGAATATGGTGTTGCACCATTTCGCCGCGCCGGCCGAAGCGCTCAAGCACATGGCCGACCTGCTGCAACCGGGCGGTAGCCTGCTCGTGACAGAGTTATGTAGCCACAACCAGAGTTGGGCCAGGGAGGCCTGCGGTGATCTGTGGTTGGGGTTTGAACAGGACGATTTGGCCCGTTGGGCCACCGCTGCGGGACTCGTTCCCGGGGAAAGCCTCTATGTAGGCTTACGTAATGGTTTCCAGATCCAGGTTCGCCACTTTCAGCGACCGGCTGGCGACACTCACCATCGGTAAATTCAGGAAAACATCGAGATGAGCGAATACTCCCTCTTCACCTCCGAGTCCGTGTCTGAAGGACATCCGGACAAAATCGCCGACCAGATTTCCGATGCGGTGCTGGACGCCATTATTGCCCAGGACAAACACGCACGCGTTGCCGTGGAAACCCTGGTCAAGACCGGCGTGGCCATTGTTGCCGGTGAAGTGACCACCAGCGCCTGGGTCGATCTGGAGCAGATCGTTCGTGACGTCATCTGCGACATCGGCTACACCAGCTCCGAAGTCGGCTTCGACGGCGCGACCTGCGGCGTGATGAACATCATCGGCAAGCAGTCCCCTGACATCAACCAGGGTGTTGACCGTGCCAAGCCTGAAGATCAGGGCGCCGGCGACCAGGGCCTGATGTTCGGCTACGCCAGCAACGAAACTGAAGTACTGATGCCAGCCCCGATCACCTTCTCGCACCAGCTAGTGCAGCGCCAGGCCGAAGCCCGTAAATCGGGTCTGCTGCCTTGGCTGCGTCCGGACGCCAAGTCGCAAGTGACTTGCCGTTACGAAGGCGGCAAGGTTGTCGGTATCGACGCCGTGGTTCTGTCGACCCAGCACAACCCTGAAGTGTCGTACAAAGACCTGCGCGAAGGCGTGATGGAGCTGATCGTCAAGCACGTACTGCCTGCCGAACTGCTGAGCAAAGACACCCAGTTCCACATCAACCCGACTGGCCAGTTCATCATTGGCGGCCCGGTAGGTGACTGCGGTTTGACCGGTCGCAAGATCATCGTCGACAGCTACGGCGGCATGGCCCGTCACGGCGGTGGCGCGTTCTCCGGCAAGGATCCATCGAAGGTTGACCGTTCGGCTGCCTACGCTGGCCGTTATGTTGCCAAGAACATCGTCGCGGCCGGTCTGGCCGAGCGTTGCGAGATTCAGGTGTCCTACGCGATCGGTGTGGCCCAGCCTACTTCGATCTCGCTGAACACGTTCGGCACCGGCAAGATCAGCGATGACAAAATCATCAAACTGGTCCGCGAAGTGTTCGACCTGCGTCCATACGCAATCACCACCATGCTCGACCTGCTGCACCCGATGTACCAGGAAACTGCAGCGTACGGCCACTTCGGTCGCGCTCCAGAGACCAAGACTGTTGGCGAAGACACCTTCACCACCTTCACCTGGGAAAAAACCGACCGCGCCGACGCTCTGCGTTCTGCTGCCGGCCTGTAAGCTTTCCCCGGAGGTACAAAAAGCCCCGCACGGTTCGCGCCATGCGGGGCTTTTTCATGGACTGCGATCTTTTGATTTTAATGTCCCGCAACACCCGGAAAAACAACCAACCGGCCTCGCTCGAAATCCTGACTAGCCTTCAGGGTTCCCCATGAGCAAGGACGCTCACAATGCGCTTTTATTTTTTGGTTCTACTCGGTTTCATCAGCCTGACTGCCCACGCCGCCCAATGCCCGAGCTGGCCTGCCGCCCAGGCTCAACGCGAAATCACCGCCCTGCAACACCAGATCCGTCAGTGGGACGATGCCTATCACCGCGAAGGCCGCTCGCTGGTTGCCGACGAACTCTACGACCAGTCGCGCCTGCGACTAAGTGAATGGCAAAGGTGCTTTGATTTGCCCTCGGCAATCGAACCTTTACGCTCGACCTCTGGTTCCGTGACACATCCCATCGCTCACACCGGCCTCGATAAGCTGCATAAAGCCGAGGCTGTGCAAGCCTGGCTTCGAGGCCGCAAGGATGTCTGGGTACAACCCAAAGTCGATGGCGTCGCGGTGACACTGATTTATCACGCTGGCGTTCTGCAACAGGCAATCAGTCGCGGCGACGGGGTCAACGGACACGACTGGACGGCATCGGCGCACAAGATCAAAGCGATTCCGCAACGACTGACGCAACCCGTGGATCTGCTGGTGCAAGGCGAGTTGTATTGGCGTCTGAACGAGCATGTGCAGGCCCGCTCCGGCAGCGTCAACGCCCGCGCCACGGTGGCTGGACTGATGGGACGCAAATCCCTGAATGACCAACACGCCAGCGACATCGGTCTGTTTGTCTGGGACTGGCCGCAAGGCCCTGCGGACTTGCCTGCAAGGTTATCGACCTTGGCGGCACTGGGCTTCCCCGCCACCGAGCCTTACAGCCACCCCGTCACTGACTTCGCCGATGCGCAGAAATGGCGTGATCACTGGTATCGCTCGCCCCTGCCGTTCGCCAGCGATGGTGTAGTTTTGCGCCAGAGCCAGCGCCCGGCCGCCGAACGCTGGAAGGCTCGCGCGCCCTACTGGGCCATCGCCTGGAAGTATCCGTTCGCCCAGGCGCTGGCCGACGTGCGCAAAGTCAATTTCAAGGTCGGGCGCACCGGGCGCATTACCCCGGTGCTGGAACTGACACCGGTAATGCTTGATGACCGCCAGATCAAACGGGTCAGCACGGGTTCGCTGAAGCGTTGGGTGGAACTGGACATCCGTCCCGGTGATCAGGTGGCGATCAGTCTGGCGGGGCTGACGATTCCGCGACTCGACGGCGTTGTGTTGCGCGCCACTGAACGCGCGGACATCAATATCCCCAGCGCCAGCGACTTCCATGCCTTGAGCTGCTTGCAGCCGACGCCCGGCTGCGAAAGCCAGTTTCTCGCGCGCCTGACCTGGCTCAGTGGCAAACACGGACTGGCGATGCAACATGTCGGTCGTGGCACCTGGGAGAAACTTCTCGAAACAGGCCGCCTGAACAACCTGCTGGATTGGTTGACCCTCGACGCGCCAGAGCTTGCTAACATTGCCGGCTTCGGCGACCGCAGCAGTGAGCGCCTGATCTACAGTTTTCGCAGCGCCCGCCAAAGACCATTCGCACAGTGGCTCAAGGCACTGGGCTTGCCACCAACAGGTGGGGCAAGACTGGCTGAGTCGTGGCAGGCACTGGCACAACGTGACACCGAACAATGGCAGGCAGAAGCCGGCATCGGCCCCGGTCGCGCGGCGCAATTGAGCGCATTTTTTCGCGACCCGCAGGTGCTGGCCTTGAGTCAAACCTTACACGCCGCCGGTATCGACGGCTTCTGAACATGCAATCCCGGTGCGCCGGGAACCCAACGGCCGCCGAGGCGCTCCAACAGCGCAGTGCCCGACCGACCTGATTGCCTTTGCACATGGAGCTTTTATGAAATTTCTCACACCGCTCGCCCTGCTCACTCTTTGCGGCGTCATGGCCGCACCCGTGATGGCTGCCGAGGACGCTCCGGGCCTCACCGGTTGCGCTGCCAAGAAGCAGGGCATCATGAACCAGATCGAACAGGCCAAATCCCGTGGCAACACCGATCAGCAGGCCGGCCTGCAAACGGCACTGGATGAAGTGACGAAGAACTGCACCGACGCTGGCCTGAAGAAAGAGCGTGAAAACAAGGTGCTTGATGCCAAGCACGAAGTCAGCAAACGCCAGGCTGATCTCGATAAAGCCATGAAGAAAGGCGATCCCGAGAAGATCAACAAACGCAAAGACAAACTCGCCGAATCGCGCAAGGAATTGCAGGAAGCGCTGGACGAAATCGACAAATAATCAGCAGCACTGAAAGTGTGGCCAGGTGAAGAACCCTGTGGCGAGGGAGCTTGCTCCCGCCCGGCGGCGCAGCCGTCGTAAATCCGGCCAACCGAGTCCGCCTGAAACAACTCGGTTGAATGGTTTCGGGGCTGCGGCGCAACCCAGCGGGAGCAAGCTCCCTCGCCACAGTTGCTGAGCATTCCTGAATATCTCAGCGGTCACGGCAGTCCCAGTCAATGATCCCGAAACTGTTTATGGCAAGCGCTGCAGGCATCTTCAACTTTCTGCACCGCAGGCCCGAGGTTGCTGGCCTTGTACGGTTGAACCTTGCTGGCGATCACCAATTCACCGGTGGCCGCTTCAAGGGTGCGGGCCATTTCCTGAAACTGCGCCTGTTTCTGCCAGACATCGTCCTTGGCGCTGGTGTGATCTTCTTCGCGAACCTGCGGGAAATGCTTCCACGGTTCATGAGACAACGCATCAAGCTTCACCGCACCTTCAGCAAACTTCGGCCCGTCGAACGGAATGCGTCCACGCAACATGCCACCCAGATCCTCACCGGTCTTGAGCATCTGTTTGAAGATCGCCTTGCGTTGTCCCAGCGGAGAGTTCGGATCGACACCGCCACAGGCGGACAAGGTCAGACAGGCCAGCAATACAACAGCAATTCGTTTAAGAGTCATGGTGGCTTCAGGTCACGGAATTCGGCGGCCAGTATCCCCGCGTCACCGCCAAACACCAATAGCCCTATTAAAAATACGGGTTGTTCGAGCGCATGGAGCACTCGGGCAACCGGCACAGGAATCACTCCATGAACAGCCGTTTCAAGGCCTGGCGTCACCCACTGATCGCAACCCTGCCCCTGCTGGCGATTCTCGCCGGCTGCACCGGAGGCGACAGCGCCAAGCCGAAAACCCATGCGTTGGCGACTTATTCCAGCGCAACCTGGGAAGCACTGCCGGCGGTATCAGACAGTGATCTGGTCGCTGGCTTCGGCTCGTGGCGCAGTGCGTGTACCCGACTCAAGGCCGACCCGGTCTGGGGTACAACCTGTGCAGCAGCGGCCAACGTGCCACAAAGTGCTGGCGAGATTCGTGCGTTCCTCAAACAAAATCTCGACGTCTACGGGCTGCGCGCTGAAAACGACAACCCCAACGGTCTGATCACCGGTTATTACGAACCGGTGTACCCCGGCAGCCTGACGCCCACCGATGTGGCGAACGTACCGGTGTACGGCGTCCCCGAAGACATGATCATCGTCTCGCTGGACAGCATATATCCCGAGTTGAAAGGCAAGCGCCTGCGCGGTCGCCTTGAAGGTCGCGTGCTGAAACCTTACGACGATGCAGCGACCATTGAGTCGAAAGGCGTGAAAGCACCGGTGGTTGCCTACCTGACCGATCCGATGAACCTGCAATTCCTGCAGATCCAGGGTTCCGGGCGTATTCAGACGCAGGACGGCAAGCAACTGCGCATCGCCTACGCCGACCAGAACGGTCACCCGTATCGCCCGATCGGCCGCTGGCTGGTCGAGCAAGGCGAACTGAAGAAAGAAGACGTGACCATGAACGCCATCAGCAACTGGGCCAAAGCCAATCCGGCGCGGATCCCGGAACTGCTCGGCAGCAACCCGAGTTATGTGTTCTTCACTCGCAACCCGGACAGCAATGAAGGCCCTCGCGGTTCGCTGAACGTGCCGCTCACGGCCGGTTATAGCGCCGCGGTGGACCGCAAGGTGATTCCGTTGGGCAGTCTGTTGTGGCTGTCGACTACCCGCCCGGACGGTACGGCACTGGTGCGCCCGGTGGCGGCGCAAGACACTGGCGGCGCGATTGCCGGCGAGGTTCGTGCGGATCTGTTCTGGGGCACCGGCGACGCGGCCGGGCAATTGGCCGGGGACATGAAACAGCAGGGACAGATCTGGATGCTCTGGCCCAAAGGCGCGGCATTGCCGCAAGTGCCGCAGGTTGCCGACACGGAGAAGAAGTAACTCGGCAGATTAGCGGCGGCAGTTAAAAAGCCATCGCGAGCAGGCTCACTCCTGCATTTGGAATGCGTCCCCTGTAGGAGTGAGCCTGCTCGCGATGAGGCCAGCAGTAATATCAATAATCAAACAGACACAAAGAAGAACGCAGCAATCAACCCCATCCCGACAAACCACACCAGCGACCGCATGATCGCCCAGTCCGCCAGATAGCAAATGATGTAAAGCAGGCGACTGGTGATGAACAGCACCGCCAGCACATTCACTGTCACCAACTGCGCCGTCCCCACCAGATGCGCAACTATCACCGCAGCGGCAAACGCCGGCATCACTTCAAAGCTGTTCAGTTGCGCCGCATGCGCGCGCCGAGCCACACCGTTAAGACTTTCCAGAAAATCGCGCGGATCGTGATTGTCACTCAGCCTGTAACCACCCACCGCCTTGGCGACACCTGTGCACACATACGGCAGGAAAATCGCGATCAATACACACCACAGAGCCACCGTCATAACGCCGTCCTTTTTTCGAGTTATAGAATTCGCGAGCGGTTAGAACTTCATCACCAGCATGCCGATCAGCACCAGCCCACAGGCTAAGAGCCGCGGCCGGCCGAAAGGTTCTTTGAGATAGCGCATACCAAACAGCACCACCAGAATCACGCTGATCTCGCGCAATGCCGCCGCTTCCGCAATCGAGCCCAACTGCATTGCCCACAGCACCAGAGCGTAGCTGAACAACACGCAGAATCCGACCGCCAGCCCCAGCTTCCATTGCTCACGCCAGAACTGCAGAAACGCCGGACGCTTGGCCACCCATGCGAGCAGCGGAAACGGCCAGGCACTGAGCAGCGTGACCCAGACCAGATAGTCCAGCGGGTGCGACCAGCGCCGCAACGCCTGACCGTCGATGTAGGTGTAGCAACCGATGCACAGCCCGATCAGCGCGACCACCGGCAACATCGACCACGGCAGATGCTTGCCGCCACCGCCCTGCCAGAGCAGGCAGGCCATGCCGAAGGGAATCAGCATGATCCCGAAGATCTGCTGAGTGGTCAGTACTTCGCCGGCAAAGATCAGGGTCAGCGCCAACACCACCAGCGGCGACAAACCGCGCATCAATGGATAGACCAGCCCCAGGTCGCCGACCCGATACGCCTGAATCAGCAGATAGCGGTAGAGCAACTCAAAGGCTGCCGAAGCGAGTATCCACGGCCAGATTTCCATCGGCGGCAAGTTCACGAAGGGCAGCGCAATGGCGACGAACAACAGCGCCACGGTGTCCATGCACGCCACCACCAGCAGCCGTTCGGCGCTGAACTTGATCAGGGTATTCCACGCCGCATGCAACAGCGCCGCCACCAACACCAAACCCGTCGCCAGCACAAACACACTCCTTATTTTTATTAGCCCCTGTAGGAGCTGCCACAGGCTGCGATCTTTTGATCTTGCCGGTAAAAAACAAAATCAAAAGATCGCAGCCTTCGGCAGCTCCTACAGGGAGTCGTCGAATAGTCAGATTATTGATTCGCGATGTGTCAGCAGCTGTTTATACTGCAAGCGACCACGCCGCACTCAGTTGCGCACAGAAAAATTCCAATAATGACTGCCTGCCCCGCTCTCTCCCCGAGACCGGTCGTTGGCCTGCGTATGCCTGATCACAGCGTCAAGACTACCGACAGAGACCTTGCGCATGCCACTCGCCTTGCTTGCACTTGCCGTTGCCGCGTTCGGCATCGGCACCACTGAATTCGTCATCATGGGCCTGCTGCCCGATGTCGCCCGCGATCTCGCCGTGAGCATTCCGCATGCCGGCCTGCTGATCACCGGTTATGCCTTGGGCGTGGTGTTCGGTGCCCCGATCCTGGCGATCGGCACGGCGAACATGCCGCGCAAAGCCACGCTGCTGGGGATGACGCTGATGTTCATCCTCGGCAACGTACTCTGCGCTCTCGCACCGAACTACGCGACGCTGATGGCCGCGCGGGTGGTCACGGCGCTGTGCCACGGTGCATTCTTCGGCATCGGTTCGGTGGTGGCTGCCGGACTGGTCGCACCAAACAAACGCGCACAGGCGATTGCCATGATGTTCACCGGCCTGACCCTGGCCAACGTCCTCGGCGTACCACTGGGCACCGCGCTCGGCCAGTACGCCGGTTGGCGCTCGACGTTCTGGGCGGTCTCGGTGATCGGCGTCATCGCGGCACTCGCGCAGTGGCTGTGGCTGCCCAAACACATCCCGATGGACAAGGCCAACCTGGCCAGCGAGTTCAAGGTGCTGGGCAAGGTCAATGTGCTGTTGGCTCTGGGCATGAGTGTGTTGGCGTCGACCAGTCTGTTCAGTGTGTTCACCTACATCGCGCCTATCCTGCAGGACATAACGGGGGTCAGCCCGCACGGTGTGACGGTGATGCTGCTGTTGTTCGGTGTTGGCCTGACCGGCGGCAGCATGCTCGGTGGACGCCTGGCCGACAGCCGTCTGCTGCCATCACTGGTGGGCGTGGCCTTGGCGGTGGTGGTAATTCTCGCGGCATTCAGCCAGACCAGCCGCTCGGTGGTGCCGGCAGCGATCACCCTGGTGCTGTGGGGAATTTTTGCTTTCGCGCTGTGCCCGATCCTGCAACTGCTGATCATCGATCAGGCCCATGAAGCGCCGAATCTTGGCTCGACGCTGAACCAGAGCGCTTTCAACCTCGGCAACGCGGCCGGTGCATGGATCGGCGGACTGGTGGTGGCCAGCGGCGCGGATCTGGCGGATCTGCCGTGGACTGGCGCGCTGGTCGGTGTGCTGACGGTACTGACCGCTGTATTTTTCATCTACCTGCAACGCAACCGCCACGTCGCTGCCGACATTGCGCACTGAGTTGACGCCACCTTGAAATGATACCGGGCCAGCAAAGGCCCGGTGTCGTTCAAACAGTCAGCTCAGACAAATACGCCGCCTCGCAAAGGCTCATCGGTCAGCGTCGCTCCTGGCTCGGTCAATGAGCTGAACAAGGTATGACCTTGCAGCAATTTGCCGTACCAGGTGTTCAACTGCTCAACGTCTGCCTGCCCGTCAAGCGCTTCGACCCACAGCACCAGATCACCTGCAATGTCTGCCGTCATCCGCACCGGAGCAAGCAGCGAGAACGGGCTGTTGACCTGCAACAATTGCAGGACCACACCCTGCAGCAGCGTCCTCGGCAGCGCGCCCAGACGCAATGCAATCAACCAGCCGCCGGGTGTGCGCTCGAGCAACAACTCAGGCCCGTCGCCAACGCGCAAACGGCAGGTCTGCTGTGCCTCTGACGGCAACGCCAAATCCCATTGATCCAGCCATGCTTTAACTGTCATGAGGGTTTACTCCTTGATCCGCCAGGCTCGGGCCATGTTGACGGTGGTAGAACTGAATGCCTTGCTCCAGGGTTTGTTACGCGCGCCGTAATTGTCCGCAAGGTCATCCAGCGCTCGATTGATCTCGGCCGGAGTGGTTGCACGCATCAGGCTTTGCTCGACGCGACGCAACAACGCCACGTTGGATTTCGGCTGTCCGACACGGAACAGGGAAGGCAAGATCACTTCCTTGCGAATGTTCTCAGCAATCACCGCTACATCGCGCTTGCGCATTTCGTCCACCGCCGCCTTCAGTACCGGCGACTCCAAAGGTGTATTGCGCAGAGCGCCGAGCAAGCGTTGATGGTCGGTGTTATCGGCGTTGTTCAACGTTTTGCTCAACCATTCCTTGCGCTCCGGCGTAGTCGCCAAGGCATCCAGCCGCGAGAAGGCCGAACGCAGGTTATCGGTCAGCTTCATGTTTTCAGCCGAGAGGATCGCCACCGTCAGCCCGGATAACGCCTCGCCAACCTCCCGCCGGAACTGCACAACGTCTGCTGTACGCACCGGATCCTGGGCCGCGACACTGGCAAGCATTTCGTCATCAAGGGCCAGCAACGCTCCTTCCATCGTCGCAAACGTGTGGGCTTCGCGGGCCTGTAAACGGTTGTCGAGGTGGTCACCGACTTCGTTCTGCAATAACGCCTGCAACGAATTCTTGACGCTGGCGGGCATGGTGAAGTTCAGGGTTCCGCCCAGCATCCCGCTGTAGTCGCCCGACTCGGTCTTGAGTGGCACCACGACAGTCTGATCTTCGAACGCGGCAAGCCCCCGGTCTTGCAGTGCCGCTTGCGCTCCCAGCGGAGCACCCACGATACCCTCCGTCACATTGATAGCCCCCCGGCCCGGCCCTTTTTGTGCCACCGGATCCTCAGGAAACTTGAGGATGAGGTTATCGGCCTGACGCAACGGGCTGTTCGAGAACTGCCGATTGATCATCTCGGGAACCGGCACATTGAGCATGACACCGCCATCCTGAAACAGCGTGACTTCGCCCTGTTCCTGGAACGGGTGCGCGGTTTCCGCGACTTTCTGGAACACCAGCGGGAACGACCCGGAAATGTGTGCAGCACGGGCAATGTCCATGTCGGGGGTCAGGTCGGCGTTGAACACCACCAACTGCGGACGCCCTTCGTACATGGCCGTGCCGGTCATGCTCAGTTCCTTGATCTGTGGGATATACCGGCTGAGCACAGTCAGGTCGCGGAAGGTCACCACGCCGCCGGCCCCCAGTTTCTGTGCAATAGCTCTCACGGCGGGTTGCTCAGCGATGTCCATATGAGCCGCGATCTGGTGCATTACCGACTTACTCGTCTCCTCGCGCAGGACCTTCTCCAGCGGTGCCGCTTCGGAATCCGAACGTGGCAAGATGTCGTACAGCAGACGAACAATGCTGCCGACTACACCCATCCTGCCAAAGGTGATTGCATAGGCGCAGCCGGAAATCACATGCTGGACTTTTCTCAACCAGCTTTTACCGCTGTCGAGCAGGGTGATCAGGTCCATGTTGTCCGACAGAGTCTTGAACGAACCGGCGCTCATGCCCGACGCCAGCAGCGCGGCCGTGATAGCCCCGGCCGACGAACCGGAAATACTCTTGATGCCCTCTAGCGCACCCTTGTTTTCCAACGCCGAAATCGCCCCCGGATACGCCGCGCCTTTGGCGCCACCACCGCTGAGGACCAGGGTGGTCAACGGCGGCCGCGCCAGTTGCACTTCGGTGACGCCGTTCTCGAAACTGCGCAGCGTAACCTTGCGCTGTCCCGCCGCATCGGCGATCAACTGCGACGTACCTTCAGGCTGTGGGGTTACCAGGCTGGCACGGCTGATGTCCGGTACTTTCGCGCTGAGGGCAATGCCAATCGTGGTCTTGAGCGCAGCCATCAGACTCTGACCCACAACCTGGCTGGACAAGGTGCCCTTGGCCGGTTGCGAATCCTTCGGAGGGGTGACTTCCTGCTGCCTGCCGGCACTGGCGAGCGCGTTGACTGAGGACGGAATTAGCATAATGGCTCCCAATAAACGTTGGTCCTTTACAGGAGCCAATACTAAGGGAACGGTTTTTTTGGCTTTTCCAATATCGGGCGTATTTTTGTCAATTTAGAACGTCAATGCTGGCGCATCGACAGCACTGTCGATGGCGGTCGCAGAGGCTCTGCCCTTGTGCAGCCACGCCTGCTTGAAGGCAGCCTCCAGAGCACTCAACTGACCATCGACGCTCGCGTCGATAATGCCGATTTCGGTCTCCAGAATGCAGCCGCCCTGATCCAGCCGGGCATCGGCAATGACCTCGACGTAGCCCACTTCCGGAAAATCCTTGAGCACCCGGGAGATCTGTTCGCGCACCTCAAGCACCTGATCCGGCTGCACGTGCAGGATCACCTGCTTCTGGTTGCTGACCAGTGACAGCGCCTGCTGCGTCACTTGCAACGTCAACTCGATATTGTCGTAGTGCTGGAGAATCTTGCGCACCGCTTGTAGCACCACGTCGCTCATCTGTTGTTCGACCTCACGGTAATACTGATGACACTGCAACAGCGTCTCCTGAATCAGTGTGGCCTGACGAATACGTGCCTCTTCGATGCCAGCCTGCCAGCCCAATGCCTTCTGTTGTGCGTAGACATCATGGGCGGCCTGTTCGATTTCGGCGGCGCGCTTGCGAGCCACTTCGACCAGTTCGCCTGCTGTCAGATAATCCTGATAGTCGCGGCTGCGCAGCAACACCTGGTCCGGCGCGAGCTGCACTTCAGAGGCTTTTATTTCAATAAATGGAAGCATTGCGGGCTCACTTGTCGGGCGATTTTCAGGCACAACGCCTGGGCCAATGAACGCTGGTGACTGCTCACTGCCCACTGCACCGGGGGCGCGGACGCAGCGGTATCGGTGAGCGCCAGGCGCAAGGCAATGCGCCGGGCAAATCCCGGTGCAACGTCAATGCAGGCCTGCAACCAGAAAGCCAGTGCACGTTGGCGCAGGCAATCACCGAGCTCACCGTCAGGCAATGGCTGCTGCCAGCCTTGCGGCCAGGCGCCTATGATCAGATCCAGTTGCTCCAGGCAGTAGCGATGTCCTGCCTCGCCGATCACCGCGTGAACCCGACGCAGGTTGTTCGCGTCCAGTACCTGGCGAATTGCGTGGCCATGCAGCAGTGCGCCCAAGTAACCGAGGGTCTTCTCCAGCGCAGCCTGCTCAAAGAACGCGAGGCCTGCGAGGGTCGGCGGTAACTCGTAGTCGATGTCCAGCGAACACTCGTTCAGCAGCCAGGCGTTGATTCCACTGTGCCGACGCCAATGGCTCAGTGTGTCCGTCAATTGCATCAGCGCAGGCGGAACACGCGTAAGGTGGATGTAGCGGGCCGGGCAAAATCGCAGTTGATAGGGCGTCAGCAACAACGTCATTACGAAGCCCTGCTGCGCTGCCACAAGTACTGACCGAGGTTGCTCACCACCAGCAGCGCAACCAGTAAGCCGAACAGCCCGAGTAACCGTCCACGGGATGCTTCCGTCACCTGAATCGAGAACACCGTGTCATAACGCGGTGCGAGCGGAACTTGCCGAACGTCCGCCGAAGGCACCAGCACCACGCTGATGCGGTCGTAACTCAGGCCTTCAATGCCGTTGTTCACCAGTTGCTTGATCTGCGGAATGTAGGCGTCGAGCTGGATGTCGGCTGCATGCTTGATAAACACCGACGCCGAAGCCGGGGAAGATTTCTTGCCCAGACCATCACGGTCTTCAGGCAGCACCACATGGACGCGCGCCACCAGTACGCCGTCGATCTCCGACAGGGTCCGGGAGATCTCCTGGGCCTTGGCGTAATTGAGCCTGGCACGCTCCTCGACCGGCGAGGAGATCAATCCTTCTTTGGGAAACACATCCTTCAGCGTGGAAAAGCTCTCACGCGGATAGCCCTTGCGCTTGAGCGCGTCGATGGCCTCGGCAATATCCGACTCCTCGACCAGCAGTTTGATCTTGCCATCCTTGTCCGGCTGCTTGGACGCTCCGATCCCTTCGGTGCGCAGCAACGCGAGCATTTCATTGCCTTCTTTCTGGCTGATACCGGCATAAAGTTCGACCTTGCAACCGGCGAGCAACATCACGGTCAGCAACATCAGAGTTCGATTGAGTCTCTTCACGCAGCACCTTATTGGGTTTTCATCAGCGTTTCGACATTCTGACTCATGCGTCCGACCGTCTTGGCGATCAGCTCTTCCTGCATGCTGATGCGCATCAACGACCACTGCATCTGCATCAGGCTGCTCGGGTCATCACCGGGGGTCGACAGCTCGACCTCAAGGTCGTGCTTGGCCTGAGAGAAACGTTCTTTGATCTGTCCGATTTCATTGAGCAGGTTGCCCCCAAGACTCTCGGTGCCCTTGGCCATCGCCTGCTCGAAATCGGCGATTTGCCCGGCACTGGCCTGGGGGTTCTTGAGCTCATCGAGACTGGTGACCGCGGCCTGACTTATCTGACTAATGTCCATCACGACTCCAGATCGGGTGAGTGGGTGAAGCTCATCATGTTTTTGACCAATCCGTTGGTCGGGATCAGGATCTGCAACTCGCTGCGCACCAGGGTGTCCAGGTACTCGCTGCCCTCAATCCCCTTGATCTCGCCCAGTACGTAGAGCAACAGCGTTTCCTGTTGCTTGCCAAAAGGTGCCTGCTCCTTGAGCAGGTCCTTGAGCGCCAGACGATCCTGCTCAGGCCCTCCCCGTGATTGCGGGAACTGCGCCAGCAAGCGGTCCGACAGACCGTCCATGAGCCAGTCACGCAACTCGGAACGACGGTTCTTGGCCGACTCCGGCAGGTCCTCGCGAAACCATTTCCAGACGGTGTCGCGCTGCTGCGTGCGGTCCATTCCCGTCAGGGCTGTCGTCAGGCTCGCGCCTTGCAACCACAGTTGCTGAGCGGCATCGACCGGCGCTGGCCGGGTCGCCACCGGAGGGCCCTTCATCGCCGCCTCGAAGGCCTGCACCTGAGCGGGCTCGACCGGCGCCGGGGGTCTTGCGTCCGGTCCATTGCGCATTGGCACCTGCGCGGACGACCCATCAATTTTGTTCATGGCCCCTCCGGGTTACGCATGCCTTGGGCAAACTGCACCAGGCGCGGGTCATCGCTCGCGGCCAGCTCGGCCAGACGCCGATCCAGCGCCGTGCCCAGGCCCAGTCGCCATTCGCACAACGCCAGCCAGGGTGCCAGTTCCGGCCAGGGCTGACCCTCGCCCAACTCCAGCGCCTGTTGGTAATGCCCCTGATTCATCAGACTGGAGAGACGGATCAGGCACGCGGCCTGCGCCTGCCCCTCAACCTGCTCGAGCCAGTTGGCAATCTGCTGCGCTTCTTCGTGGCAATGGTGGCCGGTACCGGCCAGGGCTAGTTCTGCCATCAGCCCTTTCAATGAACTGTCCATCATCAGATTTTCTGCAGGATGCCCTGCATCAGGTCTCTCATCGAACGCGTGACGGTCGAGTTGATGTTGTAGATCACCGACCATTTGTTGAGTTTGTGCTGAAGCTCGGCCAGCAGCGCCGGGTTGTCAGCGGCCTCCTTGAGTGCCGCAATGGCATCACCGACTTCCTTGTTGGCGTTGTTCGCCTGCTCCTTGAGGTTGTCCGCGACTTTGTCGAGGGTGTTGACGGCGCTGTCATTGGTAAAAATCGATGCCATTACGAAGCTCCCTTGAGGGTGTTGAGAATGCTGATGGCAGCCTCGACTGCCTGGGCTTCCATCTGCCATTGCTGGTATTGCCGAGGCTCACCGCCGCTGATCAAACGACGCTTGCCAATGGCCTGGGCCTGTTCCAACTGCGCGCGAATCTGCCGCTCAAAATCCACGTCAGCGGCGCACAGACGCTCCTCCAAAGCCGTCATCACTAAGTGGCTCTCCCTTCAGGTTGATGATGAATTGTTGTTTGCCGCGACTGACAATCACGGCGTCGGCATTGATCGCCAACACCCTCACGCCTTGCGGAGTCGACGCATCGACCGGGTATTTCTGACCGTCACCCAGTACCACATAAGGCAGTTTGCCGAGAGACACCGAACGCACCACGAACTCCAGCTCATCGGTACTGGCGCGCTTGTTGCGACTGAGTAGTTCCAGGGCCGGGCGGGCGCCGAACTCCTGACGAAATTCACGCTGCAACTTATAAAACTGGTTGAGCTGCGCCTCATCGAGCTGCCCGCGCATCTCGATGCGCTCGCCCTTGTCGTCATAGGCCAATGCGGTTTCAAGGCCGAAATCCGCGAGCATCTGGTCGAGTCGCTTGAGGTGCGAGCCGGCCAGCCGTACGCGGTTTTCCACGCCCAGCAATCCGGGTACGTCTGCCTTGAGCAGGCTGTCGATTTGTAGCCAGTGATCATCTTCCAGCGCCAGCTCGCCGGTCAGGCGAATCCAGCCGGGTTGATCGGCATTAACGGTGCGTACCTGGCGATAACCGAATTTCTGCAGGATGAATTCCACTCCTTGCCGAATTTCTTCCATGCTGCGTACATCGAGCCGATAGGTCAGCGTGCTGCGCTCAAGGTATTGCTGCAGTGCCAACCGTGCGCGGTTATCTTCCAGGTAACCCGTGAGTGTGATGCTGCCATTGGCCTGTGGCTCCGCGACCTGCACGGACTGGAACTGGCGATCACGTAAAAAACTGCGCAACGCGACCAGCGGATCTTCGCCGGTCATACCGCCGCTGCCGCCCGACCATGGCCCGCCAAGCAACCCCACGAAACCCACCAGCAGCAACACGCTGACGGCGAGCATCAGTCGTCCTCCCCAATAGGCCCGAGGCAGCTTCGCCCGCCGTTCCTGGGGGTTGGCAGCGATGGGCAACTGCTCGCTGAACTGACGCTCCTGAGCGCAAAAAGCCCACAGCAACGGCCCGCAAGCCTGTCGGACCAGCGCCTGCAACGCAGTGCCACCCACCAGCGGCTGGCCCCCCTGAAGCGGCTGATTACCCTCGGCCCACTCCAGCAGACGAACACCTTGCGGGTCGACGTCCAAGACCAGATGAACCGGCGCAATACCTTCATCGACCAGCACCAGATCGGCTTGCAACGGATCGCTGCCGATGACCACACGCCCTTCGGCCAGCGGCACTTCGACCCCTTGGTTGAGGCCGCTGTAAAAACGGATTTTCCAACTCATTTCAACGCTTCTCAGGCGCGCGAACGCACTGATCGACACCTTCGACGCAGGCACCTTCGGAAATGCGCCAACCCGGGGTGGTGTTGCCCATGACGCAGGCGGTCAGTGAAGAGTCCTTGCCGGCCTGCGCCAGTATCTGCTGCAGTTCGCGGGCCTGCCCCAGTGCCTGGCACTGCGTCGTGCCGAGCAATTTCTGCAACGACAGACTCTGGTTCGACAACTCATCGACCTGGAGCAATTCGTCCATATAGCCACGCTTGCTGCCCAGTGCCACGAAATGACCGAGGCCGTTGTCGATCAGTCGCGGCTCGATCAGAAACAGGCGCACCGAACGGCGGGTGAAGCTGGACTTGAAACGGAACAGTGCGCCCAGGTACGGGATATCGCCCAGCAAGGGCACCTTGCGCATCGACTCGCTGAGTTCGTCGCGGTAGATACCGCCGATCAACAGACTCTGGCCATGGCCGACGCGCGCCACGGTATCGACCACGGTACGGGCGATGGTCGGAAGACCTCCAGGCCCGGAACTATTGGGTTTCTGGTTGCCGTCTTCGATGTGCAAGCTGAGGCTGATTTCCGGTTTGTCACCCAACTGGATCACCCGCGGTGTCAGTTTGAGCATCGTCCCGTAGGTGATGGGCCTGAGTTCAGCCACGCGCTCACCGATGAGTCTGACGTAATAAGTTTCGCTGTGATCGATCACCGCGAGGGTATTTTCCTGGGTCAGCACGGTCGGCCGCGAGCCGATCTGCGCGCGACCCTGGTTCTGCAACAAGGTGATTCGCGCCAGCAGGAAATCCAGACCTCGACTGTCCACCAGACTGGCACCGGCCTCCCTGGTCGTCGCGGGCCCGCCGAGGTTCTCTGTGCTGGTGCGGATGTCGACCAACTGGCGAGGACCGACGCTGATCCCGACGCGCCAGTCCACACCCAGCTCGGCGAGGTTTTCTGCGTTGATGTCGACAATCGACAACCCGACTTCGATGCGCGCCGACGGCCGATCCAGCGCCGTGATCAGGCGCCGGTACATCGGCATGCGTTCCTTGGTATCGCGCACGAGGATGGCGTTGAGCGAGGGTTCGGCCTGAACCACCGCACGCCCGGACTGCACCGGCGAACGTGGACTGTCCTGCCCTTCGACCGCCACCACGTTGGCGTCACCCAGCACCCGGGCGAGGATGGTCGCCACGCCGGGGGCTTCAATGTCGTCCTCGCGATACTTGATTCGTCGATCTTCGGCGACCGCGTACTTGAGCGGAAAGATTTCCACCACCAGGTCGCCGGTCTTTTCACTGCGCAATGCGTGCTGCTGCTCCAGGGCCATGGCGGTTTGCTCCACCAGGTCGAGGTAACGCGAAGGGCCGGAGATATACACCAGCCGTCCGCTCATGTCCGGTCGCCAGCCAAAGCGCGGTTCCCACACACCCCCCGCTTCCAGCGCCTGCCTCAATTCGGCTTCGCTGACTTGCTCCAGCTTGACCAGTCGCGACTGCATTTCAGTGGATTTGAAAACATACAGAACAGCCCCGTCGTAATACCAGATGAGGTTGTAAAGCGAGGCCATCAGTTGCAGAAAGGACTGCGGATCCTTGAGGTCGAAGCGCCCGCTGACCTGGTCGTTGACCTTGTCACTGACAATCACCGAGCCGTCGTAGTTGGCGCCGAAATTGGCCAACACATCGCGCAGGTTTTCACCTTGAGCGACGTAGTTGTAGGGGATGGCTGGCCAGTCCAGATCCTGACCATAAGCGGTAGTGGTCAACAGCCACGCAAGTACCAGACTCGAGAATCGCGAAACACTCAGGGACGCCATAACGTTTGTTTCCACTGCGGTTCAAGGCCTGCAAGCAGCAAGTCTGGCTTGATCGTTTCCAGTAGGGTGACCTGAGCCGTCAATGCCTGCTCCAGATCGTCGAGTTCGAGGGTGCCCAGATCAAGCCGCGCCTCAAGGACGAGGTTGGACTGTTCGTCAGTCGCCAGCCCCTGCGGATGATGGCGACTCCAGCGGGTAACCTTGCCCAGCAAGTTGAGAAGCACCTCACGATCCGCCGGGGATTGGGCCTGAACCTGCCAGTTCAGTGGACTGGAGAGCACCAGATCATCGCCCTGACGGCGCAAATACAGGCTATGCGTGTCGACCCGCAGGTGATAACGGCCCGATTGATCGGCCACAAAGGCCCCTTGGCCCGTGCGTGCGGCCAATCCGGTCAGTAAATGTTCCATGATTCCTCGGCGTATCTGGCAGTCAGAGGCTCTGCCAGTAAAAGTGATCGTGGGCCTGACACAGGTTGCGTTCTTGCAGGAAGTGCTGCACCGCGTCCGCGGCGCCAGCGTCCTCGTCAAGTTTGGCCAGCGGCTCCCACAGCGAGGTCAGCACCACCGGCACGGGTGCAAAGCCATCGAGCTTGCCATCGGCCAGCAACACGGCCATGCCTTGATGCCAATTGGGCCAAGCGAGTCTCGCCTGCTCGGAAATCATGCTCAGCTTACGCACCAGCGCCGCAGTATCGGCTTGGGTCTTGGCCTCACAGCGCTCGATTTTGGCCAGCTCCAGACGCGCCAGTTGTGAGTCGGTCGAGCCCACCTGACGCCAGAACTGCGCCTTGATACGCAATTGACGAGCCTGGGTTTCATACTCGATCAACGTAGAACGCCAGCTGGGAATGGCTTCGTCGAACAGGCTTTCCCACCAACCGTAAACAGGTAACAGGACCCAGTCGATGATCGCCTGGGTCGAGGCGAGGTTGATTCGGTCGCCCAGCCAATTGCACCAGTCCTCGCCCCGGGCGGAGGCCTGACGCAGAACCAGTTGAATGTCGCCGCGCTCAAGGGCCATTCCACGGGCAAGGCGTTGCTGCAGCCAATTGGACTGAAACAGCTGCTCCAGCTGCACACGCGGCAGCAGGCGCTGTAACAGACTCAACTGTCGCGCGCTGATGATCCCCGATTCACGGTACAAGCCGCCTGATACACAGCCTGCCACTCTGCCTCGACGGCGGGCATCCTGTCCCACTACGGAGACCCGACGACCAGCAAAAATACCGGCTTGAGGGCGTTGATTATGGTCTTCCTGGCTCATTCTCTGCCTTGACTATCTCGTTTCGTAGCACACCCGTCAGCGTCTTTCACTGCGACCAATCTTACTGAGGGTCAATGGACCAAACTTGCAAAAAACGTCATTTTTTTTTAGCCCGACGCTATTCTTTTCCTTGCCTGGAACGACTGGGCGTACACCCGAAACGGCGTCGATAGCTTTGGGTAAAGTAGGACTGACTGGAAAAACCGCTTTCCATCGCGATGTCCACAATACTCATCTCACTGTTAAGCAATAAATGGTGGGCGTAGAGGATACGCCGCTCGCTGATCCAGGCACGAGGGGAAACGCCATAGACTGAACCGAACAATTCCTTGAACGTTGTCAGCCCCATGCCAAACTGCCGGGAAAACTCACAGAGCCGCCACTCCTTGAGATAGTGCTCCTCCATGAACACTTGCAGTCGCTCGACATGGCGACTGCCCTGCTGGCGCAACACCGACATCAGCGCCGGCCCTTGGGGGCTGAACGCGAACAACATCAACAACTCTTCGACCCGCAACAGCGCCAGCATCGGTGGATGTTCGTGCACCATCAGGCCTTCCAGCCCCTTGATGCAGTCAGCCATCAATGGCGTACTGGCAAACGCGATAAGACTGACCCCGGGCTCATCCCAGCGTTCGACTTCACTTAATAGATCGCCGAAACGCTGAATAAACTTTTGTAAAAACGGAACTGATAATGGGATCCAAAGTAAACGACACTCATGTTTGCCCGTGCTGACGACGTAGTTGCCTCTGCGAGCAAACACTAGTTCGCCCGGCATGAGGCAAAGTGTCGCATTACAATCCTGAACTGTGAGCTGCCCTTCAATCAGGATATAAATTCCTGCTTCACCGTTCGATACGAATTCAAACGTAGGAATAGCCCATCGGCACAGTTTTATCTGTTTCCGAGCACGTGTGCTGGCACCTTGCATTTTTTAGTGACCCCAACCTGCACATACAGTTTGTACGGCGCCTAGGCAGGCAACGTACGAAAACTCACCCTCGACGTAATACGGCGTGACACCCTGATCGATGATCAACTCAACGACAGCTGTCATTAGTAATAGTTAATTATCGAATTAGAACAATTACTCTTATTAAGCGGCATCACGCCTTTTTTTGTATAACTCGCGAAGTATCGGAATACTCACTGAAATTAATTAGCAAAAAATTAATACAAAGCATTTCAAAGATGTGTCGCCGCGGGCCGGACAGTGCATTTTGGATAACACGGTAGTTGTCCAAGCTGTACTTTCATGTCGTTATCGATCACTACAGGCTGCCAACTTCTAGCTTGAACAGGCCCCTCTTCGGACCAGGCCAGTTGACTGCGCAACGACAATCCCTCGCCGGCTACCTGCGCCGGCATCAGACGAAAGGCAAAGTGCACAGGCAACGCCGTCACCCGGTAACTGGCCTGGGCAATCATTCGCGGCTGCCCTTCGACCTGCGCATAAAGACGCACACTGACATAGGCCGGGCGCGTGACAGCGGACGGCATGCGCACCTCGCCTTGCACATTCACCCGCTCTATCGGCGCGGGTGACACACTGACACAGCCGACCAGAGCCAATAAAACACTGCACAGCAGCGCTTTGATCATGGCCGCCTGACCTGACGCTCATAAAGGGCCGATGTATCGCCATCGATCAACCGTTGCAGGTGCTGCTCAATCTGATGATCGGTAGTCACCTGTGTCGACAGCCAGCGCCCCAGTTCAGCCACACTGGCCACACCTGCCTGGCGGCTGGGCACCTGACTGAGCGAACGTCCGGCAAAGCTCCCGGAAACTTGCGCCTCGTCGGTCTTGACGGCGGGTGGAATACCAACGCTGTCTATTTTCATAACTCTGCTTAAACCCTCATGCCGGCGGGTCTGGATTGCGCGAGTGCGGCACTGTCCCGTCCAGGCAGCAACTTCTGCCAGAATTCGGCGTGATCCAGCAGGTTGGCCAAGGTGCTTTCGAAACGTAACAAGTTCAGCTCGGCGGCCGGAATCTGCGCGTACAGCTGCACCAGGCCCGCTTCCTCGTCAAAACCAAAATGCAGGTCGAAGCGATACCAACGTCGATTGAAACTCGCCAGTTGCCGGAAAATTCCTTCGCCTAAGGTTTCGATCCCCGCCACATCGGCTTCCAGGACGAGTCGGTCACGTCCGGCCAGCAATACCAGCGTCACGCCCAACTGATCGTCAAACAGAAGGCTTGCGACCCCTTCTTCATCCAGCGACAAAGCGGGAAGTCCACTGCGGCTGGCAAATTCGGCAAGTAGCTGATTGACCCTGATACTCAAATCCATGCATGTCTCCTCGAGCTAGGCGAATGCTAGCACCCGGCCATGCAGCGGTTTTGTCACTGACGGGCTTTTCTTTTAAGAAAAAAGCCACATCACTGCGGCTTTTTTCCTACAACCAAAATCAAATCAGGCTACGCCAGCGGCCGCTCGCCATGCCTGGTTGTGGTTCGCGGTGTACTGCACAATAAATTGCAGCATATCCTTCATGAAGTTGGCGTCGTAGCTCAACTTGTCTTCAACCTTCTGCTTTTCACTCTGGGCAATCGACGCGTTGACTTCGTCTTCCTTGGCATTGGCCTGAACCGCCGTTTGCTCGACCTGCACCGCGTTATTGGACATCTGTCCAAGTGCCTGATTTACGCCGTTGATGCTTTGCAGCTTGGCATTGCGGTTATCAATACGCTGCCCGGCCAGTTTGAGCGCACTGGTGTCGGCTGCCTGATCCTTGGACCAGATCTTGCCGACTTCGACACGATCGGCGTCCGAGGTTTTACCCAATGCCTGCATCTTCGCGTCGATCAGTTCGTTGCGACCGGCGATGTTTTTCTCCAGGCTTTTCTCCTGGCTGATTGCCTTGCCATTCTTGACCGCGCCGATGGTACCGGTAATCGCCGATGCCACGGCCATCACCCCGGAAATCACCGCCATCGCAACCATCAAATTGGAGCCGCTGCGCATTTCATCCACCTGGGACTGCTGCGCGTTGATGATCGAAGTGTTCTCGCTGTCGCGCTGAACGATGCCCAACTCGCGAGCCTTTTGCGCGATGCGAAACAACAGCACCATCAGCTCGACACTGCCATTGAGTTCACTGCTGACTTTGCCCAGGCCTTCGGGCTTGAACGTTTGACGCGGCTCGATCAGATCGACGCCCGAGCTCTTTTTCGCTTCACCGAGCGGCATCATGCCGGCGGCGTGAACGGTTTCGCTGCGCGCGGCGGATTGAGTTTTTTCCAGCGGCTGAGTATTGCCAACCTGACTCAGCCCGTGAGCGCCATAACCTGTTTCAATAATCATGATGTGCTCCTCAGATAGCCGCAGGACGGCTGGAAAGGTTGTGCAGGCTGTCGCCCTTGGCATTGATCATCTGGAAAATCTGTTCCATGACCTGCAAAAACGACTCGACCATGTGACTGAGCTCTTCCTTGAGTCTGTCCATGACGGCCTGGAACTGCGTGAGCTCGGAGCGCCCCTCCAGGACATCGGCCTGTTTGACGGCTGACTTGGCCTGAAACGCCGAGTTGGCGGTTTGCGCCGCACCGTTGGCGACATCCAGCGTCACATCGGAAATCTGCATGCCGAGTTTGGCGCCATGGGAAAGCGACTGACTGGCAACGTTGCCGAACTTGCTACCCAGATCCGCCACTTTGCCGGCGAGGCTGGCAGTGAGCTCGGCGGCCTTGCCACCGATTTTTGCACCCACTTTGGCGACCGCCCCCACGGCAGCCCCCCCGAAACTGACTACCGCAGCGATCACGGCGATGGCGATTTCAATCCCCATCAGAGCCGGTCCGAGCTTTTCCATCACTTCTTTGCTGATCAATCCGTCCTTCGCTGCTTGTTGCACAGCCTGGGAAACGACACCCATCACACCGCCGGCAATCATCAGTGCTCCGGCAGCCGCGCCAACGCCCGTCGCCACCAGGATGGCGCCAACGATGATCGAGGCAATGGCACTGATCCAGCCAAAGATCTTGCCGATCAGACCGGACTTCTGCGCTTCTTTAGCCGCCTCGGTCGCCTCCAGAATCTTCTTCTGGTTTTCTTCTATCTTCTGCAGGTTTTGCTCACGCGCCTGCTTGATCTCTTCGATCTTGAGCTTCTTCTGCGTGGACTCCAGTTCGCCGGTCACTTTGGCCAACTCGATTTCGAAGTCCTCCACCGAGCTGAGCCGCGCCACACCCAGCCGAGAAGTTTCAGCGATAAAGCGCTGAGCCAGCGCAGTGTCCTGGCGCACCGACTGCACCAGACGATTGATGTCCGCCCGAGAGCTGGCATCCAGTCGTTGCTGACTCGCCGCCGAAGGCGCGGTCAATTGCACACCCTGAGTGTGGAGGGCCTGACGGCCATCCGCCTCGACCCGGGAGACCGTAAGTGCGTCCCCTCCTCGGTCATTGCGTGGACGGGCCACCGGGTCGCTGGCAAAAACGTCCCCGGTGGCAAGCGCAACGCGATCAAACGTTATCGGATTCATTGTGTTGATCCTTTCTCGCTAATACGGCTTCCAACATGGCGCCGGCACGCTCGGCCAAAACCGCGTGCGCCGGCTGTGCCGAGGCCAAGGCCCGAGCCGAGTAGAAGCCACTCTCGGCTCCGTCGAGATCACCCAGTTGCAGGTGACACTCGCCAGCATGAAACGGAAATCTGGGCTCGTTGATGTCAATCAGCGCGCCATAACTGAAGCTCTGCAATGCCAGCTCAAGCTGCCCCAACGACTGGCGACAGGCACCCAGTCCGAGGAAGAACCGAACGTCGTAGTGATCGAGCATGCACAGCGATTGAAAGATCTTGTGGGCGTCCTCGCACTTGCCGGCCTGGTATTGATTGAAGGCCAGGGAATAGAGCTGCTCCAGGCTGTCGCCGGAGATGTTTTTGAGCATGGCCAGCGTGCCGCCATCGCGCAAAAAAGCTTCCAGTTCCTTCTCGTATTCCTCAGACAAATCTTGTTCTTGCTGGCTCATCAACCGTTCCTATATGGCATTTAGAATGTCGCGCATCACGCTGTCGTATTTCTGGACGAAGCGATTGAGGGCCTCGATCGCCGAGTTGTAGCGCGAGCTGACATCGTTCAACAGCGTGGTTTTTTCACTGACCTGGTCGTTGATCGGACGGGAGCGATCGCCCACCGTCGTGGCGAAGTTGGCAATGGGGTTGTTCTCTTTCTCGAACGCGTAGCTGTTCTGCAAGTCCGCGTCTTTCATCGCACCGCTTTCCTTGGGTTCACCTGTCAGAAATGCCTTGATGCTCAGCGGCTTGCCCGCGCTGTAGGTATTGAGACCGGTCAGCAACTTGTATTCCGCGCTGGCCTGCCAGCTCTCCTCGGTGGGGTAGCCGTACAAGGCCTTGTCAAAAAGATTGAGCCCCGGTTCGATCTCGATTCCTGCTTTGGCCGCCAGCTTCGCGTTGATCTGCGACTGGATCTTGCTGAAGATATTGAGCTCGGCAGTCAGCGCCTTAAGGTCGTCGCGCAACTCGTTGCGTTTGCCGTCCTGTATCAGCAAAACCTCTTCGTAAACACCGCGAACGTCATCATCGATTCGATCACCCGTCAGTCCGAAATGCGTCTTGGCGAGGAATTCTTTCAGCGGCCATGGCTGGCCTGGCTTGGCATCGGCGTACTGATTGATCAGCTGCTTGACGGACTCGATCCCGGACTTCACCTGCAGCTCATACAGGCCGCCCTTCGTGATCGGTACTGGCGGCAGAAAGTAGGCCAGCAGCTTGTCCATCTGCGCCGACGACAAGGCTTGGTTGTCATGGGAAAAGCTGACTTTGCGGTTGCTGATCAGCGCCCGCAGTTCTGCGAGCGCATCGGTTCCGCGCCCCCGCAACTCATCTGCAGGCAGTGTCTGCAACTGGTTCAGAAAACCCGAAAGGTCTTGCTGGTATTGCCTGATATCCATAAGAGGTTCCTTACACTACAAGTCCACGCATCGAGGCCGGACGACGCAGGCGTTTACCTTCATCGGCAACCGGCGGACGGCTGATCCGCATCCGCTGCACTTCCTGCAACAGCTCTTGTTCCGCGGCCTGCACCAACGGCTGATCCGGTGATCGAAAGACCCGATCACGAACCTCGGCAGACAACCCCAGGCCTTCCCACATTTCACCGAGCAAGCGTTCGCGGTGCTCGTTGTCCTCAATCGCCCTTTCGGCAGCCTGAAGCGTTTTGGCGTAGGTTTCGTCGTGCATATCCATGGCTCCTATAGTAGGGACAGGGCGATTGGCTTCCTGTCAGGCACGGTCGATTTTTTGTCGTTTTCGCATTGATTGCAGCGAACACACGTGTCCGGCCTGTAACTCGAACCAGCCGGCTTGCGGCTCGGCGGCGCCCGTCCAGCGACGATAGAAACGCTCCATCCGCTGGCCCTCCAGCGGACTTCCGGCCATCGCATCTACCTTGCCGTACAAACCGGCCTGCGGCCCGAGAACCGCGAGTACCGCCTCAGCCAGTACATAAAGCGCCGCAAAGGAATTGCCCAGACCGCGCCGCCCGTCGACGCGGCGCAGCATGACAATCCAGACCCGCGAACCTTCGCAGCGCCAGGCCAGCTCACAGCCGCCATGCACGAATCGCCAACCCAGCGACAACGAGCTCTGGCGCAGAAAATGCGGCTGAATGTCATAGCCTTTCGCTTGCAGCCAGTGCGTCAATGGATCGCCGCTCATAACGAAACCCGCCCCAAGGGCTGAATATTGATTTGCTGGGTCAGCTCCTGATACGAGAGCACCGGCAAGCCGTAGTAATCGCCTTCAATCAACTTGCGCACGTAGCGGCGGATGTCCATCGACACGACCAACACTGGTTTGGTCTGCATTTGCGAGAGGTCGCCGACGGTCTGCCGGACTTGTTCGAGGAAGGACTGGGTGACGGCCGGGTCCAGTGCCAGATAGCTGCCGGCACTGGTCTGACGGATGCCGCCACGAATCTGCTCTTCTACCAATTGGTCGAGCAGATAGGCCGGCAGGATGTTGTTGCCGCTCGAATACTTGTAGCAGATGTAGCGTTTGAGGCTGCTGCGGATGTATTCGGTGAGTTGCACCACATCTTTCTCTTTTTGCCCCCACTCGACCATCGCTTCGAGAATCGCCCGCAGATTGCGGATCGAGATGTCCTCGCCCACCAGGCGCTGAAGAATCTCGGTCATGCGCTGCAACGGAATGATGCGTTGGGCTTCTTTCACCAGTTCCGAATAGCTGTGCTCCATCTGCTCCAGCAGGTAACGGGTTTCCTGGATGCCGATAAAGTCTTCGGCGTATTCGCGCAGCACATGCGACAGGTGCCAGGTCAGCACCTGATCCATGGTCAGGAAAGCGCATCCGGATCGCTCAAGCCGCCCTTTGTGCTCGGCGTCGACCCACAACGTCGGTTGGCCCGGCAGCACCGGTTCGCCCTCTTCAAACGGCACGCCAATCAGCTCCAGCTGACTGGCCCTTTCCTGCACCAGCAACTGCGCACTGCGCAGGCGCCCACGTGCCACCGGCACCTCTTGCAACTGAATCAGGTATTCGCCGTCTTTCAAGCCGTCATTGAAGCGCAGATGGATACCCGGAAACGGAACGCCAAAGTCCAGATAGAGCGCACGTCGTACCCGCACCAGCTCATCATTGAGGGCGAGCGCCTCAAATTCCTGCTGCATGCCCGCATCGACATCGATCAGCAAGGGTACGGTCATGGCGAACTCTTCCTTGTCACCCAGGCGCGAGCCTTTGGGCTTGCTGCCCGAGGGCTTGGATTTGGGCCTGGCCGATGACGCGGCGCCCGCACCTTGCGCCAACAGCGTCGGCAAGTCCTTGGGGTTGTTCTCGGCGACCAGAGCGCGTTGACGCAACAACATGAAGTAGCCGCCACCGCCCACCACGGCCGCCAACACCATGAACGTCACCGTCGGGAATCCGGGGATAAGCCCGAACAACACCAGCAGCACACCACCGATCAACAGGGCCTTGGGCTGCGCCACGACTTGATCGCCGATGTCATTGCCCAGGTCCGAGGCGCCATCTGACGAGTCCCGGGTCACGATGATCCCGGCCGTGATCGCGATCAACAGCGCCGGTACCTGGCTGACCATGCCGTCGCCAATCGTCAGCACCGAATACAACTGCAAGGCATCGCCGGCGGTCATGCCCTTTTGGGTCATGCCGATGGTGATGCCCGCGAGGATGTTGATGAAAATGATGATCAGGCCGGCAATCGCATCGCCTTTGACGAATTTCATCGCGCCATCCATCGAGCCGAACATCTGACTCTCGCGCTCGATCACCGCTCGCCGGTCCCGCGCTTCGTTGACGTCGATGACACCGGCGCGCATATCGCCGTCGATACTCATTTGCTTGCCGGGCATCGCATCCAGAGAGAATCGCGCGCTGACTTCAGCCACGCGCTCGGCACCTTTAGTGATGACCAGAAACTGCACAATGGTGATGATCAGGAAGATGATGCAACCCACCACCAGATTGCCGCCCACGACGAAGTTGCCAAACGTGTAGACGATCTGGCCGGCGTCGGCTTCCAGCAAAATCATGCGCGTGGTGCTGACCGACAACGCCAGCCGGAACAACGTGGTGATCAACAACACCGCCGGGAATACCGAAAATTGCAGCGGCGAGCTGACGTAGACCGACATCATCATCAACACCACCGACACCGTGATATTGATCGCAATCAGGATGTCTAGCAGGAACGGCGGCAGCGGCAGGATCATCATGAACACCACGGCCAGCAGCATCACGGCCAGCATGATGTCCTGGCGCTCGCCCACCTTCCTCAGGAAATCAGACAGCGCGTTCATAAGACTCTCGCTGACTCAGAAACCGTTCGTGAGCGACGCGGGCATCGGCCATGCGTCCCTGTAACTGGCACGCGCGACTGACACAGTCCCACAGCGCCAGGTCATCCTCGCCATCGGCCAGCAACCGGTCGCATTGACGTTCGGCCAATGCGCCCTCCTCCAGTTGCAACAGCGCCACCACCAACGCCCTGCGCGCCTGGCGATGGGTCGGATCAACCGCCAGCAGCGCCTCAAGAAATATCCGTGCCCGACCTGGCTGGCCGCACTGCAGCTGTAACCAGCCGAGCAGTAGCAGCAGGTTTTGCTGTACCGGTTTCAACATCATGGGGGTCATACCTTGTGCAGCAAATGGAGGGCCATCTGCAGCAAATACTCGTCTTCGCTGCGGGCTTTGAGCAGCGCCAACGCAGCCTGAAACTCGGGCACATCGGGCGTAGAGATTTGCTGCTCGAGGTTTTTCAGAGCCTGGCGAAACGCCTGGGGTCGCAGCAGTTCCTGAAAGCTTTGGTCGGGACGGGCAAACGCCAGCAGCCGCCGCCCGGCGAGGTCCGTCGGATACAGACTATCGAGGTGAGTCTCGACTGAGTGGCCATCGGGCGGCAGTACATAGCGCTCGGGCAAGACGCTGGTGCGATGCTGCTCCCCGACCTCGGTCAGTTGTTCAATGCCAATGTGCGGGGCGCTGATCCGACTCACGGCTCAAGCACCGCGCGGCGCGCCGAACTCAATGTGCGCAGCGCCTGATGCAACACCGGGGCGGTGACGCGCCGATCATCCAGAGTGATCAGCAGTAACAGACGTCCGCTCGCCCACGCGCATCGCATCGGCAATGCCGGCCCGGTGCGGCTGAAGGTCAACGCCAAGGCACGAATCGCCCCCTGATGAACCTGATGCCACGCCAGATCCACCGCCAGCCACAGCGTAAGTTTGCGCTCATGCCGCTCGAGTTGCAGTGTGCCGGACTCTTCGAACTCCAGCTGAATCAGCGCCCCTGCCGGAGCGGGTACGACCACCCCGAGGTCCTGGCAAAACTGGGCCAATGCCTGGTCAATCCAGTGCATGTCGTTTACTCACTGTGCCTGCCATTCGTCTTCTTCCTGATCAATAGCCAGATCCAGCGCAAGCTGACAGGCATTGAGCAGGTTTTGACGCTGCTCCTCATCGCTAAAAATTTCCGTAGGGATCAGGCGGATCAGGCGTTTGATCTCACGAAAGAAATGGATCCGGCGTGCCGCGTCCTTGATTGCCAACGGCACGATCAGCCGCTGCACGTCCTGAACGTTCGCCCAGCGTTTGTCGACCAGGCCGATCAACCCTCCCATCAGGTCAGAAGGCCCGTATGCCATGCCCTCGCTCCCCTGTTACCAGCGCCTGCCAGAGCGCGTTGACCTGGTCCGAAAGGCCCGTCAGCACCCGCAACTTGTGCATGTCGCTCATTACCCGTTCGAGCTTGATCGGGTCGAGCCGCGCCTGCTGACTGTCGAGGTCGGCACTCAACGCCTTCATCAAAAATCCGGTCACGCCTTCCAGCGCGCTATTGCCGAACCGCGCATGAATGTCGTCCCACGCCGCACTCAGGCCGCGATAGTCCATGACGGCATCGCGGTAGGTGTCTCGCAGTGACTGGATGTCTCCAATCCCCTGCTCTGCAGCCTCCTTCGCCAACGGCCCGATCTGCAAGCCAAGCTCGATGGCGTGGCCCTGTTCCTGGGCCATCTCCAGCAGCGCCTGGTCAATCAGCTCGACTATCGCCCAGGCGTCGGTCTTGTCGGCCAGCTCTTTGCGCGCAAAGGTCAGGGCAACAAACTGATGACTGATCTCTCGAGAAAACCCCTTGAGGTACGCCTTGAGCTGCGCAAGGTTGTTCAACTGGCCGCTGCCGAGGTGCGCGACGAGGGCTTCGAGTTTTTGTTGCGACTCAAGGTCCGGGACTTTCCTGAGGTGCTCTTCGAGCATTTCGAGGATTTCACTGAGCCGCGCATGACCGTCGCTGACGCTGCGCTTGGCCAACGACTTTTCCACTCGCTCGGAGAACGCGAAGGTCAGTTCTTCAGCGGCGTCAGCCATCGACTGACTGATGGAAACGTACTGCACACGTTCGCCCTGGAAGCTGCCGGTCGGCCGGCTTTCACGCGCAATGCCCGCCTCGGTCTGTCGATCCGGCAGCGACGCCGCAGGGACGACACTCTGAATAATGGCCATAGGAGCACTCGCTTGCAGGCAACGGAGATGTGAATGCCATTGTAGAAACACGTCTGCCGGGGGCTCTGCCAAAATCGGTCGCTTTTTTTTAGGCCTTGCGCCAACCAATTTCTAAAAACTTGCGACCGGCACTGAAATTACCGCAGCAGGCCTTTATTTATAGTGGCCGCCAGTCCCCCACCCAAGCCGACCATGCACCTCTCACTCGAACACATCACTGGCCAGATGCAGCAGGCCATCGATAAAGGTCGGCTGATTCAAATTCGCGGCCGGGTTACCCAAGTCACCGGCACACTGCTCAAAGCGGTGGTCCCGGGTGTGCGCGTGGGCGAACTGTGCCAACTGCGCAACCCGGACCAGTCGCTGTCGCTGATGGCCGAAGTCATCGGGTTTCAGCAGCATCAGGCGCTCTTGACCCCGCTGGGTGAAATGCTCGGTATCTCCTCGAACACTGAAGTCAGCCCGACCGGCACCATGCATCAGGTTGGCGTCGGCGATCACTTGCTGGGTCAGGTGCTTGATGGCCTCGGTCAGCCACTCAACGGCATCAGCCTGGGTGAGCCCGCTGCCTGGTACCCGGTTTACCGCGATGCACCGGACCCGATGAGCCGTCAGTTGATCCAGCGGCCGATTTCCCTCGGCGTGCGCACCATCGACGGCCTGCTGACGTGCGGTGAGGGTCAGCGCATGGGCATATTCGCAGCGGCCGGCGGAGGTAAAAGCACGCTGCTGGCCACTTTGATGCGCAGCGCTGACGTCGACGTCATCGTTCTGGCGCTGGTCGGTGAGCGAGGCCGGGAGGTACGCGAATTCATCGAGTCGGACCTCGGTGAGCAAGGGCTCAAACGCTCGGTGCTGGTGGTCGCCACATCTGACCGACCGGCCATGGAGCGCGCCAAGGCCGGGTTTGTCGCCACCACGATTGCCGAGTATTTCCGCGACCAGGGTAAACGCGTGCTGCTGCTGATGGACTCGGTGACCCGGTTTGCCAGGGCCCAGCGAGAGATCGGCCTGGCCGCTGGCGAGCCGCCGACCCGGCGCGGCTACCCGCCCTCGGTGTTCGCCGCCTTGCCGCGATTGATGGAGCGGGCCGGCCAGTCGGACAAAGGTTCGATTACCGCGCTGTATACCGTGCTGGTCGAAGGCGACGACATGACCGAGCCCGTGGCGGACGAGACCCGCTCGATTCTCGACGGACACATCATCCTCTCGCGCAAGCTGGCCGCGTCCAATCACTACCCGGCCATTGATGTACTGCGTTCGGTCAGCCGGGTGATGAACCAGATCGTGACAAGCGAACACCGCAATGGCGCCAACCAATTGCGCGAATGGCTAGCCCGCTACGAAGAGGTCGAGTTGCTGATCAAGATCGGCGAATACCAGAAAGGCCAGGACCCGGTGGCCGACCGGGCCATCGAGAAAATGGAAGGTATCCGTGCCTGGTTGCGTCAAGGCACTCACGAACCCAGTGATCTGCCGCGCTGCCTTGAACAACTCATGAGTCTGACCCGATGACGTTACCCACCCTGCTGCGCATCAAGAGCTTGCGCGTCGAGCGCGCGGAACAGGAGCTGCAACGCCAGGAGCGGCGGGTCGCCGAGGCACACCGTAGCCATCAGTCGGCAATCGCCGAACACCAGCAATACCGAGAGTGGCGCCAGGCGCAAGAGCATCAATTGTTCGAGCACTGCAAGGCCAAACCCATGAACCGCAAAGCGCTTGAACAGTGGCAGCAACAAGTGGCCCTGCTGCGAGAAAAGGAGGCGGCACTGGAACAGGGCATCGCCGAGCACGCCGAACATCTGACCCAGGAACGCGAACGCCTGCGCTTGAGCCGACGGCGCTTGCAGGAGGCTCAGCAGCAGGTGGAAAAATTCACCGAATTGACCCGCCATGCCCTCGCCGAGGAACGGCTGTTGCTTGAGTTCAAAGAAGAACAGGAGCTCGAAGAGTTCCGTCGTGTCGAGGCCGTTTCATGAGCAGAACTTCTCCACCGGACTTCCCGCAGGATGTCTTTGCGCGCACACCGGCTCCGGCACGGGTTGCAGCCGATCAGAGCCGTCAGGCTGAATTCGAACGGGCACTCAACCATAAACCTGATGCGAACGAGAAACGTCGGGCCGAAACTTTGCGCAAGTCCGATAGCCGTGAACCGGGCAAAACGCCTGCGAATGCATCGCGCGTTCCGGAAGATGATTCCCGGCACGTCACAGAGACCGCAAACCACAGACGAAAATCGCTCACCGGCCCTGAGTCAGATCCGGACACGCCGGATGAGCGCGCTGAAAAGGACGGAGCCGGCGCGCAACCGGAGCCTGGATCAGAACCCACGCCTGCGCCCACAGGCGCGCATCAGCAACCCGCGCTTGCGAGCGAACGCCCCGTGCCCGCCACAGGCCCGCGCGAAAACACCCCGGTGACCGCGAAGAACCCCGAACCGGGTCTGCCCGTTCCGCCCGGCGGCCCTGCACTCGGGGTCGTCGCAGAAACGGCCTCTGACCAGCACAATTCTTCTGGCGAGCAAGAGCAACAGCCGCCCTTGAATGCACTGTTCGAAGAGCCAAAAGCTGCTGCAGGCATGACCCAGACTCCGGGTGACAAACTGCTCGCCCGCTTGCTCAACAACGCCGAGCCGCCTGCGCTGAGTAGAGATCTCGACAAGCTGATGCAAACCCTGCAACTGCACATCCATACCGGCGTTTCCCGCAATGGAAGCACCACGTTGCTGCAGGTGAACCTGGCGCAACTGGGACAGATCGATGTGCAACTCGCCCATTCGCATGGGCACCTGCACGTTGAAATCCAGGCCAGTCCCGGAAGCCTGCTGCAACTTCAACTCGCCCGTGGCGACCTGATGGAGCGCCTGCAACGGCTCAACCCCGGACAACCGATCCAGTTGACCTTTAACCAGCATCAGCATGGAAGCGACCAAGGTTCGCGCCAGCGTCGGCACGTGCAGGACGAGTGGGAGCCAGACACATGAGCAGCCTGAAACTGCCTCGCGTTGAAGCTTGCGCACTGGCCTTGCAACAGAAAGTCAGTCGTTGTCGCACGCGCTACCCGCTCGCGGACGGCGAAGCCCGGCTGACGTTCCTGGCGCAGCCCGACGCGCTGGATGTGCGGCTCAATGTTCACTGGCAAGGTCTGGCCCTGAGCTGGCGCTGCCACAGTGCAAGCCTCGCCGGATGGCTTGAACCCCACTTGCAGGAAGCTGCGTTCAGCAGCCTGCCACCGCCGCTGCAATTGGCATTGCTGGAGCTGGAAAGTGCGCTGCTGCCGGGGCTCATCTGGAAAAGCATCGAACCGTGTCGGGCCGAGTCCGGCACGGACACACCGATGCTGGCATTGACGCTGTCACGCGGCGCGCAGCGTCTGGTGATCTGGCTTGAGGGTGCCCCCGACACGCTGCTTGCGTGCATGCCCGCGCGCCCATTGGCAGAGCTGACGGCAATTGCCTTGCGACTCTCGCTGCAATGGGGGCCGGTTTGCCTGCTCCCGGCGCAACTGCATTCACTGGCCACCGGTGATCTCCTGTTGCTGCCGGCGCGCCACGACGCCGCCAGCCCTTTACTCGGCGTCGTCGAAGACCGCCCATGGGCACGATTTCGCCACCACGATTCTCAACTGGAACTGCTCGCCATGCACAACGAAGCGCCCGTCGAAACCACACAGGATCTGGCCAGCCTGGATCAACTCCCGGTCCAGGTCAGTTTCGAAGTGGGCCGTCAGACCCTCGACCTGCACACCCTCGCCACCCTGCAGCCAGGATCATTGATCGATCTGGCCACGCCGCTCGAAGGCGAGGTACGGATTCTCGTCAATCAGCGCTGCCTTGGCGTGGGTGAACTGGTGAGCATTCAGGATCGCCTCGGCGTGCGTATCACCCGTCTGCTGCAGGATCAGCCCACATGATTCAACTGCCTGACGAGCTCAGCCTGATTTTCGGATTGGCGCTGCTGGCATTGCTGCCATTCATTGCGGTCATGGCCACCTCATTCATCAAGATGACCGTGGTCTTCTCATTGCTGCGCAACGCCCTCGGCGTGCAACAGATCCCGCCAAACATGGCCATGTACGGTTTGGCGATCATCCTGAGCCTGTACGTGATGGCCCCCGTCGGTTTCGCGACCCGCGATTACTTGCGTACACATGACGTCAGTCTCAGCAACACCGAGTCGGTGGAGCAGTTCCTCGACGAAGGCATGGAGCCGTATCGGGCCTTTCTGAAAAAGCAGATCAAGCCCCGCGAACACGCATTCTTCGTCGACAGCACCCGTCAGGTCTGGCCCAGCGAGTACGCGGACCGCCTCGAACCCGACAGCCTGTTGATCCTGCTGCCGGCGTTCACTGTCAGTGAACTGAGTCGCGCCTTCGAAATCGGTTTTCTGATTTACCTGCCGTTCATCGCGATTGACCTGATCATCTCGAACATCCTGCTGGCGATGGGGATGATGATGGTTTCGCCGATGACCATTTCCTTGCCGTTCAAGTTGCTGCTGTTCGTCTTGCTGGATGGCTGGGCGCGGCTGACTCACGGTCTCGTGATCAGTTACGGAGGTTGACGGGGTGAATAACGCCGAGATCCTTCACTTCACCAGCCAGAGCCTGTGGCTGGTGCTGATTCTGTCGATGCCCACTGTGCTCATGGCCGCTGCCGTCGGCACGCTGGTGTCGCTGGTGCAGGCACTGACCCAAATCCAGGAGCAGACACTGGGTTTCGTCGCCAAACTGATTGCCGTGGTCGTCACACTGTTTGTCACGGCCGGCTGGATGGGCAACGAGTTGTATGCCTTCGCCGAACTGACCCTGCTCAAGATTCCCCTCGTGCGATGAGCATTCAGGACCTGCAACAGCTTCTGCTGGCCTACACCCTGCTGCTGCCAAGAATCATCAGCTGCTTTGTGGTCATGCCGATTCTCAGCAAACAAATGCTCGGTGGCGGTCTGCTGCGCAATGGCGTGGCATGCTCACTGGCACTGTTCGCCTACCCCACCGTCGCCGGCACATTACCGATGACGCTGGATGGCATTGATCTGGCCATGCTGATCGGCAAAGAAGTGCTGCTCGGCCTGCTCATCGGATTTGTCGCAACGATCCCGTTCTGGGCCATCGAGGCGACCGGCTTCATCATCGACAACCAGCGCGGGGCCTCCATTGCCTCGACGCTCAACCCGACGCTGGGCAGCCAGACCAGCCCTACCGGCTTGTTGCTGACACAAACCCTGATCACCCTGTTTTTCACCGGAGGCGCGTTTCTGACCTTGATCGGCGCGCTGTATCAGAGTTACGTCAGTTGGCCGGTCGCGACGTTCTTCCCGTATATCGGTAGCCAGTGGGTGGACTTTTTCTACGGGCAATTCGCGCAACTGCTGCGTTTGTGCCTGTTGCTTGCCGCGCCCCTGCTGATCGCCATGTTCCTGGCCGAATTCGGCCTGGCCCTGATCAGCCGTTTCGCCCCGTCGTTGAACGTGTTCATCCTCGCGATGCCGATCAAAAGCATCGTCGCCAGCCTGCTGTTGGTGATTTACCTGAACGTATTGATGGACCACGCCTATGACAGCCTGTTGATCGCCATCGATCCGCTGCGCCAGTTGCGCCCGGTACTGGAGACGCCATGAGTGCGGAAAAAACCGAACAGCCCACACCGAAGAAAATCCGCGATGCACGGGCCAAAGGCCAAGTCGTCAAAAGCCGGGAAGTGGTGTCCACCGCACTGATCCTGGCATTGATCGCCACGCTCATCGGGTTCTCCGACTACTACATGGAGCACCTCGGGCAACTGATGCTGATGCCCGAAGAGTACGTGAACCTGCCTTTCCGACTGGCCTTGCAGTTGATGGTGGAAAACCTGTTCCAGGAGATGATTTATCTCTGCCTGCCACTGTTGGTCGTCGCCGCAGTGGTAGTGATCGCGGCGCATCTGGCGCAGTACGGGTTCCTGCTCAGCGGCGAATCGATCATGCCCGATCTGCAAAAGATCAACCCGGTGGAAGGCGCCAAGAAGATCTTTTCGATGCGCAGCCTGGTGGACTTTCTCAAATCGCTGTTCAAGGTGGCATTGCTCACGGTGTTGGTGTGGACGACTCTGGCCGACAATCTCGATGCGCTGGTCCGCCTGCCCGGTTGTGGCCTGGCCTGCATCGCACCGGTGATCGGTCTGCTGCTTGAGCATCTGCTGGTGGTCTGTGGCGTCGGGTTCATCGTGATCTCGGCGCTTGACTACGCCTTCGAGCGTTACCAGCACACCAAGCAATTGCGCATGAGCAAGGACGAGGTCAAACGCGAATACAAAGAGATGGAAGGCAGCCCGGAAATCAAAAGCAAGCGGCGGCAGTTTCACCAGGAATTGCAGTCGAGCAACCTGCGCGCTGACGTCAAACGCTCCTCGGTGATCGTCGCCAACCCCACCCACATCGCCGTGGGCATTCGCTACGTGAAGGGCGAGACGCCGCTGCCGATCGTCACCTTGAAACACACCGAAGCCATGGCCCTGCAGGTGCGGCGGATTGCCGAGGAAGAAGGCATCCCGGTATTGCACCGAGTGCCGCTGGCCCGGGCGCTGTATCAGGACAGTCATGTCGATCAGTACATCCCCGCTGACTTGATTCAGACCACCGCTGAAGTGTTGCGCTGGCTCGACAGTCAGCAACAAACCCCTCCACCGGAGCTGTAACACGCCTCGGCACTTGCGGTTTTTTTCAGGCCAAGCGGTAACGGCGTGCCGATCATGCGGTCAACGCAGGCACGGTCTAAAGCCTCGCTGAATGTAACTCCTGCTGAAAACCACGCATCACAGTGATGCCCGCCACGCCGGGCTGTCTTCTTACGCCTTCATCCAAAGGAACCCGGATGCTTGAACTTGTCGCCGCTTTCATCTGCCTCACCACCCTCCTGACTTTCGTCAATTTCCGCTTCATCGGCCTGCCGCCGACCATCGGCGTGATGGTCACCGCACTGATGTTCTCCCTGCTGCTGCAAGGCCTGAGCCTGCTCGGTTACCCCGGCCTCGAAGAGCGGGTGCAGCAACTGATCGGCCAGATCGACTTCGGCGATCTGCTGATGAACTGGATGCTGTCGTTCCTGCTGTTCGCCGGCGCCCTGCACGTCAACCTGAATGACTTACGCAGTTACCGCTGGCCCATCGGCCTGCTGGCGACGTTCGGTGTATTGATTGCGACCGCTGTGATCGGCAGCCTCGCCTATTACATTTTTGCCTTGTTCGGCTGGCATGTGAGCTTCCTCTACTGCCTGCTGTTCGGTGCGCTGATTTCGCCGACCGACCCGATCGCTGTGCTCGGCGTGTTGCGGACCGCCAACGCCTCGAAACCGCTGAAAACCACCATTGTCGGCGAATCGCTGTTCAACGACGGCACTGCGGTTGTGGTGTTCACCGTGTTGCTGGGCATCGCCCAACTCGGCGAAACCCCGACCGTCAGCGCCACCGCCATGCTCTTCGCTCATGAGGCGATTGGTGGCGTGCTGTTCGGTGGGCTGATCGGTTATCTGGTTTACCTGATGATCAAGAGCATCGAGCAGCACCAGATCGAAGTGATGCTGACGCTGGCGCTGGTCATCGGCGGCTCGGCGATGGCGGCCGAACTGCACGTCTCGGCGCCGATTGCGATGGTGGTCGCTGGTCTGATCATCGGCAACCTCGGTCGCAACCTGGCGATGAACGACATGACCCGCAAATACCTCGACGGCTTCTGGGAGCTGCTCGATGACATGCTCAACGCACTGCTGTTCGCGTTGATCGGTCTGGAACTGTTGCTCCTGCCGTTCAACTGGCTGCATGTGGCAGCGGCGAGCCTGCTGGCGGTGGCGATTCTGCTGTCGCGTCTGCTCACCGTGGCCCCGGCCATCCTGCTTTTGCGGCGCTGGCGGACCGTGCCACGCGGCACGATTCGCGTGTTGACCTGGGGTGGTTTGCGCGGTGGCGTATCGGTTGCCCTGGCCCTGTCACTACCGCTGGGTGCCGAGCGTGACTTGTTGCTGAGCATCACCTACATCGTCGTGCTGTCATCGATTCTGCTGCAGGGCCTGACCATTGGCCGCGTCGTTCGCGGGGTGACCACCCCGCAAAGCGTCAGCGCTGCCGACTCTGCACACTGACCCTTGATCCGGGCACCGTCGCAGCGCACTCGCGCTGCGACGGACTGCCGCCGCCTGTATCAGCCAGCAGCTCTGAATACGGCATCAACCTGCTCCGCTGCGTGTAACAGCAGGCTGTCTTGTCGAAAACCTCCGATCATTTGCAGTCCAACGGGTAACGCCCCGGCATTGCGCACGAGAGGAAGGTTGATCTGAGGCAAACCAAACGCCATCCAGCACTTGCTGAAATCGGAAGGTCCGGTCGCGCCAAGGCCCAAAGGAGCGACGATGCCACAGCTCGCACCCAGCACGGCGTCAAACGGCTTGAACAGCGGTTCCAGCACAGCGGCCAGCGTCGCCAAACGCTGCTTCGCCGCAGACTCTTGCTCCCAGGTCGTCATACGGGCGCGTTCAATCATGGCCAACAATTCATCACTGAGTAGCTCAGGGTGCGCTTGCAGTTCTTTGGCCATTGATCGTGCACCCTCGCAATCGTTGATCAATAAATGGTCATCGAACACCGTCGCAAACTCCTCGGGCAACGACACCTCGCTCACTTGATGCCCCGCCAGACGCAGCGCTTCAACCGCAGCGTGCAATGAACTGGCGACGTCCGCGTCGACCTGATCCCAGCGCGCCGTACGGCAGAAGCCGAACGTGCATGACTGACGCTCATGAGCAGGCGTCGGTAAACCGGGAATGAGGACTTGAGCCAGCAGTTGCAGATCACGCACCGATCGGCCATACCAACCCACCGTGTCGAAGCTCGGCGCCAAGGGCTTGACCCCTTCCAGAGACACCAGTCCGTAAGAGGGTTTGAACGCATACAGTCCGCAATACGAGGCCGGTTTGATCAATGACCCGGCAGTCTGCGTGCCCAATGCGAGCGGAAAAAAACCGGCCGCCATTCCCGCTGCCGAACCGGCACTGGAACTGCCGGGTGTGCGATCAAGATCATGTGGATTACGGGTTGGGCCGGTATGCATGTAAGCGAATTCGGTGGTGTGGGTCTTGCCCATGATCACCGCGCCGGCCTGGCGCAGAAGCGCGACGACATGGGCGTCACGCGACGGACAGTTGTCCGCATAGATCGGGGAGAAAAAGCGCGTGGGATGATCCACGGTGTCATAGATGTCTTTGACCCCCACGGGCACACCCGCGAGCAGGCTTTTCGTGTGGCCGTTTTTCAGTTGGCGAGCCTGACGGCGCACCCCGTCCGGGTCGAACGAAACAAAGGCTTTTATGCTTTGCTCTTGCGCTCCGACACAGTCGAGAAAGTGCTCGGCAACTGTCTCTGCGCTCACGACATCCGAACGAACCATTGCGGAAATGGCGGTGGCGTCGTTTTGGTTAAAGTTGTGCATAAACGCCCTGCAGATCAGTGAAGCCCTTTATCTCGATGGGATTTCCGGCCGGGTCCAGAAAGAACATGGTTGCCTGCTCACCGGGTTCTCCTGGAAAACGAATGCTCGGCGGCAAAACAAATTGCACCTGGCCTTCGATCAAACGGTCTTTCAAGGCCAGCCAGTCCGACATCTCAAGTATCACCCCAAGGTGCGGCATCGGTACGTCATGCTCACCGACTCTCCCGGTGTTGGTCACTGCAAAGGGTTCTCCCAAATGCAACGACAATTGATGCCCGAAAAAATTGAAATCAACCCAGGTATCGGTGCTGCGCCCTTCCTCGCATCCGAGCAGATCACCGTAGAACTGGCGGGAAAGCTGCAAATCGCGGACGTGCATAGCAAGATGAAAAATCGACTGCATGGAGAGCTCCTGACGATCGCCGAATGATGAAAACAGCTGAAGACTGTGCGGTTTCAATCAAAAGAGATAGCCTGTAATTCTTTCCGCTATCGAAAGCATTTCTTATGGATACGCGCTATTTAAAAAGCCTTATCACCGTCGTGGAATGTGGCTCGATAGCCCATGCCGCCCGCGTCGAGGGACTGACGGCCGCAGCCATCAGTCAGCGAATTCTCGCCCTCGAACGGCAACTCGGCTTTGAACTGCTATCTCGGGTCGGTCACGCCGCCAAGCCGAGTCAGGCCTGCCTGGGCTTATTGCCCAGAGCCAAACGCATCGTTCGCGAAACCGCATTGCTGGCGGGAGACGCCGACGTGGCAGGGCTCACGGGGCAGTTGCGCATAGGCGCGATTTCCACAGCTCTGACGGGGGTCCTGCCTGGAACATTGCGAGCACTGACCGAGCTCGCGCCGGGGCTCACGCCAGTGATCGTGCCGGGAACATCACGCTCGCTGTATCAAGCACTTCTCTCAGGTGAAGTGGACGCTGCGATCCTGGTTGTTCCGCCGTTTGAATTGCCCAAGGCCCTGAAAGCAGTATCCCTGCGCAAGGAACCGCTGGTGTTTCTGTCGAAGGAAAAGTCCTCGGACAGCATCCTCGCCCAACTGATGAGCCAGGCGTACATCCGCTACGACCCTGATGCCTGGGGCGGACGGCATGCCGAGCATTATTTGGCGGACCATGGATTGGCGCCGACGCCGCTGGTGGATCTCGATGCACTGGAAACCATTGCCATGCTCGTGACCGGAGGCCTTGGTGTAAGCCTTGTGCCCTATTGGTCCGGCTTTGAACAATGGGGTCATAAATGCGCGGTAAGCCGGATTGGTGATAGCCGGTATGACCGAGAGATTGCGCTGATCAGCCCTGTGCAGACTGATCGGCCGAACATGCTCAGCGCTTTGTGCGAGGCACTTTCAGTTGCGGAGCCTGACCGCGCTTAATCCTTCTTCGACTCGCCATGAGCCTTCTCAGAGTCGGCGGATTTCAGTGAGCCGCTTTCGCTGCGAATCTGTGCATGACTGATCAGCGCGAAGATGAAGCTGCCGCCGATGATGTTGCCCGCCAGCGTCGGCCCGGCAAATACCGCCCAGAAATCACTCCAAGGCAGCTCGCCGGCAAACACCAGGTACGAAACCTCCGCCGAGCCCACCACGATGTGGGTGAAATCGCCGAGGGCCATGAGGTAGGTGATGAGGATGATGATCCACATCTTCGCGCTCTCCATGGACGGGATCATCCAGACCATGGTGGCGATCATCCAGCCGGAGACGATGCCTTTGGCGAACATCTGGCTGGCGTGGTTTTCCATGACCTTGCGGCCGATTTCGAGGAAGGCCTGGTCGGTCTTGGTGTCAAAGATCGGTAGTTCAAGCATCACATACGCCACCAGAATGGTGCCGCACAGGTTGCCGAACAGCACCACGCCCCACAACCGGATCAGCCGGCCGAAATTGCGCAGGGTCGGTTTGGTCATCACCGGCAGTACGGCGGTCAGAGTGTTCTCGGTGAACAATTGCTGACGGGCGAGGATCACTGCGAGAAAACCCGCGCAGTAGCCAAAACTGGCGATCACCTTGAATTCATCGCCCTCGGGCAGGCGCGAATTGAGCAGGCCCATGCCCATCAACGACAGGCCCATGGTCAGCCCTGCGGCCAGCGCCGACCACCACAGCGCGGCAATGCTGCGCTCCAGTTCCTGATCGCCCTGAGTACGGATGATTTCGTGCAGAACCGCCGCGCGGGGCGGCTGGCTTTTCTCGACTTCGTGCTGCTCTTTGGCCGAGAGGTCGGGGGTCTTGCCGTCGGTTGGCGTGGTCATGGCGTGGGAACCGTGGGGGTGGTGTTTACCTACGACCTTCGCGCTATGGAATACGTTCTATAGGCGCCACGCGAATCCTTGGGTGCACGCCGACAATGTAGGAGCTGCCGAAGGCTGCGATCTTTTGATCTTGTTTTTTAGCGGCAAGATCAAAAGATCGCAGCCTTCGGCAGCTCCTACAGGTCAGCGCAATCTCTGTGGGAGCGAGCCTGCTCGCGAAGGCCGCACTACCAATATCACTTGGTGACGAGTTCATCTTCCTGGAACTGGTCTTTGACGTACTTGATCTCGGTACGCCCGTGCGGCGCCGGCAAGCCATCTTCGCCGAGATTGACGAACACCATCTTCTCGACCGTGAGGATGCTCTTGCGGGTGATCTTGTTGCGCACTTCGCAGGTCAGGGTGATCGAGGTGCGGCCGAACTCGGTGGCGGTGATGCCCAGTTCGATGATGTCGCCCTGGCGCGAGGCGCTGACGAAGTTGATTTCGGAAATGTACTTGGTCACCACGCGCTGATTGCCCAGTTGCACGATGGCGTAGATCGCCGCTTCTTCGTCGATCCAGCGCAACAGGCTACCGCCGAACAAGGTGCCGTTGGGGTTCAGGTCTTCGGGTTTTACCCATTTGCGGGTGTGGAAATTCATGTTCACTCCTGAGCGTTTGCCGAAAGATGGGCGCCATCTTGGCAGACTGATCGGTCATGCTCCATGCGGCTTCGACTATGGTCGCCATTAACGATCTTCATTTGGCCGACAGAAACCCTTTGGAAGATCAGTCTAGACGGCTATAATCGCCCCCGTTTCAAAACGGTAACGTTCACTTGCTACCGTTTTCCCGCCACCTGTCCGAGGGGCGCTGCAGCAGGTTCAACCTGTCAGGCTCGGATGGGGCGTTGACTGGCCACGGCCGGACACTAAACGCACAACGGCGCCCATTCGCATACATTACGAATGGAGGCTCTTCATGAGCGCTGTTATCACGCCTGCAGATTTTAACGATTACAAAGTTGCCGACATGTCCCTGGCTGCCTGGGGCCGTCGCGAAACCATCATCGCCGAATCGGAAATGCCGGCCCTGATGGGTCTGCGTCGCAAGTACGCTTCCGAGCAGCCGCTCAAGGGCGCGAAAATCCTCGGCTGCATCCACATGACCATTCAGACCGCCGTGCTGATCGAAACCCTGGTTGCCCTGGGTGCCGAAGTACGCTGGTCGTCCTGCAACATTTTCTCGACTCAGGATCAGGCTGCCGCTTCCATTGCTGCTGCCGGCATCCCGGTTTTCGCCTGGAAAGGTGAAACCGAAGAAGAGTACGAGTGGTGCCTGGAGCAGACCATCCTGAAGGATGGCCAGCCATGGGACGCCAACATGATCCTCGACGACGGCGGCGACCTGACTCAGCTGCTGCACGACAAGTACCCACAGGTTCTGGACCGCGTTCACGGCGTGACCGAAGAAACCACCACCGGCGTACACCGTCTGCTGGACATGCTGGCCAAGGGCGAGCTGAAAATCCCGGCCATCAACGTCAACGACTCGGTGACCAAGTCCAAGAACGACAACAAGTACGGCTGCCGTCACAGCCTGAACGACGCGATCAAGCGCGGTACTGACCACCTGCTGTCCGGCAAGCAAGCGCTGGTCATCGGTTACGGTGACGTGGGCAAGGGCTCGGCCCAGTCCCTGCGTCAGGAAGGCATGATCGTTAAAGTGTCCGAAGTTGACCCGATCTGCGCCATGCAAGCCTGCATGGACGGTTTCGAGCTGGTTTCGCCATTCGTCGACGGTATCAACGACGGCACCGAAGCAAGCATCGACAAAGCGCTGCTGGGCAAGATCGACCTGATCGTGACCACCACCGGTAACGTCAATGTTTGCGACGCAAACATGCTCAAAGCCCTGAAGAAGCGCGCCGTTGTCTGCAACATCGGTCACTTTGACAACGAAATCGACACCGCTTTCATGCGCAAGAACTGGGCATGGGAAGAAGTGAAGCCACAGGTACACAAGATCCACCGTACCGGCCCGGGCGCTTTCGACGCGCAGAACGACGACTACCTGATCCTGCTGGCCGAAGGCCGTCTGGTGAACCTGGGTAACGCTACCGGTCACCCAAGCCGCATCATGGACGGTTCGTTTGCCAACCAGGTGCTGGCGCAGATCTTCCTGTTCGGCCAGAAGTACGCCGACCTGTCGCCAGCCCAGAAAGCCGAGCGCCTGACCGTTGAAGTACTGCCGAAGAAACTCGACGAAGAAGTGGCCCTGGAAATGGTTCGCGGCTTCGGCGGCGTGGTCACTCAACTGACCAAGCAACAGGCTGACTACATCGGCGTCACCGTCGAAGGCCCGTTCAAGCCGCACGCTTACCGCTACTGATTGGCTGAGCGTCAACGCGGTGTGCCTGGCACGCCGCGTTGCCTGACTGGCGCTGCTGACCGCTCTGTGTAGGAGCTGCCGCAGGCTGCGATCTTTCAAGATCAAAAGATCGCAGCCTGCGGCAGCTCCTACAGGGGTGCAGCGTCCGGCTTACGTGTTTCCAAGGGTATGACCATGTCCCAAGACCGTCGCTACAGCTTCGAGTTCTTCCCGACCAAGACCGATGCTGGGCATGAAAAACTGCTCAACGTTGCCCGTCAGTTGGCAACGTACAATCCCGATTTTTTCTCCTGCACCTATGGCGCTGGTGGTTCGACGCGTGATCGCACCCTCAACACCGTTCTGCAACTGGAAAGCGAAGTCAAAGTACCGGCCGCACCGCACCTGTCGTGCGTCGGCGACAGCAAGGACGACCTGCGCGGCCTGCTGAACGAGTACAAGGCTGCCGGCATCAAGCGCATCGTCGCCCTGCGTGGCGACCTGCCGTCCGGCATGGGCATGACCAGCGGCGAGCTGCGTCACGCCAATGAACTGGTTGAATTCATTCGTGAAGAAACCGGTGACCATTTCCACATCGAAGTCGCTGCGTACCCGGAGATGCATCCGCAAGCGCGCAACTACGAAGACGATCTCGCCAACTTCGTGCGCAAGGCTCGTGCCGGCGCCGACAGCGCGATCACCCAGTACTTCTTCAACGCCGACAGCTACTTCTACTTCGTCGACCGTTTGCAGGCGCTAGGCGTGGATATTCCGGTAGTACCGGGGATCATGCCGATCACCAACTACAGCAAACTCGCGCGCTTCTCCGACGCCTGCGGTGCTGAAATCCCGCGCTGGATCCGCAAGCAGCTGGAAGCCTACGGCGATGACAGCCAAAGCATTCAGCGCTTCGGCGAGCAAGTCGTCAGCGAGATGTGCGAACGCCTGCTGCAAGGTGGCGCACCGGGGCTGCACTTCTATTCCATGAACCAGGCTGAGCCTAGCCTGGCGATCTGGAATAACCTGAAGTTGCCGCGTTGAAGCAGCTACAGGCTTCAAGCTGAAAGCGACAAGCAAGATCAAAAGATCGCAGCCTTCGGCAGCTCCTACATTGAGATTTCGTATCCCGTGTAGGAGCTGCCGAAGGCTGCGATCTTTTGCTTTTAAAGGCCCGAAACAGAGCTTGTGCAGGCACTTTCTGGCTCTTTCGCGTTTCTCGTCGTAATCTCAAGCCATGCCTTTGATCGCGCAGTTTTTCACCGTGCTGGTTTTTGCTTGCCTGAGCTTCGCCGCTCGAGGCGAGAAGCTGCGCATTGTCACCGAACCGTGGGCGCCTTATGTCTACGAGGAGAACGGCAAGAACCTCGGGCTCGACTACGAAACCACCGCCATCGTGTTCAAACGCCTGGGCATTGAAGTCGAATGGCAATTTCTGCCTTGGAAACGCTGTCTGTCGATGCTTGAAACCGGTCAGGCCGACGGCGCACTGGATATCTTCCACAGCGACGAGCGCGATGCCACCCTGCTCTACCCCAGCGAACCGCTGTCGGATGTCGAGTTCGTGATGTTCTACGCCAACGATCGACCGCACCCCTTCAGCAACCTCGAAGAACTCAAAGGCCTGACCATCGGCACCTCACCGGGTTATCTGTACAGCCCCGACTTTCGCGAATCGACACTGTTTACCCGTGAGCCAGCGCCGACCCATGAAGCCAATTTCGGCAAATTGGTGCGCGGACGCATTGACCTGCTGATCACCGATCACCGCGTTGGTCAGCATTTGCTCGATCAGTTGGATATACGCGATCAAATCACTGAAAACCCGACAGTTATTAGCCGTCAGAGCCAGTTTCTTGCGGTTCGGCGCAATGCCGGGATGGATTTGCTGGTGCAGCGTTTTGGTGCCGAGCTCAAGCGATTCAAGCGTGAACCGGCGTACGCCGAGCTGAGCGCACGCTATGGCGCGGCGCCCAGCGCTGGCGCACCGTCAGGCAATGCCTCGGCCAGCGGTAAAACCGTTGAGCAGCAGGAAAGCAGCGCGCAGTGATTGCTCTGTTATACTCCGGCGTTCCCGCCAGGCTCACGCCCGGACGCCCGGAACCGTAAAAGGCCTCTCGACCCGCTACAGCGCAGCTTTCAGCCCGCGCGAGCGCTCCTGACGTGCCTTCGGAACCGCAGCAGGACCGGACGGGATTGCGTCCTCTTAAACGTGATTCGCGCCAGGCAAGACTCCCATTGGGCCAAGCCCTAACTAAAACAGGATTACTCATGTCCTTTGCTTCCCTCGGTCTCTCCGAGGCTTTAGTCCGCGCCATCGAAGATGCGGGCTATACCGAGCCTACTCCGGTGCAACAGCGGGCCATTCCCGCCGTGTTGCAAGGTCGCGACCTGATGGTTGCGGCTCAGACAGGTACTGGTAAAACCGGCGGTTTCGCCCTTCCGATCCTGGAGCGGTTGTTCCCCAACGGTCACCCGGACAAATCCCAGCGTCACGGCCCGCGCCAACCACGCGTCCTGGTCCTGACCCCGACCCGCGAACTCGCGGCCCAGGTACACGAGAGCTTCAAGATCTACGCCCGTGACCTGAAATTCGTCAGCGCCTGCATCTTCGGCGGCGTCGGCATGAACCCACAGGTTCAGGCCATGTCCCGTGGTGTTGACGTCCTCGTTGCCTGCCCGGGTCGTTTGCTCGACCTCTGCGGCCAAGGCAGCGTCGATCTGTCCCACGTTGAAATCCTCGTCCTCGACGAAGCTGACCGCATGCTCGACATGGGTTTCGTCCACGACGTGAAGAAAGTTCTCGCACGTCTGCCGGCCAAGCGTCAGAACCTGCTGTTCTCGGCAACGTTCTCCAAAGACATCACCGACCTTGCCGGCAAGCTGCTGCATAACCCGGAACGCATCGAAGTGACGCCGCCGAACACCACGGTCGAGCGCATCGAACAGCGCGTATTCCGTCTGCCGGCCAGCCACAAACGTGCGTTGCTGGCTCACTTGATCACCGCAGGTGCCTGGGAACAGGTGCTGGTGTTCACCCGCACCAAGCACGGCGCCAACCGTCTGGCCGAATACCTGGACAAGCATGGCCTGCCAGCCGTGGCGATCCACGGTAACAAGAGCCAGAACGCCCGCACCAAAGCTCTGGCCGACTTCAAGGCTGGCGAAGTGCGCATCCTGGTCGCCACCGACATCGCTGCTCGCGGTCTGGACATCGACCAGTTGCCACACGTGGTCAACTTCGAGCTGCCAAACGTCGATGAAGATTACGTACACCGTATCGGCCGTACTGGCCGCGCCGGTCGTTCGGGCGAGGCGATTTCGCTGGTCGCGCCGGACGAAGAGAAACTGCTGAAAAGCATCGAGCGCATGACCAAACAGAAGATTGCCGACGGCGATCTGATGGGCTTCGACTCCAGCACCATCGAGGCCGAGAAGCCTGAAGTGCGCGAACGTCCGGACGTGCGCAACCCGCGCAATTCCCGTGGCCCGCGCGGCGACGGCCCGAATGGCGGCGGCGGTGGCGGCGGTCGTAAAGACAAAGGCAAGGACAAAGGCAAAGACAAACCTGCCGGCGAACGCGGCGAGCGCCCTGCCCGCCAGCAGAAACCACGCGAAGGCACCCCGGCCCGCGAACAGCGTCCGAGCCAAACGCCACGCGCCGCTGCTGATCGTGCACCGGACGAATTCCTCGACGACGATATCGATAACTTCGGTAACCGCGTTGACTACGTGCCGAAGCCTGCCCCTGCCGGCGGTCGCGGCCGTCGTCCAGGCGCACCGGCTCAGGGCGCAGGTGCGGGTACCGGCGCGCCACGCGGCGGTCAGTCGCAAGGTCGTCAGAATGGCCCGCGCAACAGCAACGGTTCGAGCACCGGCACCCCGCCAGCCAAACGCAGCGGCCCGCGCAACGGCGCGCCGCGTGATGGTCAGCCGGGTCGTCGCGACGAGTCTTCCTCGTCGTCGCGCAACCGCCGTCCGGCCCGTGACGATCAGCCACGCAGCGAACCCGCCGTGCAGAACCCGCGCAGCACTGGCCCGAAGATCATGCACAAGGAGTCGAAGGCTGATCGCTTCCCGACACCTGAGCAGCTCGATCAACTGCCAAGCCGTCCACGCGGCGAAAAACCGGCATTGCTGACCCGCAATCGCTGAGTGACCCCTCACAAAAACGCCCCGACTGGTTCGGGGCGTTTTTGTTTAGGGCAGTCAATTCGATTGCCCTCTCTCACAGCCTGACAATCACGCCACGTTGCCTTGTTTATGGAAGAGCTTGGCGAAGATCATCCATTTACCTTGCACTTTCATCACGTTCAGATAGTCGACCATAATATTGTCGAACAGTCGCAGACGTACCTTAACCATCGCCATTTCCGGCGACATCACATCGATCATCAGAATCTCGTCCAGGCTCGCAAATCCGCGCTCTTGCGGCGATTCGCGTCCTTGCACCATGGCGCGATATTGCGCGAAGGGCCGCACGGTTACTTCCCCGTCCTGAGCACTGTAGAGGACACAGCCGGAGTGGAAAACTTCGTCGAAGCCCTGTAAATCCTGGGTTTGTAACACGCTGAAGTAGTTCTCCAGCATTGCCTTGATTTCATTGATTAGCATGAACAGATCCTAGTCGAAGGGGCACGAAGTCATTAACGCCCACCGGGGCGTGCGGTGGATTATTCGCAACCTCGACAACCCACGTATAGCGGCGTTTTTTGCCCGGTTCAGTGAATGGAATTCAACTATTGAAACTCCCTCCGTTAGCCGCCCTTCGGGCGTTCGAAGCCCTCGCAAGACTGGGCAAGGTCAACCTCGCCGCCACCGAACTGCACGTCACCCACAGCGCCGTCAGCCACCAGATACGCTCTCTGGAGGAATACCTGGGTATCAACCTGACTGAGCGCAACGGTCGAGGCGTAGCGCTGACCGAAGAGGGGCGTGTTTACGCTTATCAGATCCGCCAATCGCTCGGTGAAATCGCCGGCGTCACAGAGAAATTCCTGTACAGAACCCGACACCCACAACTGTCCCTCTCGGTGCTGCCGTCCTTCGGCATGTTCTGGTTGTTGCCGCGCCTGCAAGGATTTATCGACGCCCACCCTGGCTTGCGCCTGAAACTGGTGGCCAGCATGGAGCTGTCCAGTTTCGAGGGCGAAATCATCGACGCCGCCATTCGGTTCGGCCATGGAAAATGGCCAGATGTGCACTGCGAACCGCTGATGTCAGATTCTTTGATCGTCGTCGCGGCCCCTCAATTCAATCACGGGCGCTTGCCGACGGACGCCGCTTCCGTCCTTGAGCACCCGCTGCTTCACGCCAGTGAAAGCTGGTCGACATGGCTGACGGCGGGAGGCGTCGAGCAAACCCGCCCCCCGGCGGCACTCGAATTCACTGATTCAACGTTGATGCTGGAAGCCGCGCGCCTGGGCTACGGCGTTGCACTGACACGTCGATCCATTGCTCACGCCATGATCCAGCGCGGGCAACTGGTCAGGCTGACCGACGTCGAACCCGTGCACGCATCCCGATATTTCATGCTGTGGCCAACTCATTCCAGACGTTCGGCACAGCTGGCGAGCTTACTGACGTGGCTGCGCCAGCAAATCATCGAGTATCAAGACAGTATTGCCTGAACGCCAGACAGCAAAACGCCGACCCGAAGGTCGGCGTTCTGATGGCGCAATCTACTTACTTCGCTTTCACACCTTCAAACGAGATGTACAGGTCGACTTTGTCGGACTGTGGACCCAGGTCCATCATCTTGCCGAAATCAGAGCGCTTGATGCTGGTGGTGCCTTCGAAGCCGGCACGGTAGCCGCCCCATGGATCCTTGCCTTCACCCAGGAAAGTAGCCTTGACCACGATTGGCTTGGTCACGCCGTGCAGGGTCAGGTCGCCGGTCACGTCAGCAGTTTCTTTGCCGTCGGCGTTTTTGCCGGTGGACTTGACGCTGGTGGACACGAAAGTCGCCTTGGCGAACTTGCTCACGTCCAGGAAGTCTTTGCTGGCGATGTGCTTGTCACGTTCGGCGTGGTTGGTGAACACGCTGGACGGGTTCACGTTGAATTCGATTTTGCTGTCTTCAGGCTTGGCAGCGTCAAAGCTGAACTTGCCGTCGATATCCTTGAAGGTACCGGTGATGTAGCTGTAGCCCAAGTGGCTGATCTTGAAGTCGACGAAGGCGTGCTGACCTTCTTTGTCGACGGTGTAATCAGCGGCCATTACGTTGGCGGACAGCACGGCAGAACCGATTGCCAGAGCGGCCAGAGTCTTTTTCAACATGCTTTCTTTTCCTTTGAGTCGAGGTTGAACTTCAGGCTTTGCGACCGAGCATTCGCGTCAGGGTCGCATCACGATCGATAAAGTGGTGCTTCAATGCTGCCAACGCATGGAGGCCGGAAAAAATTACCACCGCCCACGCCAGCCAGAGATGAATCACCCCAGCGGTATCTGCCTGATCCGGTAGCCCGGAAACCAGTGCAGGAACTTCAAACAGGCCAAACACCGGGATCCCGACACCGTCTGCGGTGGAAATCAGGTAACCGGCAATCATCACAGCGAACAGCGCGAGATACAGAAACCCGTGGCCGAATTTGGCACCGATACGAGTCATGCGGCTGTAGCTTTGCAGCGTCGGCGGCGGTGGGCTGATAAAGCGCCACAACACCCGCAAGACCATCACGCCCAACAACACCAAACCGATGCTCTTGTGCAGGTCCGGCGCGTCTTTGCGCCAGGTGCTGTAGTAATCCAGCCCGACCATCCACAGACCCAGCGCAAACAGTCCGAAAACCACCAGCGCCACGCCCCAGTGCATGAAGATGCTGACCCAACCATAGCGCGAAGAAGAGTTACGTAGCTGCATTGCCCAAATCCTGTGAGAACTGCGAACCAAGACTAGCGAGTTATCTATCGAATTAAAGCGGAAAATTTCGCTTTGAAATATCGAGAAATACGATCAAGAGTCTGGAAGTGGCGTGTTAAGGAAAGATTAAAGGCGATTTTTTAGCGAGATGCTCAGGGCAGAATGGTCGATTCTCGCGGTCCGACTCGGCGTCAGCAAGCGTGATACCGACAGGCGACTTTCACGACAAGATCTAAAATAGCGAAACTTTTCAATCAATAAATATGTATCTCTATTTGCACTTTCCAACCTGATCAAATGGTGACTCAAATCATTCATTGAGAAGGTGAAATACATGGCTCTCCGTTACACCCCCTTTCAAGCAAGCGGTTCATCGGTGTTACCTCCGAACCAAACAATGTCTCCTGGGCAATACTTGCAATCGGAAAATGGCCGATTTCGTCTAATATTGCAGAGTGATGGAAACCTGGTAATCAAAGAAGGTGAAACCGTCATTTGGATCGCCGACAGTAACCAGCCTTACAGCGCAACTTTGCATCCAAAGAAAATGCGCGAGACGCTGCAATTTGTCATCAGCAATAACGGCTTTCTTTACGACCCTTCCAGACGGCGATTATGGATCGCTGAGGGTACTCACAGCCTTGACAAGTCACTGTGGTACAACACTTTCATGAGTATTCAGGATGATGGAAATCTGGTCATTTACGATCAGCGCACGGGGAGTCTGCGCTGGGCACGCGCTGGCTTTACCCCAGGGAGAATTCGGAAACCAAAGCAGAGATGGCTCAGAAACTTACCCGACGGTACGCAGTTCTTCAAATGGGAGTTTTAATCGCCCCTGCATTTTTATTACTGATTAGTTCCTGAGAACCGGTGGCGGTTGTAAACAATCCGCGCTGTAGGGATCTATCTGGCATTTATGGGCAAGTTCAGAGCCATATCCCCCCGGAAAAAAATGTCCATTTGCACAACCGCAAAGTGCTATTAGCAGAAAAGTTATCGCAAGCGCTTTCATAGAGTATCTCCAATTTTTTTCAAGAATATAATTGGAGATCAGGTACCCGCTATCACTTCGTTCTGATTGTTTTGTGGGAAGCATCCGGTGCAGAGGTAAGACCCGATACTGCACAACTGAAGCTGGGGGAGATTTTTTTGAAAGCAAAAAAAACGCGGCTTTTATGGCCGCGTTTTTCTATTGAAGCAAAGGCTTACTGCGCCTTGGTATCGGTCGTCGTCGCAGAAGGTTTCGTCGCTGGCTTCTTCGCCGGTTCAGCCTTTTTCGCTGCCGGTTTGGCCGCTGGTTTTTTCGCTTCGGTTTTCGCTGCTGGCTTCTTCGCCGCAGGCTTGGCCGCCGCTTTCTTCGCAGGCTCGGCTTTAACCGGAACAGCAGGCTTCGGTGCTTCCACCGGAGCTGGCGCAGGTGCCGGGGTAGGCGCAGGCGCTGGAGCAACTGGTGCTGGAGCAGGTTCTGGCGCCTTCACAGGCTCTGGCTTCTTGTCGTCATCCGAACCGCCGAACAGGTTGCTGAAGAAGTTGCCCTTCTTCGCCGCCACGGCACCCGCCGCGCCTGCCGCTGCTGCGGCCGGCACCACTTTGGCTGGCTCGAACGATTTGCCCGCCGCCAGGTCTTCAACCTGACTGGCCGCACGCTGACCGGTGCGCAGGGCGCCTTCCAGAGTCCCCGGGTACAAGGTGTCTGTGTGTTCGCCAGCGAACGCTACGCGTTGCAGCGGACGTTCCCAGATCCGCCAGAATTTGCTGATCTGGCCCGGGCCGTAAGCCAGGTATGCGCCACCCATCGACGGGTCGGTGCTGTAGCGACGGATTTCATAACCAGTGAACGAGCCACGGGCCTGTGGATAAAACGCGTGCAGACGGATCAGCACCTGATCGACCATCTGCTTGTCGCCGAACGCCTGCATCACACGGGCGTTGTCGCCGGACAAGTTGATCACCACGTTGGCGCCGCCCTTCAGGGCCGGCTCGATCCAAAGCATGCCCAGACCGGCGTTGCTGTAGATCTCGCCGGACATGCGCGCCTTGCTTTCCCACACGGGCGTCTTGAACTTCAGCATGATCTGGTCGCGCCAGCCGTAGTTGGTACCCTTGATCGCGGCCTGATGCTGAGCATCCAGCGCCGGGGTCATCTGAATCTTGTTCAGAGCACGCAGCGGTACTGCCAGCACAACGTAATCCGCCTGATAACCAACAGCGCCGACCTTGACGGTCACGCCGTCCTTGTCCTGGTTGATGGACGATACCGGGGAGTTGGTCTTGATGATTTTCAGTTGTTTGACGAA